>JBBSTY010000016.1:0-41042 GCA_038235385.1 Acidimicrobiales bacterium | reverse complement strand
CCGACGAGGCCGCAGCCTTCGGGTACCACTGGCTCCACGCCATCAGTCGCCTCAGCCTGGTCCGCCTCGGCCTGGGCCGGCCGATCGACGGCGACGCCCTGGCCGCCACCGTGGCCACGGTCGATGCGCCGCTCATCCGCGCCGCGGCGGCCGTCGTCGTCGCGGCGACGGCGGGCGACGCAGCTCGTTTGGCCACGCTCGCCGACGAGCTGGCCGCCATGGACGCCCACAACTTCGAGGTCGATGCCACGGCCGCGGCCCTCGCCCTGCTCGTCACTGCCGCGTCGAGCGATCCTGGCGCGGCCGCAACCCTGTTGGTCGCCCGCGCCCGGCTCGACCGTGCCATCACCGCCTGCACCTCGCTGGCCGTGCCTGGCGCCCTGCCGACGACGGATGGCCGGGCCCAGCTCACCGATCGCGAGGCCGAGATCGCCCACCTCGCCGCTGACGGGCTGGCCAGCAAGGTCATCGCCGTCCGTCTCGACCTCTCACCCCGCACCGTCGACAACACGCTGCGACGCGTCTACTCGAAGCTCGGCATCTCCCGCCGCCGGGAGCTCGCCGACGTGCTACGCCCTTGACGGCCCCCGCCGATGCCTGGCCGCTGGTCGAGCGGTGGGCGCTGCACCAACGGATCGAGCAGGCCGAACGTGGCTGCGTGCTCGTCGGGCCGGGTGGCGTCGGCAAGTCGACCGCGGCGCGCCTCGTCGCCGGGACGGACCCCGGACCGGTCGTCGTCACCGGGATGGAGGGCCTCGCCGCCATCTCCTTCGGAGCGCTCCACCTCGCCGAGGTGACCGCCGACGACGGCCCCCCGCCGCGCCCAGATGACGACGCGGTGACCCACTTGCAGTCGTGGCTCGACCGCCTCGCCCGACTCGACCGGCCGGTGATCATCGACGATCCCGCCCACCTCGACGCCGAGTCCGCCGCCGTGCTCGCCGACCACGTGCGTCGTGGCAACCGGGTCACGATCACCCACCGCCCGGACCAGCCACCGCCGGCCGAACTGCTCGCGGCCGCTGCCGACGCTGGTCTGCCGACGATCGCCATCACACCCTTCGACGACTCGATGGTCGGTCTGGCCGTCGAGCTGGCGATCGGCGCCGAACCGACCACCGAGGCGACGGCACAGCTTGCCGCGCTCAGCGGGGGCAACCCGATGCTGCTGCGGGAGATCGTGCGCGACCTCACCGCCCGCGACAAGTGGGTGCGCGCCGACCGCCGGATGGGCCTCGCCGCCGACGCCGACCCGTCGGCTCGCCTCGGCGCACTGCTCGAGGGTCGACTCCCGAGTGACCCCGGAGCGGTCGCCTGCCTCGAGCTGGTGGCCCACGCTGGTTCGGTCTCCCGATCACTCGCCGGTCGGCTCGCCTCGGATGACACGATCGAGGCGCTCGTCGGGGCCGGCTGGCTCGCCGGCGACGAGGCGGTGACCGTTGCCCACCCCCTGATGCGCCAGTTCATCGCCGAGCGCCTCGACCCCGTTCACCTGCGGCGCCGGCTGTCGGGCGCTCTCGATCGCATCGGCGCGGCGCACGAACTGGATCCGACGAGCCGCTTGCAGTGTCTGCGCTGGTCGTTCGCCGTCGACCGCGCGATCCCGGCCGGCGAGCTCCAGTGGGGTCGCAGCGAGGCGTCGCGTCGCTTCGACACCGACCTCGCCTGCCTCATCGCCGACCGCCTCTCGCGCACCGACCCCAGTGTGGACACCACCCTCGAGCTGGCCCTCGTGCTGGCCCAGGCCGAGCGCTACGACGAGGTGGTCGCTGTCCTCCGGGCCGGCCAGTTCCAGGCCGTCACCCCGGAGGACGTCGTCGACGTCGCCCGCTTCCTCCTGCGCTTCACCGGTCCGCTCGCCCGGCTGACCGGTCTCGGTGTCCCACCCGACGGCCTCGACGTCGAGGTCGCGGCGTGGGCGGACGACCGGCTGGACACCACCGCCTTCGCCGACCTCCTCACGGCGCTGGGCCTTGTTGCCACCGGACTGCTCGACGACGCGTGCGCCAAGGCCGACGAGGTGCGCGCCGCCGGCATCGAGGGACTGGGCGACGCCGACGAGATCACCTTGGTGTCGTCGCTGTACAGCGGGAACCAGGGCCGGGCCCTGGAGGCCTTCGGCCGGCTGGAGGGCCGGCTGGCCGACCCGACGTACCGCCATCCGAAGGCGGTGGTGATCGATGCCGCCGCCTCGTCGCTGCTCATGTTGGCCGGCCGCTTCGAGCAGGCCTACGAGTTCGACGGCACCGTCGCGGAGGTCGCCCGCGCCACCCACGACCACGAGCGCGCCCGCGAGATGATTGGCCATCGCGGGATGACCGCGCTCTTCGTGGGCCGGATCGACGACTCGATCGACGCCTTCACCCGGTTCCGTGGCTATCCGTCGAAGCCGGGATCGTTGCGCACGCTCTACAACGCGGGTCTGGCCCAGAGCCTGGCCTTGGCCGGTCGCCTCGTCGAGGCCGAGCGGGTGCTCGCCGATGCCGAGCGGGACGCCGACGTCGTGACTCCGCTCATGCTCCCCGACTACGAGAACATGGTCGGGATGACGCTCGTCCATCTGGGGCGCACCGACGCCGGGGAGGACCGCATGCGCCAGGCCTTGCAGTTCGCTGCCGATCGCCGGGTCGGACGCTCGGAGCTGATGGCCCTCCACGGCCTCGCCCGGATGGACCGCGTCGGACCCGCCGACGTCGAGCGGGTCGAGGAGCTGGCGCCGCAGGTGGCGGCCGGCGCCCCGGACTTCGCCGCCGGCGTCGTCGCCATCGTCGATGCCAGCCACCGCCACGACGCCGCCGCGATGGCCGACGCAGCGGCCATGTTCGCCGCCACGCAGTTCGGGATCGGCGCCGCCGAGTCGTACGCCGCGGCCTATCGCAGCGCACCGGATCGACGCTCGGCCGAGGCCGGCGCGTGGCTGGCGGCGCTCGACGACCACCTCGGTCACTGTCCGGGCCTCGTCGGCACCACCGTCCTCGTCGAGCGATCGGTCGAGGCGCTCACCGACCGCGAGCGCCAGGTCGCTGCGCTCGCCGCCGGCGGCCTGGCCAACCCCGACATCGCCAAGCGGCTCGCCATCTCCGTGCGGACCGTCGAGAACAACCTCCATCGCACCTTCTCGAAGCTCGCCATCACCACGCGTGCCGAGATCCGCGTCGCGCTCCTTCCGTGACGTCGGTTGGGGCCGACACCTCCTGCTCGCCGCGCACCGAGCGAGCGTCGAAGCAGCGCCTGCACCCCTGACGGCCCTTCGCGTGGTCGAATTCGGAACGAATGCTCTGTCGATCGGCTGGGCGGAATCCACCGGTGGGCGCACCGGTCCTGTGACGATCCGAGCACCTCGATCTCAGGAGAAGCGTCATGGCCGGGATCCTCACCACGGCGAACGAGCTCACGGCAGCCGTCTCGACCTCCGGTCGCATGTCAACAAAACCCGCGGCAGACCCACTCGCCGAACGCACGTGGTGCACGGTCAGGGTGTCTTGAACGTCGGGAGCGCCAAGTTGTCGACGCATGTGCGGTCGACTGGATCCATGGGCTTGGCGATGAACTGGTTCATCACCGCCAGCGGGCAGGGGCCCGACTTGATCGTCTCGTGGCCCACCCCCGGGACGACGACGGTCTGGGATCTCGCCAGGCCCGGGGCCACGGCCTCGATCCAGGACACCCCGGTGATGGTGTCGAAGGTGCCGGCCATCAACAACACGGGTACATCGCTCACGACGGGCGCGTGCACGTCGAGAGGGGCTGTGCCCACGTCCCAGATCGCACAGCTCTCGAAGAACGGGATCTGCGGCGTCTGCTCCAGCACGGCATCGGGAAACTGCGGCAGAGACTCCTTGGCTTTCGTCCTCACCTCTACCGGGCTGGTCTGAGCCACGTACTCGGGGCAATAGACGCCCAGGGACAGGCCCGTGCTGCCGATCGGCGGGCCGGCGCTGATGTCGAGCAACACGGCCGCCGCCTCGCTCCCGTCGCCGTTCGCCAGGTTGTCGACGATGCCGGGGACCTCGGAGAACGCTTCGTGCGCGCCACCCAACTGGACGAGCAGGTTGGCGAGCTTGTAGCCGTCGATGACGACCGGCACCGTCGCGCCGGTCACCGGATCCGCCACGGGCACCGTGACCGGTGTCGTGGTCAGGCGCTCCACCGTGGCCGCGAAGTCCTCTGCCACGTTCGGGTACGCCGCAGCGCACGACGGCTGCGCCGCGCAGCCATCGAAGATCGCCTTGAACCCGGCTGCCGCCGCCGGCCAGAACTCTTCAACCAGTTCGAGATTCGGCGGAACCACCGAATCGAGAACAACACTGCGGACGCCGGCCGGGTGATCGCGCACCACGGTCAAGGCCAGCAAGGTGCCGTAGGAGTACCCGTAGAGGTTCCACCTGTCGATCTTCAACGCAACCCGCGCGTCGGCGATGTCACGGGCATTCTCCGCCGTTGTGTACGCAGCGAAGTCGACGCCCGTGTCGGCGAGCCGATCGCGACACGCCGTCGTGGCCGCCTTGCTCAGTTCCCGAGTCGCCGGGTCCAGGTAGTTCTTGGTGACCAACTCGGCGGAGAATACCCCCGCCTCGGGGCAGACGAGGCTCGGCTCCGAGGAGTAGTTGCCACGCTGTTCGACGAAGATCACGTCCCGGTCGGCGTTGATGCCCAGGCCGGCGGCGGTGTTCGCATCGGCGATGACAGGAGAGCCCGCCCCGCCCGTGAGCCAGACGATCGGATCAGGCGCGGGCGTCGGGGACGTGGCCTTCAACGTCGCGACGAGGAGACGGATCGTGCGCCCGTCCGGCTCGCTGCGGTTCTCGGGAACGCTCAGGTACCCACACGTGAACTTCGGTCCGAGATCGAACTGCGGATACCCGGACAAGGCTGCGCTCGGGCACGGCGACGACGCATACGACGCGTCCGCCGTCGCAGTGATGGCGGTGCCCGTCGTGCCCGCACTCGTAGGTGCGCCGACGACTCCGTCCGACGCGCAGCTGGCCGAGATGAGCACCAACGCGAGCAGCAATGCGACACTCAGCGAACCGCGCAGCAGGCGCGTTCTGAACATGACTGGTTCCCTTCGAGGCGATCGCAACGGGGGCGGACAGTACCCTTTTCGATGCGCCGGTGGACGGCGAGGTCCGTTGCAGCGCGCATCCAGGCAGTACGGTGCCGGGCACAAGACAGCGAGCATCGGGGCGGCGCCGTTCTCGAAGTCCGGGGTCGGCTCCGCGGTGAACGACACCACCCGTGAGGTCGGCGGGGTACTACCTCGCGGTCTGGATCATCGAGGACCAGAGCTGGCGCTCTTCCTCGAACGGCGCCTCGACCGCGCCGGACTCGCGGCCGAAGATCAGGGTGGCGCGCTCGTCGGTTTCGTACGCGGGCCAGTCGCCGATGCCGTCGTGGGTGGGGTCACCGTGGCGGGCGAAGGCGATCCAGGCGTCCATCATCTGGCGGGCGAGGTGGTCGGCGTCGGGGCCGCTGCCGCTCATGCGGTCGTCGCCGGTGCGGCCGAGGCTACCGAAGACGAACGGGATCTCGATGCCGTGGCAGGCGCCGAGCTTCCCTCGGCGAGCGGGTGACTCCCAGTCGACCTGGTAGACGAAGGTGGCGGGCTGGTGGGCCTGTTGCGCCTCGGCGAGGCGGAGCGCTGGCTGCCGGAACCGTGACGCGGTGATGACGGCGTCGATGACGTCGAGGTTGTCCGCTGGGAGGCCTCGGTCGAGGCGCGACGAGCGGTAGGTCGTGACGACGTCGCCAACCCGATCGGCCGCTCGGCGTGGGATGGCGGCGCGCACCTGCCGTTCGAGCTCGGCGTTGTCGATCGGGTCGCGATCGGCGGCCACGTAGAGCTTCTGCTCGTCACGTGCTGTCCCGATCATCAGCGGGACGTCACGGGCGATCCCGTCGCGCACTGCCGCCATCGGCGCGTCGATGAGGGAGGTGCCGTCAACGACGGGTCGCAACGCGCCGCGGCTCCCCTGCACTCGGAGCATCGCCTCGACCTCGACCGCCAGCAGCGCCTCGCGGTCGCCGTCGGGGATGCCGAGGCGGTCCAGGAACGCTCCGGCCGCGACCGATGCAGCGTCGGTCCCGCCGACGCCGAGGGCCGTGCCGCTCTGGACGATGGCCTTCGAGAACAGGCCGGCGGCGGCAGGCATGGCGAGCAGCGTGTGGACGGCCACGGCACCAGCCGACTGCCCGAAGATGGTGACGTTGTCGGGATCGCCGCCGAAGGCGGCGATGTTGTCGTGGACCCAGCGCAGGGCGGCGATCTGGTCGAGCTGGCCGGCGTTGGTGGCCGCACCCCACTCGTCACCACCATGGCCGCCGAGGTAGAGGTACCCGAGGGCGCCGAGGCGGTAGTTGATGGTCACGACGACGACGTCGCCCCGTTCGGCGAGGGGTCCACCGTCGTAGGCCGGTTGCGAGCCGGCGCCGTGGCTGAGCCCGCCACCGTGGATCCAGAGCAGGACCGGGCGCCGGGCGCCGTCGACTGCAGGGGTGGCGATGTTGAGGAAGAGGCAGTCCTCGCTCTCGGGACCGGCGGCTCGGAACGGGAAGGGCACGAGCGGGTCCTGGGGGGCGACGGGTCCCGGTTCGAGCGCGTCGCGGACGCCGGTCCACGACGCGACAGGTTCGGGGGCGAGGAACCGCCGGTCGCCGAGCGGGGCCGTGGCGTAGGGCATGCCGGCGAAGGCCAGGTGATGCTCGCGCGCCGTGCCTCGCACGGTGCCCGAGGTGGTGGAGACGTCGATGTTCATGTCGGTGGTCCGATCGTGGGGCGCGGGTCAGGGACGCGCGAGCAGGTGCCGGCGGAAGAAGGCTTCGCTGGCATCTCGCTCGAAGCGGGGCACCTGCACGTGCCCGCCGGGGTTGATTTGCATGGTCTTCTCGGCCGACCCGAAGGCGTCCCAGAGGGCCAAGGCGGCGGTGCGGGTCATGAGCTCGTCGTCGGACTGGTTGAGGAAGAGGAGCGGGATCGTGATCGATGCGGCGCGGGCGGCCTGCTCGTCGTCACCGGGAACGAGGGCGTTCAGCCCGAACACGGCGGCGGTGATCCGATCGTCCTGTGCGACGAGCGGGAGCCCGTGGGTGGTGCCCATGGAGACGCCCCACCAGCCGAACGGTCCCGTGGCCCACCGGTCGTCGTCCTGGATCGCGTCGAGCAGGGCCCGCCACTCCTCGACGTGCTGCTGGGTGCGCTTGGCCATGGCGGCGACGACCTTGGGATCCAGGCCCGGACGTCCGCCCCTGCCGGCTGCGGCGATGGCCTGGTCGCGCGCCTTCTTGGCGGCGTCAGGATCGGTGATGCGGTCGCCGTGGCGGGGCGCGTCGAGAGCGACAACCCCGACGCCGAGGTTCTGGACGAACTGGTTGGCCAGCTCGGGGACGTTGCCGTAGCGCTTGTGTTGGAAGCCGCCGTGACCGATGCAGACGGTTGGGTGTGCGCCGGGTGCGTCGAGCGGCAACCAGTGCAGGCCGGGAACGACCTCGTCGCCGACTCGCAGGTCGAACCGCCGAGTCCGCACCCCGTCCTCGTCCGTCTCGCTGATGATGTCCATCGATCTCGTTCCCCCTGTATCGGTAGTGATCCGTGTGTCGTGCTGGTGGTTCAACCGGCGATCATCGAGACGAGCTCGCCGGCATGGTCCAGCTCGGTGAGTCGCGCGCAGGCGGTGATGACCTCGTCGGCTCGGCGCGCACCGAGGGTCGGAACCATCAGCTCGCGTGCCTTGGCCTCGATCTGGTCGCGGTGCATCGGGTGGGTGGGGTAGCCGGCGACGAACCCGACGAACCGCTCGCGGACCTCCCCCGACCGCAGCGTCAGCGTGACGCGGGCGGATTCGGCGCGATCGCGCCCGGTTCCGGTCTCCTGCGTCGGGTCGTGCACGACCTCGACCGCAGCCATCAGCGCCATCACCGCCTCGTCGTGGTGCAGTCGTTCGAGCGACGACGCGGCGGCGAGGTTCAGGTGACCATCGACCAGGATGACCGCCGCGAGGTAAGGCAGGTTGAGCGCCGGCATGGCGGCAGTGCGGAAGGCATCGGCCCGACCTGGCATGGCGATGACGACGCGCTCGACCGCGGCACGGTCGAGGTCGCTGACCAGGTGCAGGAGGGCCTCCACCGCCGGCTGGGCCGGGCCGCCCACCGGGTACCGCTTGATGGCGGTGTCGCGCAGCGCGCTCGGCACGTCGAGGTCGCGGACGAGCGACTCCGGGTCGTGGTCGCCGGCGCCGAAGGGACCCGAGGAGAACCAGCCCGCGGGGTCGTCGAACGGGTCGCGCACGCCCCGAAAGCCGGCCTCGACGAGCAGCGCCGCCTGGAGGCCGTTGCGGGCACCCATCCCGGCGAACACGAACGCCTTCTCGATGTGCTCGACGTCGCGCAGCCACTGCCACGAACCCGACGCCTGCTGCGCAGCACACGACAGCACGTCGCCGATGCGTTCGCGCTCCAGCCCCATGAGCGACGCCGCCGCGCAAGCGGACCCGAACACCGGCCCGACACCGTGGCTGGCCAGGCCCGCGGAACGCAGGTTCGACGCGCCCAGCGCCCGGGGAACCCGAGCGCTGAGCTCGTAGCCGATCACGACGGCCCGGACCACGGCGGAGCCGCTGGCGCCGCGCTGCTCGGCCACCCCCAGGGAAGTGCTCACGATCGCCGGGCCGGGCTGCACGTAGGCCGAGGGGATGAAGTCGTTGATCTCCGCCGCGTGGCCGGCCATGGCCCCGGCGAACACGGCGTCGGTGAGCGACGCTTTCTGGTCGGTGCCCAGGATCGTGACCGCCCCGCATCCTCCGCTGTTGGCGATCGCGTAGTCGCGCCCGACGCGTGCTGCGTCGAGGTCGCGGCAGGCCACGACCGAGGCCAGGGTGTCGAGGACGTGCAGGCTGGCCAGTTCACCGACGGCGACGTCCATGGGGAGGTCGCCGGCGACGAAGTCGACGACGGCGCGGGTGACCGGGGCGTTCACAGCCGACCGATCGATTCGGCGAGGTGGGCGGCGGTGGTGAGCACAGCCTCGACGACCGCTCGCCGCTTCGCCGCGGGCAGGCGGTCGGTCGGCGCCGAGACCGAGAGCGCAGCGACGGGTTCCTCGTCGAGGTCGACGATCGCAGCCGCGATGCCCACCAACCCGGGCTTGCCCGTCGCGACCGCGTAGCCCCGCTCCCCCGCCTCGGCGAGTTCCTCGAGCAGCCGATCGACATCGACGAGGTGCTCGAACCCCGGTCGTCGCGCCAGCCGGTGGACCACGTCGACGCCATCGCCGGACACGGCCAGGATGGCCTTGCCGCCCGCGGTGATCGGCAAGGGCACGCGACTGCCGACCCGGGTGGTGAACCGCAGCGGCCGAGGCGACACGATCTTGTCGAGGTAGAGCGCATCGTCGCCCGACCGCACCACGAGGCTCACCGTCTCGCCGGTCTGCTCGTGCAACCGGAGCAGCGCACCCGACGCCGCCTGCTTGATCGGGAGGTCAGCGACGACGGCAGAGCCGAGCTCCCAGGTGCGCAACGTCGGCCGGTACAGACCGGTGCCCTCGTCCTGAGCGACGTACCCGAGCGCCGACAGCTCGCCCAGGATCCGATGCACCGTGCTCTTCTGCAACCCCAGCTCGGTCGCCAGCGACGCGAGCCGCGACGGACCCTTGGCGCGGGTGAGCGCTTCGAGCACCCCGAACGCCTTGGCCAATGCGCTGTCCATCACTCTATCCTGTCAGACAGAATACTGTTCCGTGTGGCGGAACGCTGCGGGGCGACAGCCGCAGACACCAGATGGATCGGCGTCGGGGCAGCGACACCGCCCGAGGGGAGGCCGTGTGGAGCGGGACGAAGCGACGAGGTCAGCGGTCGTGCGCACCGCTGACGGCGATGTCCGGGGTGTCGTGGCCGACGAGGTCAGCATCTTCCGTGGCATCCCCTACGGCGCGCCGACGGACGGCGCGAACCGCTTCCTGCCACCGCAGCCGCCGACGCCATGGGCCGGGGTGCGCGACGCCGTGCGCTACGGCGACACCGCCCCGCAGGCGCGAACCTTCCTGGCCGACGGCGGCTTCGAGGGCAATCGCCCCGAGCGAGGCGAGGACTGCCTCGTCCTCAACGTCTGGACACCCTCGACCGACGCAGATCGCCGCCCGGTGATGGTCTGGCTGCATGGCGGTGGCTTCGAAGCGGGGACCGGCTCGGTCATGCTCTACGACGGCGTCAACCTCTGCCGATCCGGCAACGTCGTCGTCGTCACGGTGAACCACCGCCTCGGCGTCCTCGGCCACCTCCACCTCGCCGGCCTCGTCGACGACGACGTCGCAGGCGCCGGCAACGCCGGCTTCCTCGACATCGTCGCCGCCCTGCGCTGGGTGCGCGAGAACATCGAGGCCTTCGGCGGCGATCCCGCCAACGTCACCATCTTCGGGCAGTCCGGCGGCGGCCGGAAGGTCAGCCTCGCGACCGCCGCCCCGATCGCGACCGGCCTGTTCCACCGAGGCATCGTGCAGAGCGGCTCGCAGCTGCTCCTCCTCCCCCGCGAGGCGGCCACCGACCGCACCGAGCGGCTGCTCGCGCACCTCGAGATCCCGCCCGCCGACTGGCGCCGGCTCCAGGACCTCCCGTGGAAGGCCGTGCTGCGCGCCGCGCGTGCCATCCGCGGTCGGTTCGCACCCACCGTCGACGACGTCGTGTTCGACTGCCAGCCCTGGGACCCCGACGCGCCGCCCACCGCGCACGACGTGCCGATGATGATCGGCACGTGCCGCACCGAGCTCTCGCTCCAGCTCTCGATGATGGACCCCAGCGTCTTCGCCATCACCGACGCCGACCTGCCCGAACGACTCGCCCCCTACCTCGACGCGGGCGACGTCGCGCCCTTCACCACGCTGGTCCGCCGATCCAACCCCGACGCGCCCGCGGCCGAGGTCCTGTTCACCGTGGCCACCGCTCGGGGCTACTGGCGCGACAGCGTCCTGCAGACCGAGCACAAGGCGGCCCAGGCCGCAGCGGGCGGAGCCCCCGTCTGGTCCTACCGGCTGCTGTGGCGCACGCCGATCGAAGACGGCCGCCGGGTCACTCCCCACAACCTCGACCTGCCCTTCGTGTTCGACAACGTCGACCGGGCGCCCCACATCACCGGACCGCCGACCGACGCCACGAGCGCGATGGCCGCCGCCATGAGCCAGGCCTGGCTCGCCTTCGCCCGCACCGGCGATCCGAACAACGCCACCATCCCCGACTGGCGTCCCTACGACACCGCCACGCGCTCGGTGCTCCACTTCGGCGTGCCCCCGGTCGTGGTCGACGACCCCTTCCGCGACGAGCGACTCCTGATCGAGCGGTACGAGACCCAACAGGCCCGCGGTGGCGTGATCCACCGCCGGTCCAGGTCCGGACTCGGCGCCGCCGGTGAGGCCTCGTCATAGCGAACCAGTCGGACCAGTTCGCGAGCGGACTGTTCAGCCAGGAGATGTTGAACGAATCCGGTGGTGCCGCACCTGAGCTCGGGGTGTGCAGTGGCGCGTTTCGAATCGGGTAGAACGGCGAGTTGGGTGTCCGGGACAGCGGCGTGCCGCGCCTCGGGGCCGGTCGGCCCGGCCCCGAGGTGTCCGAGGTCAGGGGTTGGCGCCCTGGGCCGGCGCGTTCTGCTCGGCGTGGTCGTTCTCGCTCGTCGTCTCGCTGTCGTTCGTCTCGGATTCCCGGCCGTCGTCGGCCTGCTGGGCCAGCACGGCTGCGTTGCCAGCATCGACCTTCACGTCCACGCTGGTCCCGTCGGCCAGGGCTACCTCGACGTCGTAGACGACGTTGCCGTTCTCGTTCTCGAGCTCCGCGTGGGTTGCGGTGCCGCCGGTCGCGGTCTGCGCCGCGGCGATGACGTCGTCGGGCGTGACGGTGGCGAGGGCATCGAGTCCGTTCTCGTTCTCGGTGTCGGGCGTGGTGATCGACGAGGTGTAGGTGGGGTTCTCGTCGTTGCCCTCGTGGTCGGGGGCGTCGACGGTGGCGCCGGGCTCGGTGGCCGGGGCCGGGGCGATGACGGCCGGTGCTGTGGCCGGCGGCGCCGGTGAGGTCGCCGCGGCGGCGATGCCGGCGCCGCCGAGCGTGAGCCCGATGGCGGCGGCGCCGGTGAGGACGATCCGTTGGGCACGGGAGGTGGTCATGGCAGGGGGTTCCTTTCGGGGGTGGATGCGCTGCTTGCTCCGCCACCGTGCGCCCGGACCGCTTGAACCACCCTGAAGCCACCTGAAACCCAGCCGAACCCGACGTCGCGGTCAGGCCGACCTCGACAGCCGTCTGGACCAGACGGGGCCGGGTTCGGCCGGCGCCGACTGTCGGTTCCGGGCGGAATGTGACCGGAACGTCAGGTCGTCGTGTGGTCGGGGCTCGGGAGGGTGACGGTGATCCGGGCGCCTCCCAGCGTCGGGCTGTCGCTGATCTCGATTCGCCCGTGGTGGTTGTGCACGAGCTCGCGGGCGATGGCGAGCCCGAGTCCGGTGCCTCCTGCTTCACGCCCGCGCGCGGTGTCGGCCCGGGTGAATCGTTCGAAGACGCGCTCTCGGTCTTGGGGGTCGATGCCGGGCCCGTCATCGTCGACGGTCAGCCGGGTCGTGGACCCGTCGGTGGTGGTGGCGATGTGCACGCGCTGGTGTGCGTGGCGCACGGCGTTGTCGACGAGGTTGCGAACCACCCGTCCGAGTTGGCGCTCGTCACCGTGAACGGGGGCGTCGATGAGCCCGGAGGCGTCGATGGTGACGTTGGTGGCTCGGGTGCGGTGGGCTTCGACGAGCGCGAGGTCGTCGAGGTCGACGACGGCGAGGTGGGCGACGGCCTGTTCGGCGATGTCGTGGGCTTGGTCTTGTTGGGCGAGGAGGAGGAGGTCGTCGACGAGGTGTTCCATTCGTTGGTTCTCGTGGCCTATCTCGTCGAGCGCAGCTGGTAGGTCGTCGTGGGGGCCGCGTCGGGCGACGTCGATCTCGTGGCGGACCGTCGCGATCGGGGTGCGCAGCTCGTGCGACGCATCGGACACGAATCGCTTCTGGCGTTCGCTGGCTGCTTCGAGGCGGTCGAGCATCTGGTTCATGGTGGCGGCGAGCCGTCCTATCTCGTCGTTGGTTGCGGTCGTCGGGACGCGACGGTGCAGGTCGGATCCGCCGATGTCGGCGACCTCGGCCCGGATGGCGTCGACGGGTCGCAGGGCTCTGCCGACGACGACCCAGGTCACCGCCGCGACGAGCAGGGTGAGGGCGGGGGCGCCGACGAGCATCCACTCGGCGAGGGTGCGAGTGGTCTGTTCGACGTCTTCGAGGGACCGACCGACGATCAAGGTCATGGCGCCGGGATCGTCGGTGCGGTACACGTAGACCCGAACCGGCTCGTCATCGAGTGGGTTCGTGGCGAGGTCCGCCGCCGAACCGGGCGGTGCGGTGGTGAGCTCGGGTTCGCTTTCGACGTTGGAGCTCGACGCGACGACCCGGCCGGACGGGTCGACGATCTGGACGAAGCCGTCCTCCTCACCTTCGATGGCCACCGAGTCGGGGAGGGTGCCTCCTTCGATGATGGCGCCGATGTCGGCGGCGCGCAGTTCGAGCGACGCGTCGACGTTGGCGATCATCGTGGACCGCAACATCAGGGTGAGGGCGACGCTGCTGGCCCCGAGCGTCAACGCGACGATCATCGTCGCGCCGATGGTGGTACGGACCCGGACCGTGGCGACCCGTTGGAGCAGCGGAGTCATCCGCCGTCCTGGGCGAGGCGGTAGCCGGCACCGCGGACCGTCTCGATGCTGGAACGGTCGAAGGGGATGTCGATCTTCTTGCGGAGGTTGCGGATGTACACCTCGATGATGCTGGGGTCGCCGTCGTACTCGTAGTTCCAGACGTGATCGAGGATGTCCTTCTTCGACACCACATCACCCGCGTTGCGGATCAGGTACTCGAGCACGGAGAACTCCCGGGCCCGCAAGTCGATCTCGACCTCGCCGCGCCAGCACCGGCGCTGGTTCGGGTCGAGCCGCAGATCGCCGGCCTCACGCACGACGGGGCGGTCGCCCTTGCGGCGCAGCAGGGCGCGGATGCGGGCGACGAGGACCATGTGCGCGAAGGGCTTGCGCAGGAAATCATCGGCGCCGGTGTCGAGCGCTTCGGTTTCGTCGAGGTCGCCTTCCTTGGCGGTGAGCATCAGGATCGGTGTCCAGTCGCCCTCCTCGCGCAGCTGACCGCAGATCTTGTAGCCATTCACCCCGGGCAACATGATGTCCAAGATGATGGCGTCGTAGTCGTTCTCCCGGGCCATCCACAGCCCGTCGGTGCCGTCGAGCGCGATGTCGACGGCGAAGCCGTCGGCCTCGAGACCGCGACGAAGCGATGTGGCCAACCGCTTCTCGTCCTCGACGACGAGGAGCCGCATCGATGGCACCTCCGGGGGCCCGGCCCACCGATCGTCGGGCGGGTGGCGCGATGACGCGCCGGGATGATCGTCCCATGATGGCGCGGCGAACCTGAACTCCTACTGAAGTGGCAGCCGACCCGGGAACGCTGTTGATCGACCACACGCAGTTCAGCGTGGGTTTAGGTCTCTTCAGTCTGACTTGGGGTGCACCCCGCGAACGTTGTGGTCGAACCCGAACCGCGACGACACCCGAAGGAGCACAGCCGTGGCCGAACCGGCGATCGAGATGGCAGGTGTTCGGCACCGCTATGACCGTGGCCACGAGGCACTCGCCGGGATCGACCTCACCATCGAACCCGGCGAGGTCTTCGGGTTCCTCGGCCACAACGGCGCCGGCAAGACCACCGCGGTGAACATCCTCACGACGCTCCTCGCCCCGACATCTGGAACCGCACGCGTCGCGGGTTTCGATGTCGTTGCGCAGCGCCGCTCGGTCACCGAACAGATCGGCTACCTCCCGTCCGACGTGCGCCTCTACGGGCATCTGACCAGCGGCGAGAACCTCGAGTTCTTCGCCCGGCTGTCCGGCGTCGACGATCCCCGAACCGCGGTGACCGAAACCCTCGACTACCTCGGATGCACGGACCTCGCCGATCAACGGGTCGCGTCGCTCAGCACCGGGCAACGCCAACGGATCGGGATCGCCCAGGCGATCCTGCACCGGCCCCAGATCGTGTTCCTCGACGAACCCACCACGGGTCTGGACCCCCAGGGCGTCCGGCTGCTCCGCGAGACCATCGGGTCGCTAAACACCGACCTGGGCATGACGGTCTTCATGAACACCCACCTGCTGAGCGAGGTGGCCAGGGTGTGCACGACCATCGGGATCCTCAGCCACGGCCAACTCGTCTACAAGGACTCGGTCGCCAAGACCATCGAGCGGTTCCCCGACGAGACGTCGCTCGAAGACATCTACCTGCAGTTCGAAGCGACCCCCTGATGATCGCCATCGTCGCCCGCCAACAGGTCCGCACCCTGCGCCGCCAACACGTCCTGGCCGTCACCATGGTCACCTTCGTCGCCATGACCGCCGCGGCCGGCGCGATCGGCTGGTCGTCGCACAACACCATCGTGCGGGTCCATGACGACGCCACCACCCTGCTCGCGGCCGACGGCAGGCCCGCCCCGCCCAACCCCTTCGAGCTGGTCCCACCCCTCGCCCAACTGTCGAACCTGGCCATCTACGTGCCGCTCATCGGTTCGCTCGTCGCCCTGATCATCGGGCACCTCAGCATCGCGGATGACCAGGAAACCGGGATCGGACGACTCATCTTCTCGCGCCGCCTCCGGCGTTCCAGCTACCTCGCCGGCAAGCTCCACGGCACCGCAGCGGTCATCGGCGTCGCCCTCGCGGCGAGTTGGATCGTGAGCATCGTGAGCCTGACCCTCACCAACGGATCGCTCCCCGGCAGCGGTCAACTCGCACGGCTGGCAGCGTTCGAAGTGGCGTCGTGGCTCTACCTCATGGTCTTCGTGCTCATCGGCATCACGACCGCATTGGCCACCAGCCGACGCTCCCTCGGGCTGCTCAGCGGGATCGGCGTTTGGCTCGTCATCACCTTCGCCCTCCCGCAGTTCACCTCGGGTCTGCGACCCACCACATCGCTCAACCCCGTCACCGACCCGGTCAGCACCTCCCAGACGTTCTTCCAGATCACCGCCAACGCCCGACCCATCTCGATCAGCGAGCAGTACAGGGCCCTCAGCGCCTACCTGCTCGGCACCGCAACCGGCGGCACTGCTACCGAGGCGTGGCTTCGCATCCTCCCGATCGTCGCCGCGCTCGTTCTGCTCACCGGCGCCGCCTGGTGGCTCGTCGCCCGCCACGACTTCTCGCGAGGCAGCACCGATGCCTAGCACCGGGCCCCTCATCACCCTCGCCCGCCACGAGTACCGCGCCGCCGTTCGCAGCCGGGTCTTGCTCGGCCTGATCGCCGTCGCGGTTGTCACCGCCGCCGCGTCGGTGTACATCGGCGCTGTCGACTATCGCAGCCAACTCGCCGACTACACCGCGTACGTGAACGCGGCCACCGCCAACGGCGTTGGACAGGTCGCACCCCTGCCGCTCCAACCGCTGTCGCTGCTACGCGGCGCCATCGAGTATCTCGAGATCATCGGCGCCGTCATCGGCATCACCATCGGCTACCTGAGCATCACCCGCGAACGAACCAGCGGCACCCTCCCCCTGCTCCGCTCCCGTCCGGTCAGCAACACCCAACTCACCACCGGCAGCGCACTCGGAGCGCTCGCGATCATCGCCACGATCGTCGCCGTCACCGCAACGGTCACCATCCTCAGCATCGGCATCATCGCCAACACCTGGGTCACCGGCGAGCAGATCCTCAAGCTCACCCTCGCCTACCTCGCCGCCACCATCTACATCGCGACCTTCTACTGCCTCGGCGTCATCACGACCGCTCGATCCAAGTTCGCCGTCAACGGCCTGCTCGTCGCGCTCGGCATCTGGCTCTGCGTCGTGCTCGTCCTCCCCCAGATCGGCGACACCCTCGACCCCGACAACCAGGTCCCCGGCGGCCTCTTCGCCGCCCTCACCCTCGACAAGGCCCACGAAGAACAGATCTTGTCGCACTTCGGGACCTACGAAACCGTGCGCACCACCATCGAGAACGCGTCGTTCGAGAAGCACTTCGAACGGTTCGCGTTCGCGATGACCGACGTCAAGGACAAGTACCGCGGCTTCACCCTCGGCCAGCTCCTCGACGAGACACGCGTCAACCTCATCTGGCTCGCCATCTACCCCACCGCGCTCGTCGCGCTCCTCTACCGCACCACCCGACGACAACCCACCTTCAACCCCGGAGACAGCCCATGACCACCTCCATCCACCGGCAACCCCACCGCCTCCGCCTCACGGCCGCCGCACTCGCAATCGCCGTCGCCGGGACCGTCGGGGCGTGCAGCTCCACCCCGACTCCGTCGAGCTCCGCGGCGACCTCACCGAATGGTGGCGCGTCCGCGCAGGTGCTGCCCGTCGGAGACAACCCGATCACGAACACCTCAACCGCGTCGGGCCTCGCCATCGACTCGGTCCTCGTCGAGAACAACACCGACCCCACAACCAACAAGGCCACCAACGACCACCTCGAGATCGCCCTCACCAACACCACCGCCGCTCCGCTCACCGGCATCGAGATCTTCACCACCTTCACCGACCCCACCACCAACACCACCGAGAACTACTACCTCGCCCTGCCCTCGACGTTCACGATCGAGCCCGGCGCCAGCCGCACCGCCCACTTCGACAACACCGGCGCCCCCGACCACTTCCCCGTGAACGACTACGGCATCTACGCCGCCTCCCCGAACGCACTCGACGTCACCGTCACCGTCAGCGCCAACGGTGTCGCCGTCCAAACCGCGACCGCTCACAAGGACGCCGGTGGGTCCGAGCAGGCCGACTGATGAACAACCAACCCAACCCGACATCAAAGGACAACCAGTCCCCCCACCTCGCGTCGGCCTGGCGACCAAACACGGTCACGGCCGGAGTCGCCGCGTCGCTCGCGATCGCCGTGATGCTGCTCGTCGCCCTCCAACTCACGCCTGACCCAGGACCTCACCAGTTGGCGCGAACTGGCCTCTGCGCCATCTCGACCGCTTCGCCCGACCGCACCGGCGCGGCACCAGCGGGCTCCCCGACCGTCAACGGGCTGACCTGCATCGACCGGCCATGGTCGGCCGGTTCAGACCCGACGGTGGCTCCGTGAACCGCACCGGCGCCACCCACCACGTTCGCTTCGGAGCGCTCCTTGCGGGCCTCGGCGTCGCGATCGTGCTCCTCACCGCATGCACCGTCACCATTGGCAGGCTGCTGGTCACCCCGGTTGGCGGCGGGATCGCGCAACCCTTCGACGACGCGATCCGCAGCTGGACCCAGACCCACCTGACCGCGTGGCACCCGATCGCCGAGGCCCTCGCCACCATCGGTTCCACGCTCGTCATCGCCGCGCTGTCCGTCGCGCTCACCGCCTACCTCTGGCGACGCACCCACGACGCCCCACGAGCGCTGCTCCCCCTCGCGTCGGTCGTCATCGCCGCCGCCGTCGGCACGATCACCAAGATCCTCGTCGCGAGAGTCCGCCCGGGCGGCGCCGAAGTTGGGCTGCTCGAGGTCTACTCGTTCCCATCCGGGCACACCGAAGCAGCCGCCGCGCTCGCGATCGGCACCTACCTGGCCTGGCGAACCGGGCGAACCCTGTACGCCACCCGGTTCGCTGCGGCCGCCGTCGTGATCACGATCGTGGCCGTGGCGGTCGCTCGCGTCGTGCTCGACGTCCACTGGACCACCGACGTGATCGCCGGTGCTGGGGTGGGCGCCGCCAGCGCCTTGGCCGCTCGCTGGGCGCTCCAACGCGCGAAACCCACGTCGACCGCCGAGACGGCGACCATCTCGGTTGAACCGTGCGCTGCGGCCAACCTCGGCCCGCCCGGCGGATCACCTGATGGCTCGTCCCGCCCGACCGCGCCGTCCATCGGCACGTGACCTAGCCACCCATCCGAGCGCACGTCATCCGGCCGAAGGCCGAGCCGGGCACACTGCGATCGTCGGCTCCGCCGGCCGATGCGTTCTCCGTCGATGGGTTGCTCGTCGTTCTCGATCGCATCGATGATCTTGTCGCTGGGGCCGAGGGCCGCTCGGTGGCCTGGTTCGGTCCGCACCGTCCAATACCCCGGTGGCTGCGGTCAGGTCGAACCGGCGCGTGCGCGACGGCGGCTGCGGATGATCTCGATCGTGATCGGCACGAGGGAGAGGGCGACGATCGCGACGACGGCGAGCTCGATGTTGTCGCCGAGTTTCGGGAACGCGTGGCCGAGCCAGTAGCCGGCCTGGGTGACACCCACCGCCCAGAGGAATGCGCCGATCAGGTTGTAGACGGTGAAGGTGCGGTGGTGCATCTTCCCGGCTCCGGCGACGATCGGGGCGAAGGTTCGGACGATCGGCACGAACCGGGCAAGGATGACCGTCTTGGGGCCGTGCTTGTCGAAGAAGTCCTCGGAGCGGCGCAGGTGGATGGGCTTGAACAGTCGGGACTCCGGCCGGTCGAAGATCCTCGGACCAACGCGGGATCCGAAGACGTAACCGACCTGGTCGCCGACCGCAGCGGCGATGAAGCACCCCAGCGAGACCAACACGATGTTCGGCATCAACGCGGCCGAGCCGGGTTGGGTGCCGGTGTAGGCCAGCAGGCCGGCGACGAAGAGGAGCGAGTCGCCGGGGAGGACGAAGCCGATCATGATCCCCGACTCGGCGAACACGATGGCGAGGAGCCCGAGGAAGGCAAGCGATCCGAACCACTCGAGGATGCCCTGCGGATCGAGACCAACGGCGAAGAGGGGGTGCATGCGGATCCAGTCAGTGAAGCGGTGGGATCGCTCCGACCGTGGTCGGTGGCGGTACGCCGATTGTTGCTGGCCGCGACTTCAATCGCGCGGGACCATCGTCGGGTGGGAGATGGGCATCCGCTCCCGGCCTCGCATGCTCGGTGCGGTAGCCGGCGCCCGCGCCCGCCGGACCGTGTCCGCCGATGGATGTGGTCACGACGGGGGCGATCGGACCACGGTGGGAACGTCGTGGTCGGGTTGGACGTCGACCTTTGTGATGGCGAGGATGGTGATCAGGGTGGCGAATCCGAGGCTGACCGGGCCGCTGCCCCACCCGATGCCACCTTCGGCGGTGGGCTTGCCGAGCCAGTCGGCAACGGACGCACCGAGGGGTCGGGTGAGCACGTACGCGATCCAGAACGTGAGGATGGGGCTCCACCGCAAGAACCGGTATCCGAGGACGGGGACGAGCATCATCGCGGCGAACGCGAAGATGGAACCTAGGTACCCGAGGTTCAAGGTGATGGCGGCCACGTCGCCGCCGGCCGTTCCCAGCGCGAACGTGGTCATGACTGCGGCCCAGTAGAAGAGCTCCCGGCGAGTCGAGTCGACGCTGTGGATCGACAAGGTCCCTTCGACGCGTTGCCACGCAACGAACACGACGGCGAGGCCGGCGCCGTAGAGCACCATCGTCGCGAGGTACGGGACCCCGAACCCGACGTGGAGGACGTCGGCCGCCATGGTGCCGAACACGCCGACCATCACGACGGCGAACCAGTAGGTCCAGGCCAGGTAGCGGCGCACCACCAGCTGTGCGCCGAGAGCCACCGCGAAGCACCCAAAGCCCAACAGGACGGCGGGAACAGGTTCGATGGTGTGGACCAGGTAGTCCGAGGTCGATTCGCCGAGGGCGGTCGAGAGGCTCTTGATCGTCCAGAACAGCACCCCGATGGCGGGAACCCGCAGTCGGTGGGCGGTGGCCGCGGCGTCGGGTCGGGACGCAGCGTCCGGCTCGATCGATGCGCGACTGACGGCAGCCGTTGCGGATCGGGGGGTGTCGCGAGTCATGGTGTTCCGAACCTAGAGGTGCGCAAGGGTCGAGTACCGCGCGACCGTCGGCTTGTCGTCAGGGAAGCAGGGCCAGCAGCGCCGCCAGCTGTGCCTTCTCGTCCGCCACGTCGGGGCTGGTGGAACGCAGGGCGCGCAGCGTGGCATCGATCTGGTCGTCGAGCTCGGTCCACGCCGCCTTGTCCTTGCGCTGAAGGGTCGCCTGAGCTTTGTCCCACTCACGCTCGAGATCGGCGATCCGGTTGGTCGCGCCGGTCTGCTTACCTGCGTCGAGGAGATCGAGGGTGTCCTGGCTGATCGTGCGGAACGACGACATGTCGCCCAGCGGCGACGAGCCCACGCCCGACCCATCGGCGACGCTCGCGGTCGTGGTCTCGGCGGCCTCGGCATCGAGCGTCGCCGTGCGGAGCTGGTAGGCCGTTCCCCCGACGACGACGAGCGCCACCACGACGATGGCGGTCTGGAGGAGCCCACCCTTCTCAACCCTCTCCGGTCGTCGGGCCGCCACGGTGTTGGCGATCGTGTCGGCCTTGGTCACCGAGAGGTAGATGACGATGGCGATGATGCCCACGATGAACAGGCCGCTGGTGACCGTCGCGCCGAGCCCCAGGCCGCCGTAGTCCGCCGGCTGGGACAGGTAGTCCCCAAGGGACGCGCCCAGCGGGCGGGTCAGGATGTAGATGATCCAGAAGCACAGAACCGAGTTGAGGCCCAGCTTCCACGCCAGTGCCGTGGTCGCGATCAGCGCGGCGACGATCACCCCGGTGACCAGGTAGCCGAGGCCCAACTTCTCGGCCATCAGGTCACCCGTCGCGGTGCCCAGTGCGAAGGTGAACAAGACAGCCAGCCAGTAGAAGGCCTCGCGACGGCGGGTGAAGATCGAGTGGATCGAGAGCGTGTTCTCGACGTAGTACCAGGCGATGAACGTCGCGCCCAGCAGCGACCCGAAGACGATCGCGCTGGTCTCCAAGGGGACACCGAGCCCTTCAGTGAGGTTGTCGGTCACCAGGGTCCCGAACACGCTCACCAGCGCGACCGTCGTCCAGTAGACGCTCGGGAGGTAGCGCGTCGCCCCGAACTGGAGAGCCAGGGCCACGACAAGAAGCGCCCCCGTGACCACCGTGGTGCCGGTCAGGCCGAGGCCGAGGTTGACGTTGAGGAAGTCCGCAGCGGACTCGCCAACCGTGGTGCACAGGACCTTGATGATCCAGAACCAGAAGGTGACCTCCGGGACCTTGTTGAGCAGCACGGCGCGCGTGCTCGTCGTACGCGTGGTGGTCGTCATGGTCGAGCGATGTCCAGTCGTCGGCGGCACCGAGCACGCGGCGCGCCGCCCGG
Organism: Acidimicrobiales bacterium; assembly: GCA_038235385.1. Taxonomy (GTDB): domain Bacteria; phylum Actinomycetota; class Acidimicrobiia; order Acidimicrobiales; family Acidimicrobilacustridaceae; genus JBBSTY01. The sequence goes on along the minus strand of JBBSTY010000016.1, from coordinate 18,864 downwards.
GACCTGGGTTGGTTGCACGACGCCACCATGACCAATGCGCTGTTAATCGCCGCGCCGCGGACGATCAGCACACGGTTAAACCCATCGCAACGACGGGTGCAGACCCGAACCTGCCCGGCAGACCACCACGTAGGCGCCTCCCCGACGATGGCTCTCGGCCTCCTTGGCCATCATCGAGTCGCCCCGACCCGCCGATGCCGAGGCGACCCAGGCAGTGAACCTGTTTCGTCCGAACCCACGGATCGATGGTCGCTAGGCGACAGCGGCGCGTCGCGGCCGGGAAGGACGAGACGGAACGTCGTCGGCCGGCTGTTGCTGAGCACGAGCCGCCCGCCTTCGGCCTCGGCCAGGGTGCGAGCGAGGTGCAAGCCCACGCCGGTTCCACTCGCCGCCGGATCGTGACGCTCGAAGAGGGTGCCGAGGTCGCCCCGGATCGTCCCCTCGTCGGCCACGGTCAACGACAAGTTGTCGCCGGCCACGGCGATGTTCACCTCGATCGTGCCGACACCGTGCTGGATCGCGTTGTCGATCAACACCGTCGCGATCTGATCGACGGCCGGTTGGCTGACCGCCAGCGCAGTCACCCGAGGTTCGATCACCCGTAAGGTGCGTTGTCGCGCGGCGAGCGGCCCCGACCATCGTCGCACCAGATCGGCACCGAAGCGGGGGTCGAAGGGTTGCCCGGGCGACGGCCGACCTCGGGCGGCGTCGAGCAACATCGTCACCGTCGCCTCCAGACGATCGAGTTCGTCGACCACCTCGGTCAGGACGACCGCATGGTCATCTCGAGGGGCGAACATCTCGGTCTCGACCGTCAGGCGAAGCGCCGCCAACGGGGTGCGCAACTGGTGCGAGGCGTTGGCCGAGAACGCCCGCTCCCTCGCCAACATCCCCTCGACACGCCGAGCCGTCTCCGCCAGCGCGTCAGCCGTGTCGTCGAGCTCGCCCACGCCGCTCGGCTTCGGGTCGATCGAGAAGTCGCCCAGCCCGAGCCGCACGGCGTCATCGCGGATGGCAGTCACCGGCTTCGCAAGACGCGCCGCGACGAACCACCCGATCGCCGCCGCGGCGCCCACAGCCGCCCCATCCACGGCGAGCAGGATCGCGAGTGCGCCGCGCAACGAGCTTGCCGCCTCGGCCGTCGGCTCGGCGACGCGAACCACGGCGACCACCTGCCCGTTCATCACGACCGGCTCGGCGTGGATCGTCGTGTCGCCGACGTACCCGTCGCTCGATTCGAACCCGGCCCCTGCCGTGACCGCATCCGGGCGATCCGGCCCGGCTCCCGCCACCAATGTCCCGTCGGGGACGTAGACCCCCACATCGATGTTCGCCTCGACAGCTGGGACATCGATCGGGACATCCGCTCGGGCAAGTGGGCTCGGCAACATCGACGCGGCACGATCAGCGATGTTCTCGAGCTTTCGCCGCGATTGCTCCTGCTCGCGGTGACCAGTCACGATCGCCAGCGGGACCGTCAGCACCGTGGTTGCTGCGAGCGCGACCAGCACGATGGCGATCAGGATCCGTCGCCTCACCGGTCCGGCCGTTCACCGGTTGGTTCCCACCGATAGCCCACTGCTCGCAGCGCAGTGATGCGGCTCGGCTGCCCTGGCGGCTCTCCGAGCCGCCGTCGGAGGGTGGCGATGTGGACATCGAGGGTCTTGGTCGATCCGAACCAATGCTCGTCCCACACGCGCGCCATCAGGTCTTCGCGAGTGACGACGTTGCCAGCATTGGCGACGAGCTCGACGAGCAAGTCGAACTCCTTCGCCCGCAACCCGATCTCGAAACCCCCGAGGAGAACGCGCCGGGCGCCCACGTCGATCCTCAGCGCGCCATCGACCAACGCTCCCCGACGCCCGGGCCCCGAGGTCCGGAGGTGGGCGCGAACGCGAGCAAGGAGCTCAGCCAGCCGGAACGGCTTGGTCAGGTAGTCGACCGCGCCGGCGTCGAGCCCGATGACGACATCGAGCTCGTCGGCTCGGGCCGTCAGCATGATGATCGGAACGGCGTCCCAACGCTCGAGCATCGACTGGCCGACATCGAGACCATCCCCATCGGGCAGACCGAGATCGAGCAATACGAGATCGGGCGCCTCGACGACCCGGTCGGCTTCACGTGCGGTACCGACGTGGACGCAGCGGTAGCCGGCCGTCGTCAGCGCCCGTTCGAGGTTGGCGCCAATCGCCGGATCGTCCTCGACGATGAGGACCCGGGCATCGCGCATCGAGGTCTCGCTCCTCATGACGAACTCCGAGCCATCACCGGGCGTCCTCGGCTGGGTCACGCGCCATCGCTCCGGTTCCCGAGAAGACCGCCGCCGGACACCCACCAACCGCGCCGACTCCGCCGACGGTGCCTCGTTCGCCCCGCGTGGGTACAGGGCCATCCGGTGATGGATGACATCGTCGGTGATCGGGTCGGCTGAGGAAGCGGAGGGTGGCAGAGGTCCGACGCTGGCCGCCGTTCGTTGACGCCCGACTGCGCCGATCGATTCGCTTTCGGCAACGGCATGGGCGATCCCCGGTATGCGGCTGAGGCAGGTTGCGCTCGCCAGATCTGCGGGAGGTGCGCGCGGGCAAGGTGGATCACCAACATTCGGCGGCTGCGAGCGGCGGCGCCGAAAGGCAATCCGCTGCCCGGACCCGAGACCTTTTCGCCCGATGAGCATCGCTGGGTCGAGGCGGCGGCTCACTCGGCTTTGCCGCCGGTTCACCACCGACGGTCAACATGACATCCGGCGATATCGAGCATCCCAGCGCCAAGCGGGTGATCAGCGCGCTCGCCACGCTGCCGGTCGCAGCGGCGTGGACATCGCTCGCCCGGTGGGCATCGACCACGACACGACCAGCCGCGACGGCGCCACCAGCCGTGGCCACGAACATGGCGCCCTGGAACCGTTCGCGGCCCGGCCGCCCGACGCGCCAGACGAGGTATGCGCCGGTCGCCAACGCGGCTGCGGCGCCGGTATGTCCCGAAGGAAACGAGTAGAGGTCGAAGGATCCGGTGCCTCCACCGGTGAGACGAGGCCGAGCGACCGCAATCTTGCTGATACCACCGACGGTGTCCGCGACGAGCACCTCGATGGGCGCAACCAGCGCCGTGGTCCCCATGGCGACACCCATGGCGGTCGCTCGCCGGCGCGCGGTGCATCACGGCGAGCGACGCGGCTCTCTGAAGTCACGACAATCCGATTCGCAACGCATTCCCGGCGTTCGATCGCTGTGCCACCCTCGCCGGAGGTGGCGGCGGGCCCGGTGGTCGGGCCGGTGGAACGACATGTGTTGGTCCTTGCTGCGACCCCTGGGCACGCGGGATCTGGTCGATGGTTGGGGCAGTTCGTCAGGTCTGGCAACGAAGACGTTCGCTGGATTGCGGGAGCATCTCCCAACAGCGAGGATCGCTGATCTCGCCTGAACGTGTGCTGAAGCCACCGAGTTCATCGGAACCCCCGATCCAACTCGTCGGCTCAGCGCCCTGGTACTCGTCACCGTCGCCGGATTGCACCCAGTTCCTTCTGGCGGACACACCGCCTCGAGTTCATTCGCGAGGATTGATCCAGCGGCCCACCACGTCGCGCCCGTCGAACCCCAATCAATCGAGAGCACCCGATGTCACCCCGTCCCGGCCTCCGCAACCAGAGTTCAGCCTCGGTCCAGGATCCAGTGCGTACCGTGATGGGATGAGGATCCTCGTCGTCGATGATGAACCCGCGATGGCGAACGCGCTCCAACGTGGCCTCGAAGCCGAGGGGTACGCGATCGACATCGCCCTGAACGGCCACGATGCGCTTTGGCTGGCAGTCGAACGCGACTACGCGGCGATCGTTTTGGATCTCATGCTTCCCGGCGTCAACGGCTTCAAGGTGTGTCGCACGCTCCGCGACGGGGGCACCTGGACCCCCATCATCGTGCTCACGGCGAAGCCCGGCGAGCTCGACGAGGCCGAGGCCCTCGACTGCGGAGCCGACGACTTCCTGCGCAAGCCCTTCAGCCATGTCGTGCTCGCCGCCAGGCTCCGGGCCCTGGTCCGCCGCGGGACCAAAGAACGACCGGCCGTTCTCGTCGTCGGCGACCTCCAGATCGACCCAGCCTCACGTGAATGTCGACGCGGCGGCGACGAGATCGAGTTGACCAACCGAGAGCTCGCGGTGCTGGAGACGCTCATGCGCTCCCCCGGCACGGTGCTGTCCAAGAGCGAAATCCTCGACTCGGTGTGGGACCAGCACTTCGAGGGCGACCCGAACATCGTCGAGGTCTACATCGCGCGGCTCCGCCGCAAGATCGACAATCCCTACGGGTTCGACACGATCCAGACCGTGCGCGGCTCGGGCTATCGCATCACCCAGACACGCGTGGACCGGTCCGAGGGCCCATGATCAGCGTTGCGTCTCGTCGGCGATCGTGGGGAGCTCGGGCGCGCATCACCGTTGTCGTCACCATCGCGTTCACGATCGCAGCGGCCACACTTTCGATCGTCCTCGTCACCTTCATGCAAGGGCAGCTCATCGGCGACGTCGACCAGGCCAATGACCGTCGCGCTCAGGACATCGCATCGCTGCTCGACAGCGAGGACGCCGACGGGTCCGTCGCTGTTCAGCTGCCAGCCAGCCGTGGCGGCACCGACCTCGCCCAAGTCACCGGTCCCGACGGCAAGGTCCTCGCCGCCAGCGCCGACCTGGCCGGCGAACCGGCCCTCCCCGCGATCCTCGATACGTCGATCACCGTGAACGACCTGCCAATCGGCAACGAATCGATCCCGTACCGGCTGACCGCTATCACTCAAACCGGTCCCGACGGCACAACTCGCACCGTCGTGGTGGGCCGATCCCTCCGACAGGTGACCAACACGCTCGACGCGATGACGATCGCGCTGGTCGCCGGCGTCCCCACGTTGGCGCTTCTCGTCGCCGTCCTCACGTGGACCGCGGTCGCTCGATCGTTGCGACCGGTCGAGGCGATCCGCGACGAGTTCTCCCACATCACGACCACCGACCTGCACCGACGGGTACCGCACCCGCGCACGCACGACGAAGTCGGCGCCCTCGCCGACACCCTCAATGACACCCTCGAGCTCCTCGAGCACGACGTCGCCCTGCAACAGCGGTTCGTCGGCGACGCCGCCCACGAGCTCCGCAGCCCGCTTGCGGCGCTCACCGCGCAACTCGAGCTGGCCTACGCAACCCCCGACGACATGGACCGGACAGCCATCAGGGCGCTGCTCAATCAGGGCCGTCGACTCGAAGAGCTCATCGACGACCTCCTGCTCCTCGCACGCCACGACGCCGGCAACGGATCCGTCGCCCCTCGACGACTGATCGACCTCGACGAACTCGTCCTCGAGGAAGCCCTACGCTGCCGACTGACGAGCCCCGTGACCATCGACACCGCCGGCGTGTCCTCCGCTCAGGTCCGCGCCGACAGCGCCAGCCTGCAACGAGTCGTACGCAACCTGCTCGACAACGCCGTTCGCCATGCGACCACCCGTGTGACCCTGACGCTACGCGAGGAAGGCCCAAGTGCCATGCTCCGAGTGGACGACGACGGACCCGGGATCCCCCCCGCCGACCGAGACCGGATCTTCGAACGGTTCACCCGCCTCGACAACACCCGCGACCGGCGCACTGGCGGAACCGGGCTCGGCCTCGCCATCAGCACCGAGATCATCGCCGACCACATCGGCACCATTTGCGCCGCCGACAACCCCATGGGCGGCGCACGACTGACCGTCACCCTCCCCGCCGCAACCCCCGCACCGGTCCACCTCGTGGCCCACCCCCACGACTGACGTCGGCGCTGGTCGGCTCGAACGCTTCCACCGGGCACCTCGTGGTCACCCGGCATGGTCGCCGAGGACACCGGGATCGAGGGTCGCCGGGAAGGCGTGCCGATTGCGGACGAGGCTGGTGACCGGCCATGAAGGCGCCCAGCCGCCAACAGGCTTCCGTTCGAACCCCACCGACGATCACCTCGAGGCCGAGCTCAGACCCGAACACGCCCTGCGTCAACGCTCGTCCGAACCGCCCCCGATCACGATCCAACCGGGAACGCCGAGGTCGCTGCGGCGGCCGACACGATCACCGATTCGCGCTTCGGGGAAGGGGGCGGTCACCGATTGCGGCGACACGCGGCGAGCAGACCGTCGGGGCTGTACGTCCGGCCAACCGCCATCAGGGCGAACGGCAGGTGCCGGCGCGACGGCGCCGCGAGATGGCGCTGTTCCCAACGCGGCGCGAACTTGTTCTTGTAGCGGCGCAACGACTCGGTCGGATAGATGGCCTCACCTACCTTGCCGTGAGACCTCGGCACCGATCCGAGGCTCACCGTTCGAACTCCCGCAGCGGCGAAGTCCAAGAGGCTCTGCGCGATCAGCAGATCTATCGTCGGGTTCGGGGCCTCCGGCGTGCGGCGCATCAGATCCAGCACACGGGCTCGCCCGTTGTCGTAGCTGTGCCACGTGACCATTCCCATGACCTGACCATCCCGATCACGAGCGAGGCGACAATCCAGCTGCGCCATCACGTCAGGATCGAACTGCCCCAGGGTGAATCCCATCTCACCGCCCCGCTTGGTCGCCAACCACCGCGCCGAGACCTTCGCCGATTCCGCACCGAGGTCCGGTGACCATCCCGACACCGACATCCCCGCCCGCCGGGCGGAGGAAACGCTGTGACGTACGCTCGCCATTCGCTTCCCAGCGAGCGAGAAGCCGGCCAGATCGAGCAGCGCGTCGTCGGCGATCGGGGCCGTCCAGAGACCGCGTTCGCGATACGGGCCGGGGTCCACTCCAGCCACCAGGATCGGGCGCAGCCGGAGGTGCGCCAGAAGCCCGAGCGCCTCGCCAATCGTCTCGCGTTCCTCCCCCGGAGGTGCGATTGGATCTGCCGCCATGACCGCCCACCGGCCCTTGCGCACGAACCCGATGAGACCGCCCCCCGGAAGCTCGTGCACCTCGCGATCCGCGCCCAGGGTGAAGGGGCTCACCGACGAGGTGCCCCAGCGCCGAACCCTTTCCGGAGGAGTGAGCACCAACCGCAAACCCGGCTCCACCCGCGTTCGCTGCCCGCACGACACGGCGGCGGGGATGGGCACAACGACAGGGGACTCGAGAGAAGCGATTGCGGTCATGACTCCAAGGTCCGCCTCCGGCGATGAAGCGATCCTGAATCACGCTGAACGTCTGTTCAGGTGACGTCGAGACTCCCCCAACTCGGTCGTCGACGCGTTCGCCCGCATCCATGCAGTCTGGTGGCCGGCGCGTTGGCCACGGGATGACTGCTCAGGCTGGATCGCAGCCTGGGCGAGCGGTTCGGACCGGTCGCCCCTTCATCACCGCGTCACCGGGTGCACTCGGTCGGGACCGGTGCGGGAGGCGGCGTCAGACCAAGGCGACCGGACAACCACGGCAGCGACACGGCGAATGATCGGCTCCACGTGGTGAAGTCGTGCCCCCCGGCCATGGTGCCCACACACGTCTCGATGCCCGCCTTGTGGGCGAGCGCAGCGACCTGGTTCTGCGCCGCGATGGCGCTTGTGTCGTCGACACCGGATTCGAACCAGATGCCGAGGTTCGAGAACTGCTCCTTGAGGAGGATCTTGCTGGGGTCGTGCTCGTCGAACGCCTTCTGGTCCCCGCCGAAGACCTCGCGCAGGGTGTCACCCGAATCGAGCTGCGGCTTCACGGTGCCCGAGTAGTCGCCCGCAGCGACCACCTTGTCCGGGTTCCGCAGCGACAGCACCAATGAGCAGGTCCCCCCCGTCGACAGGCCGACCACCGCCAACGACGACGGACCGGTGGCGGCGTTGAACCTGCTGTGCATCAGATCCATCACGTCGGTCATCAGGTAGGTCTCGACGTTTCCCCGCGGTCCGTCGACGCACTCCGTGTCGCCGTTGGTCGAACCACCGATGTCGGGGGTCACGAGAATCGGCACCTTGCCGCCATTGGCCGCGGCGAACGCATCGGCGGTCACATCGGCCGTTGCGCCCTGGGTCCAGTTCGCCGGGTCCCCCGGAGAGCCGTGGAGCATCATGATCACCGGCAGCTCGGGCGTCGGGTCGGCGAAGTAGGCCGGTGGCAGGTACACGTAGGCGTTGCGGGCGACGAACCCGGACTTCGGGCCAGGGATGGGAACCTCGAGGACGTTGCCGTGCGGCGGCAGAATCCTTGTGTTCTTGACCTCGACCTTCTTGACCTCGACGGCGCCCGCTGTGGCCTCGTTCTGAGAGACCTTGCCCGAGAGCGCCGCAATGGTCGGGTAGTACGCGTAATGGGCGTTGACGACCTGGCCCATCAAGATGACGCTGAGCGGGACCGCCAGAAGGGACGCCACTCGCCCACCAGCGCGCTCACCGGGCCAACCAACCACCGCCGCGACGATGCACAACACGACGACCGCCACCCATACGTAGAACGTGGACGGGTAGTCGTAACCGACGACGTTGAAGGACTTGTCAAACACCCCACCGACCGCAGTGATCACGACCGCGCCGGGAATGCCAATCATCACCTGGCGTCGCCAGATGCCCGAACGCCACCCCAAACCCAGCACCACGGCAATCGCCGTGAGGCAGTAGATGACGACCGGAACCAATCCGTCGATGATCGAGACCTCGTCCAGCCCCACGGCGTACAGACTCATCGCTGCATCGAATCGCTCAGCTTTCAGATCGGCCGCCGAACCGCCAACGAGGCTGGGCGCCTCAGGTGTTCGCGTCCAATGCGCGGCCGTCTTGGCCAACACCCGATCGCGTTTCCGGCACCTACGGCCCAGTGCACGGCGATCATGGCGACCGGCACCTGAACCCCCGCTGAAGCCTCACCAGCAGCCTGAGCCGGTTCACGGTGCCCCCGGCAGAGTCGAGGCTCGCCCGTCGATTCTCCGCCACTCGCCACTTCTGACGTCAGCGCCAGAGCGCTTCCGCGATCAGAACCAGCCCGAAGACCAGAAAGGCGATGCTCGCGCCGATCCGGATGGCCTTCTCCGGTAGGCGCGCACCGAGCACGGCCCCGACGCCGATGGCAAGAGCGTCGGCAGCAACCATGCCGACCGTCGAGCCGAGCCACGTACCGAAGGCCTCCTGCTTCGTCGCCAGCGTGATCGTGGCCAACATCGTCTTGTCGCCGAGCTCAGCCAGGAAGAACGCCACGCTGGCGGCGACGATGACCGACTTGTTGGTGCGCGCCGCGCGGGCTTCGTCGTCGTCGTCGAGCTTGTCGCCCCGCAGCGTCCACACGGCGAACCCGAGGAAGGCCACACCAGCGATGAGAGTGATGGCCGTGGTGGGAAGGCGCGCTCCGATGACCGCACCCACGAACACGGAGAACGCGTGGACGATGGCCGTGGCGATGGTGATACCGATGAGGATCGGGATCGGGCGATACCGGGCGGCGAACGCCATCGCCATCAACTGGCTCTTGTCGCCGAGCTCGGCGACGAAGATCACCGCGAAGCTCAGAAGGAAGGCTTGCAACACATCGGACTCCTCACCGCCCGGTGAGGAGATGGCTACGGAGCCACGACCTCGACCGGGCATCCACGAACGGGACACCGGCCGAAGGTCTTGCCCACCCGCCGAAACGGGCCCGGGGACCGGGGCTCATCACCCAGCATGTCGATCACCCGGCGTGAGGGCTACTCCCCTTCGCCAACGAACAATCTAGCAGTCCCGATCGCGCAAACCGGCAACGGACTGGCACTCTCCGCGTGGCCGACGAGGTGTCGGAAGCGAAAATCGGGCCTTCGAAGCTCCATCCGACACATCACCGAGCATCGACATCCATCGGCTCGGCGACTGCCATCCGTCATCCCGTTGCAGGTTCGGGCTCGGCGAGGGACAGGTAGCCCTCCTCCTCTTGGGCGAAGTGCAGTCGGAGGATGGCATGCAAGCCGTAGAGCAGTCGCCGCAGCTCCATCATGTCGTCCTCGTCCGGCTCGTCCGACGGGATCTCGCTGAGCAGGCGCCCGAGCCGGTGGATCTGGTGCTCGATCTCGACGTGTCCCCGCGACATCGCGTCGGTCGAGTCGCGACCGCCGAGCACCCGTGCGACCGCTGGGTACAGCTCGGCGTCCTCCGCCTGCTCGTGGGGCAGCAGGTCCTCGTCGAGGAAGCGGTGCACCTCCCGCACCTTCTCCAGTTCCTCATGCGGGTCGCTGGTGCCGAGCTCGTCGGCGACGACACGCAGTTGGTCCAATTCGGGGCGCAGCGTTCGGTGCTCGACGCTGAAGTGACGGGCGAGCCCGGAACCCTCGTCGTCGAGGTGACGCAAACCGGCCCGTCCGCCCGTCAGCGCACGGAGCGCGTTCAGGATCACGGCGACGTCGATCGCCTCCTGCAGCACCGCGCCCCAGACCGGGGGTAGGTACCCGAGCGCGGCGGCGCCCATGGCGATGGCCGACAGTGCCATGCCGATGACGACGCTCTCGCGTGCGATGCCGTGCGAGCGTCGGGCGATCTCGATCCCGTCGGCGAGTCGGTCGAGTCGGTCGACCGTCAGCACCACGTCGGCCGCCTCGGACGACGCTGTCGCTCCCCGGGCACCGATGGCGACACCGACATCGGCCATGGCGAGTGCCGGCGCGTCGTTGATGCCGTCACCAACCATGATCGTCCTGCGGCTCCGCCCGACATCGGCGACCGCAGCGACCTTCTCTTCCGGTGTGCGCTCGGCGAGCACGACATCGACGCCGATCAGCGCGCCGACCGACTCAGCGACGTCGACGCGGTCGCCGGTGACCATGATCACCTGCGCGATGCCACTGCGGCGCAGGGCCCGGATCGTTCGGGGCGCATCAGCGCGGATTGGGTCGTCCAACACGATGGCCCCTTCGGGAGCGCCATCCACGCTCACGAACATCGTCAGCGCGCCGTCGAACCCGGTCCGACGTCGCACGGTCCGCACCCAGCGTGCCGGAGGACCATCCGGAAGGATCCAGCTCGCCTTGCCGACCGCCACCATCCGACCATCGACCAATCCGCGCACCCCGTGGGCGGGAACCTCCTCGACGTCGGTCGGCAGGACGAGACGCATTCCTCGGCCCGTTGCCGCTCCGACGATCGCAGACGCGAGCACGTGTGGCGACACCTGGTCGAGCGATGCCGCCAGGCGGAGCAACTCATCGGCGGACACCGCACCTGCAGGGATCACCTCGGCGACGGTCGGGCGGCCCTCGGTGAGCGTTCCGGTCTTGTCCAACAGCAGCACTTCCCCGCTGGCGAGCTGCTCGAGCGCCGCACCTCCCTTGATGATCACTCCCCGTCGAGCGGCGCGGGACAACCCCGACACCACCGCAACCGGAGCGGCGAGGATCAGCGGGCACGGGGTCGCCACGACGAGGACCGCGACCGCCCGAACCGGGTCACCGCTGACCCCCCAGGCAGCACCGGCCAACGCAAGCGCCCCGAGCACGAACCATCCGGCGAACCGATCCGCCATCCGCACGAAGGGTGCACTCGCCGCCTGCGCTTGCTTCACGAGGCGCACCACTCCGGCATAGGTGCTGTCGGTAGCCGAGGCGCTCACGCGGAGGTCGAACGCAGGACCCGCGTTGACCGTGCCGCTGCGAACCGCGTCGGCAATCGGGTGCTCGACCGGGAGCGGTTCGCCGGTCAGCGCCGACTCGTCGAGCACTGCAGCGCGCGACTCGACCAGGCCATCGACGGGCAGCACCTCGCCCGGCCGGACCAACAACAGCTCGCCGGGACGGACGTCGTCGATCGACGGCTCGGTCAGAGCATCTGCCTCGTAGCGGTGGACGGAGCGAGGGGCACGGTCGACCAGCGCCCGGAGGTCGCGTTCGGCGCGAGCACTCGCTCGGGCTTCGAGCAATCGACCGCTCGCCAACATCACCGTGATGACCGCTCCGGCCAGGTACTCGCCGACCGCGAGCGCCCCGATCTGAGCGAGCACCGCGATGAGGTCGACCCCCAACTCGTGCCTGCGAGCGGAGGTCACCACCCAGAACACACCGGGGCCGATGCCGAACGCGGTGGCGACCGCCCACACCACGCCGGCAGCGGAGTGTTCGCCCGTCAGCGCCAGCAGCCCGCCAGCCACCAACAGGAGGACCGCGACCAGGAACAGGATGGCCTCACCTGGCACCCGCTTCAGTCGCTTCATCTTCCGAGCATAGAGATCGCCAGTGGCCCTGAATGGGGTCGCAAGACACCATCCTCAGGCAGCTGAGCCCACGGCAGAGTCCGAAACGACCGCGCCAGCGGAGTCAGCGAGATCGCCGGACCCGCTGGTCGAGCGCTCCGGAACACATGAGGCCCTTCGGCGATCGTCCGGGTGGGGGTCGACGAAGCGATCATGCTCGCGATGTTGGCCACGTGGGCGCACCCGGCGCTCGTCCGTGCCGGAGACGATCGTCAGGTGTCACCTAGCCTCGTCAAGGATGGCTGAGATCCTGATCGTGGAGGACGATGCGCTCATCGCCGCCAGCCTGGCTCGGGCGCTCGGCGCGTCGGGCCACCATGTCACCGTGGTCGGTTCGGTGGCTGACGCGACACCCCACCTGGGCCACGCCGATCTGGTGTTGTGCGACCTCGGGTTACCTGACGGCGACGGGCTCGATGTCATCACCACCATGGCGACAACGCACCGGACCGTTCCGGTTATCGCGCTGACTGCGCGCGCCGAGGAGGCTGACATCGTGGCCGGACTGACCAGCGGCGCGGTCGACTATGTGACCAAGCCGTTCCACCTCGCCGAGCTGCAGGCTCGCATCGGCGCCCAACTTCGCCAAGCGGCGGCGTCCAGCGCCCACACCGCAACCTCGGGTGTGCTTCACGTCGGCGATCTGGTCATCGACGTCGAGTCGCGTCGGGTCACGGCCCAGGACACGCTCGTCGAGCTTCGACCTCGCGAGTTCGATCTGCTCGCCCGCCTCGCCGCGAGTGCTGGCAAAGCCGTCACGCGCGACGCTCTGATGCGCGACGTCTGGGACGAGCATTGGTGGGGGTCGACCAAGACCCTCGACGTTCACATGAACGCGCTGCGCCGCAAGCTCGGCGAAGACGCCGGCACCCCGAGTCGCATCACGACGCTGCGCGGGGTCGGGTACCGGCTCGAGACCGACTGATCGTGCGTGTCCGCCTGCTCATCGGCACCCTGATCGTCACCACCGCCACGATCGTCGCGTTCTTCATCCCTGCCGCGATCACGCTCTCCACCGCCGAGAACGAGGCCCAGATCGTCGAGCTCCAACGCGAGGCGGCCGACGCCGCCGCCCGCCTCGGCCCGCACCTGCACGACGAAGACGGCGACCGCGGCAACACCGACGGCTCCACCGATGACGGCGGCCCCAACCGTCGCGACGCAGACACCGATGCCGGCCCGGGCGAGGAGCACGACTTCGCCGTCTACGACCTCGCCGGGGCGCTCCGCGTCGGCCGCGGTCCCGACACCGCTGACGATGTCGTGCGCCAGGCCCTCGCCGGAAGCTCCGCGACCGCGGTCATAGGCAACGAGCGCGTCGTCGCCGTGCCGCTCAACGGCGGCGGCGCCCTCCGCGCCGCCGAACCCATCTCCGAGGCGACCGCCCGGGTGCGTGCCACCATCATGCGACTCGGCCTCATCGCGATGGGTGTGCTCGCCGCCGCCGCCGGCGGCGCATGGCTCCTCGCCGGCCGGCTGACCGCACCGCTCGGCCAACTCCGCCGTGCCGCGACCCGCCTCGGCAGGGGCGACTTCACCGTCACCGCCCCGTACACCGGACTGGCAGAGATCGACGAGGTCGGCCACGCCATCAACACCTCAGCCAAACGCATCGGCACCCTCGTCGAACGCGAGCGCCACCTCACCGCCGACGCGTCCCATCAGATCCGCACCCCGCTGGCGGGGCTGCGCCTGACCCTCGAAGCCGAGCTCGCCTCACCTCGCGACGACCCCACCTTGGTCCTGCACGAGGCACTCGGCGCCATCGACCGGCTCGAGGCCACCGCGACGGCGATCACCGAGCTCGCCCGCGACCCCTCTCCGGCCGAACCGTTCGTGGTCGCCGACATCGTGGCCGAGGCGGTCAACCGGTGGCGGGCACCGCTGGGGCGCTCTGGACGGACCCTCGACGCGGTCGGCGATCCGACGGTGCAGAGCACAGCTCGAACGGGGGCCGTCGACACGATCCTCGATGTACTCCTCGACAACGCCCAGCGCCACGGCCTCGGCGTCGTCGAGATCCGGACCGAATCCGTCGACGGGGCCGTCCGCATCGACGTGATCGACAACGGGGCGTGCAACCACGACGACGGCGCGCTCTTCGACCGCTACCGCTCCACCGGTGGCACCGGCATCGGCCTCCACCTCGCGCGCACCCTCGCCGAGGCTGAGGGCGGCCGACTCCGCCTCGCGCGGCGCTCCCCCACCACCTTCGAGCTGCAGCTGCCACCGGGCTGAGACGTCGTCACCATCGAATGGCCTTCGTTAACCGAACGTTTGCCGAGCGCTGCGCTCGTGCAAGCCGACCTCCGGTTAGGTTCGATTCGACGGAGATCCACCATCGAAAGCGCCGCCCATGGACAATGCCCAATCCCACGCGGCGAACGATCCGCGATGGTCCTTCGATCAGATGCCTCACCGCCCGCTGGACCCGGACGCATCCCCCGTCGTCGGCGCGGCCAAGCCAGTGCGCCGGCGCCGAAAGCGCCATCCCGCCGCACGGGCCCGCAAGATCGTCACCGGAGTTGGGATCACCGGCGTCGTCGGCCTTGCGACGGCGATGGGCGTCGCCGCCGCGAGTACCCCCATCTCGACCACGAACCCCGGCGTCACCGCCGACAGTCCCCCGGACGCCGGACCGGCATCCGGATCGCGATCCGCAACCACGAACACCACGGTGAGGGTCCCGTCAGGCAGTTCCAAACGGTCGACCACGAGCGTGGTCCCCACCTCTCCGCGGTCGTCCCCGACACCGCAAGGGCGAACAAGTGGGAGTCGATGAGCGAACCTTCCGGGTCATGGCCAGCGCCGCGCAAGTCCTCGTGATCGATGGGGGCGACGAACTCGCCAACATGGCGCAGCTCCACCTCGAGCACCTCGAGCGCCGTTGGAGCCGCTTCATCGCAACCAGCGACATCAGTCGAATGAACACCGGGGCGGGTGGACCCGTGGCCGTCGCTCCGGAGACGCTCGTGCTCGTCACGGCCATGATCGAGGCCTGGCACCTCACCGGTCGACGCTTCGATCCCACCACCCTCCCGGCGCTCATCGCCGCCGGATATGCCACGAGCATCAGCGACCCACAGAGGACCACCGTGCTCCCCGACGGCACCTGCGTTGGCGGCGACCTCCAGCAGATCATCATCGACGCCGACGCATCGACGGTCGCCCTCCCGGTCGGACTCGCCCTCGACCCCGGAGGCTTGGGCAAAGGTCTTGCCGCGGACCTCACCGCCGAGATGCTCCTCGGGCGTGGCGCCGCAGGAGCACTCGTCAGTATCGGCGGTGACCTCGTGGCTGTCGGCCAACCGCCCGGTCTCGAAGGGTGGGTTGTCGCGGTCGAAGACCCATGGGACGACGACCACGACCTCCTCGCGCTGGCGATCGAGCACGGAGCGGTCGCCACGTCCAGCACCCGCACCCGCCGATGGACACACGAAGGACGATCGCGCCACCACCTCATCGATCCTGCGAGCGGTCTCGAAGCGCAGACCGACCTGGTCGCGGTCACGGTGACGGCCCCGACGGGGTGGGAGGCCGAGGCCCTCGCGACAGCAGCGCTGCTCACCGGGTCCGACGGAGCCATCGAGTTCCTGACCGGCCACGATGCCGAGGGCTTCGCGTTCACGAACGCACGCCAGGTGCTCTCCACCTTCGACGACGTCGCCGCCGAGCCGATCCTGAGCCAACCGAACCGCAGCCGATGACCTCCCAGGTCTGGTGGTACCTCGCCCGAGCATCAGGAGCCATGGCCTGGGTGATGCTGACGGCCTCCGTGGTCTGGGGCATCATCCTGTCCACCAAGGCGTTCCCCAAGCACCGTCGACCAGCCTGGCTGCTCGACCTGCACCGATGGTTGGGAACGCTCACGCTCGCGCTCATCGGCCTCCACATCGCGTCGCTCATCGCCGACACGTACACCGACTTCGACATCGCCGCCGTGCTCGTGCCCTTCGCGTCCGAGTGGAGACCCTTCGCCGTCGCTGTTGGCGTCATCGCCGGATGGCTCATCGTGACCATCCAGATCTCGTCCCTCGCCATCAAGCGACTACCCCGACGGGTCTGGCACGGCATCCACCTCGCCAGCTACGCCGTGTTCTGGCTCACCAGCCTCCACGCCGTCCTCGCCGGCAGTGACCGAGCCGAACCGCTCTACCTCACCACCGCAGCCATCGGCACCATCACTGTCGTCTGGGCGACGATCTACCGGATCACACATCCCCGTCCGACCAGACCGGCACCGGCGACACACCCCACATCGCCACCGCCGCCACGCGGATTCCAGACGGTGCCATCGATGCCGACCAGCCCGCCGACGAGACCCTGAATGAACGATGTAGCTCCTCGGACCCCGACCGGGTGCGAGCGCAGCCGTGCCGGGATCTCGCCAGCCATCGGCCGACCGTCGCCCTGTCCATCAATTTGGCCCGCTCACGTCCGCCGGACCGCATAGTCCCCGTTCGCGGAGGCGGACGTCTGCGACCGTTTCAGCTGACCGCAGAGCCGAAGAGCGACCCGACTCCGAAGGTCAACGCCAATCCGATCGCACCGCCGGCGCCGACCCGCGCCGCCCCCTTCACCAGGCCGGCGCCGCCGAGCCGAGCGGCCAGGGCACCGAGCAGCACCAGACTCACCAGCATCGGGACGACGATCGCAATCGACCGGGCGCCATCGCGGCAGATGCAGCCACCAGCAGCGGGATCGCGGCGCCGACAGCGAAGCTGAAGAACGAAGTGACCGCTGCCTGAACTGGTCGTGCCCGTGAGACGTCGTTCTGACCCAGTTCGTCGCGCATGTGTGCGCCAAGTGCGTCCGACGCCATCAACTCGACCGCGACCGCAGCCGCCAGGTAGCGCCGCGTCGTGGGCTTCCCTGAACGTCCCTGTGTAGGCATGGCTCCATCCTCGTTTCCAAGGTCAAGAGCCTCCAGCCATCCCAGTGCGCATCAATCACCGATGTGGGCCCGGTCACCACTGACGTGCCCCGTGATCGTGACGGTTCCTTCGAGCCCGCAACGGTACGCAAGCGACAGCGTCGCCTCGAAGGTGTCGACGCCATGGTGTTGTCGTTGCCCCAAATTTGGTTGCGAAGGCGTCCGGCGCTGTTGGTACGACGGCCGTCAGGTTGCGTCTCGGGTCTGTCGGAGGATCCCGATTGCGAGCACCGCGAGCGCGGCGGCGCCCGTGGCGGCGACCAGGCGCTCGAACAGGCCGGTGTAGCCCGCATCCTGCGTCAGCACGCTGGCCATCCCGAGAGCGGTGATCAGGACGGCCGTCCAGCGCGTCGGACTCGCCCAGCCCTCCCAGCCGTGCGTGCGGTGCATCGCGGCGGCCAGGAAGAACGCGGCGATCACGAGCAGCAGGAGGCCGAGCGAGCTGATGGCGTTGTCGAGCTGGCCGCCCGTGTTGGACAGCTGTTGCGTGGCGGTGCATCCCGGGTCGGCCATCCGGCAGGCCAGCCTCTCGACCGGAGAGAGCAGGTCGCCGAGCCCGACGATGGACACGGCGAGCAGGACCGAACCTGTCGCCGCCCTCCAGCCACCGGGGCGCAGCGCGCACCACACCGATTGCAACGCGAAGCCGATCGTGGCCGCGCCGCACAACGTCAGGACCACCACGAGGAACGCTCCATGCGGCGCAGTGACCGCAGACATGTCGCTGATGGTGTGAGCAACGGCGCTGTAGCGCGGTCCCTGCCAGGACGCCGCAAGGAGCAAGCTCGCGACGAAGACCACCTGGGCGGCCAGGCCGAGCCACGCCCACCGCCGCACCGTGGCGCGCCTCCCAGACGAAGCGGCCCTCAGGGCGACGTCTGCTCTATCGAGGCTTCGCGCAGAGGAGTTGCTCATCGTGACGCCCCTTCGAGGTTGTTGATGCCGAGGGAGAAGTTGAAATTGCCCACGCCGTAGCGGGCCAAGCCCATCGTCAACACGCCCGCGCCCTCGACCCAGTGGGCCATGCTCAGGTCCCCGGTGTCCCGCGGTCGCAGTCCGAGACTCTCGATGAACTCGGACACGCTCGCCTTGGCCTGCGCATCGTCGCCGGCCATGAACACGTCCACCGGGCCGCCTTGGGCCAGGAGGTGGCCGAAGAGGGTGTTGAACGCCTTCACGACACGGGCGCTCGTTGGTGCGGCCTCGGCCACCCTTTGCGCGATGGAGGTGTCGTGAGGGATCGCCAAGCCGGTGCCGGTGTCGTTGAAGGGGTTGGTGATGTCGACGATGATCTTGCCGGACAGGGCATCGCCGTAGTGGCGGACGACGTCGACTGCGGCGGAGAAGGGGACGGCGAGGACGACGACGTCGCCCGCTGGCCTCCCGCCGAACTCGCCGACGGTGGCTCCGTTGCCGATCCGGCCGACGACGGCCGCGGCCCGGGCCGCGTTGCGGGCCATGACCTCGACAGTGCGGCCGTGCTCGGCTGCTCGGCCGCCGATGGCGCCGGTCATATTGCCCGAGCCGATGATGGTGATGGTCGTCATGAGGTGTTCTCCTTGGTGGTTGTGCGGATGGGTTGGTGCGATGAGGGGCCTCGCCGAGGGCCGGGAGGCTCGACCTGGAGCGTTCGGCTCATCGCTCGAGCGTGCTGAGGTCGACGTTGTCGCGGAAGACGTTTCCGGGGTCGACCCGCTCCTTCACGGCGCGGAGTCGATCCAAGGTGGGCGGCGGGAAGGCCAACCGGAGCCGCCGCGCGCCGAGCTGTG
>JBBSTY010000015.1:0-42153 GCA_038235385.1 Acidimicrobiales bacterium | reverse complement strand
GGTGCGCTCGGAGGAACTCGAATCCCCAACCTTCTGATCCGTAGTCAGATGCTCTATCCAATTGAGCTACGAGCGCAGGGTGAGCCGGAGCAGCTTAGCGGCGGGCCCTGGTGAGAGCGAAAGCGGTTGGCTCGGAGCGGGTCCTGTCGTCGGGCGCCCGACCGCGGCCGGGGCGGTCACGTCAACGTGGGCATCGGCTGCTGGAGGCCGACGAGCGGCCGCAGGGGGTCGCCGACGTCGGCGAGGCGGTCGAGGACGGTGTGGACCGACCACGAGTCGGGCCGGAGCTCGGGGTCGTCGAGCTCGTCCCAGGTGATCGGAACCGACACGGGGGCGCCCGGCGCGGGCCGGGCGCTGAAGGGCGCGACCAGTGTCTTGTTGACCGCGTTCTGGGTGTAGTCGAGCCGGATGCGCCCGCCCCGCTCATCGGTGCGCCACTCCCACGCCACCAGCTCGGGGACGGTGGCACCGATGGCACGCGAGACGCCCTCCACGAAGTCCCGCGTGTCGGCGAACTCGTACCCGCGAGCGACGGGCACCCAGATCTGGATGCCGCGCTTACCGGTGACCTTCGGGCATCCCTGCACCCCGAGGTGCTCGAGCGCCGTCCGGTACAGGCGGGCCAGGACGAGCACGTCGTCGAACGTCGACGCCTCGCCCGGGTCGATGTCGATCATCGCCCACGTCGGCTCCTGCGAGTCGCGGCAGCGCGACGTCCACGGGTTCAGCTCGACCGCCCCGTACTGCGCCGCCCACACCAGCGCGGCAGCGGAATCGATCACCGCGTACTCCTCGGTCTCCCCCTCGCGACGCTCGTCGTAGGTGTAGCGGGTCACCCAGTCGGGCGCCTGCGCCGCGCTCTTGTGCCAGAACCCCTTCTTCGTCACCCCGTCGGGGAACCGGTACATGTTGACCGGACGGTCGGCGAGGTAGGCGAGCATGAACGGCGCGACCCGTGCGTGGTAGCGGACGAGATCCCGCTTGGTCACGGCGGTGCGATCGTCGACGGCGGGGAACAGGACCTTGTCGAGGTTCGTGAGCTTGATGTCCTGACCGCCCAGGTTCCACAGCCCTCCCTTGGGCCCCAGCTCGTCCAGCGCGACGAGCTCGGCATCGGTGGGCATGGCGACGTCGATCGCCGGAAGCTCGTCGTCGCTCGCGGCTTCCGTGCCCTCCGCGCCGTCCCGATCGGCGTGCCACACCGCGTTGGGATCGGCGGCGACCTCCTCGTTGGTGCGCCCGCTGAGAACCGACTCGGGATGATCCTCGGGGTCCCACCCGGGCACGGCGAGGTCGTCGGCCTTGTGCAGCAGCAGCCACTGGTTGTCCCGTGAACCCTGCTGGCGCTTCGACTTCACCAACACGAACCGGCCCTGCAGCTTCTCGCCTCGCAGCGTGAAGTGCAGGTCCCCGGCCTCGACCGCCGCCACCGGGTCGTCGCCCTTGGCCAGCTCCCAGGTGCCCCAGTCCCAGACGATCACGTCGCCGCCGCCGTACTCGCCCTTGGGGATCACGCCTTCGAAGTCGAAGTAGTCGACCGGGTGGTCCTCGACGTGCACCGCCATGCGGCGGACCTTCGGGTCGAGGGTGGGACCCTTCGGCACGGCCCAGCTCACGAGCACGCCGCCCATCTCCAACCGGAGGTCGTAGTGCCGTTGACGGGCGCGGTGGCGTTGCACCACGAACCGGTTGCCGTCGGCATCGGCGAGCACGGCGGGCGGTTCCGGTGTCGTGGCGAAGTCCCGCTTGCGCCGGTACTCGGCGAGCACGTCGGCGCCGAGGTCGGCGGCGTCGTTGTCGGTCGTCGCCTTCGAGGTGGCGGCCTTCGTCCCGCCGCGGCCGCCCCCTGTGGTGGATGCTGCTCGCTCGACCATCGCTCCGACCTCCTGACGCCCAGCCTGGCCGACGTCGCACCTCGGCGTCACCCGTCAGCGGTGCGGTGAGGACGATGCCAGGGGCGGCGGGGCGGAGCGGGTGGGCACCGCGATCCGGTTCCACACGTTGATGGTGGCGATCGCCAGGAGCACGTTGGCCAGCAGCTCGTCGCCGAGCTCCTCGGCCGCCTCGGCCCACAGGTCGTCGGAAACGCCGCCCTCGTCCAAGCGCGTGACCGCATCGGTCAACGCCAGGATCGTGCGCTCGCGGTGGGAGAAGAACGGCGACTCGTGCCACGCCGCCACCGCCATGACCCGGCGCACGTCCTCGCCGTGGCCCAGCCAGTCGGTCGAGTGCATGTCGACGCAGAACGCGCACCCGTTGATGATCGACGCCCGCAGCTTCACCAGCTCCAGCAGGTCGCGGTCGAGGTGGCGTCGGACGTACGTCTCGAGGCCCGTCACCGCGGCGAGGCCATCGGGTGCCACCTGTGCGAGATCCATGCGAGGTTCCATCGGTCGTTCCTCCATCTCGGACGATCGTCCGTCCGTCGATGGGTACCACGGATCGACCACGGCCGTCGTCGGAGGTCGCTCGGTCCCTGCTCGCTCCGGTGGCGAACGCGTGCGCATGCGGACGCGAAACGGGGTCCTGCGATGCAGGACCCCGTACCGGCGGAGAGGGTGGGATTTGAACCCACGGTGACGTTGCCGCCACTCCTCCTTAGCAGGGAGGCCCGATCGACCAGACTCCGGCACCTCTCCAATGCAGAGATGATCGTACACAGCCGACGACAGCCGCCGAACGGCGAGGGGCGTCGAGCGCCGATCGCACCGGGCCGACAGACCGACCCGACCCGCCGGCACCCTCACCCGAAGGGCAGGGGGAACCGGTCCAGGAGCTGGAACACCCCGAACCAGAGTCCGAAGGCCACCGTCGGGACGGCGAGCGCGAACGGCGCCCACCGGGCACGGGTGGTGGCCCATCCGACGGTGGCGGCGGCGACCACGGCCGGGTAGGCGGGCAGGAGCAACCGGGACGTGACGATGTTCAGGTCCCGGTGCAGGGACAGCCCGAGGGCGAGGACCACGAACGCCAGCATCGCCACCACCACGGCCACCACGACGGCGCCGCCCGAGCGGGCGAGCAGCGCCAGCCCGCACACGGCGATGGCCACCAGCGCCACGACCACGACCACCGGAACCGCCCACCTCCCGTAGGGCACCAACCAGGCGTCGCTCACCGTCTCGAGGAGCGGCCGGGGGAGCGGGAGGGTGACGACATCGCCGTACCGCTCGAGGAACGCTCGGCTCCCATCGACATGGCCGGTCACCCGCCACTGGTACCCCGCCCATCCGATCGCCGCGACCGCCGGCGCGACGAGCGTCCGGCCGGCGACGCCGCGACTCCACCGACCGCTCCGCACCAGCACCGCGATGGCGATGATCAGGGGGATGGCGAGCACGAGCGCGGTCTCGCGGGTGAGCACCGCAACGGTGAGCACGATGCCGAGCCACCACGAGTGAGCCGCCGTCGGCCGGGCGACCCACCGCAGCACGACCAGGCACCCGATCACCACGATCAGGGTGGCGTAGATGTCCGCGTTCACCCGGCCCCCCGAGTCGGCGAGCGTGGGGAGCGCCGCCATGGCCAACCCGGCGCCGAGCGCGGTGCGCGCGGCACGGCGGTCGCAGCGAGTGGCATCGAGCGCGTCGACGGTGCCGGGCCGATGCCGGCGACCGACGTCGAGCGCCAACTGGGCGGTGAGCGCGGCGATGACCCCGGCGGCGAGCGCGCTGAGGAACCGGAGCAGGTACATCGAGAGAAGCGCCCGCCCGCCGGACACGACGATGACCGGCGCCATGAGCGCGTACGCCGCCGGCGGGTGGTAGGCGGCGTACGAGCGCGCCTGGAGGCCCATCATCTCGGGAGTCGGCTCGGGTCGGTCCATGTCGTAGGCGCTGAACCGGTCGGCGCCGAAGATGGCGTCGATGATGTCCGCGTCGATCTCGTCCTCGATGACCGGCAGGCGGTGGTCGTTGGCGATCTTCCAGGCGTAGTCGACGTGCTGCTGCTCGTCCTCGATGGCCCACGGAGGCACCGCCAAGGCGTACAGGGCGGCGTGGCCGAAGCCCACGGCGAACACGATCGCCAGCACCCACCGAGATCCGCTCACGGCCGGTTCACGCGCCCGCGGTGCCCG
Organism: Acidimicrobiales bacterium; assembly: GCA_038235385.1. GTDB lineage: Bacteria > Actinomycetota > Acidimicrobiia > Acidimicrobiales > Acidimicrobilacustridaceae > JBBSTY01. Next base: position 38,075 of record JBBSTY010000015.1, on the reverse strand, counting down.
TCGTCGGTCCGCGTTGGAGGTGCGCGGCCAGCCGATGGGCCAACGCCACGATCGTGAGGGTGGGGTTGGCCATGCCCGAGGTGGCGAACACCGAGCTGCTGCACACGAACAGGTTGTCGACCTCGTGCATGCGCAGGTCGGCGTCGACCACACCGGTCGCCGGATCCGCGCTCGTGCGGGTCGTGCCCATGTGGTGGTTGCCGATCTCGATCGGCCAGGCCTCGATCGGCGTGCCGCCGGGATCGACCTCGACCCGTCCGAGCCCGGCCGCCCCGATCGCCTCGGCGACCAGCTCCACGGTCCGGCGCATGGTGCGGTGGTCGGTGTCGGTCAACCGCCACTGCACCTCGGGTCGGGCGAGGCCCAGCTCGTCGCGATCGGCGGCGAGGACGACCCGGCTCTCGGGGTTCGGCACCTGCTCGACGCGGACGGCCAGGGTGACCTCGGTGATCGGCGAGCGGTCGGATCCGAGCAGGGTGCGCACGGCATCGAGCGACGACCGGTTCTCGTCGCGCTCGCCCCGGGGCGGGCCCTCGCCGGCGTTCCAGAGCAGCACGCACCCGTTGGCGATCACCTCGGCGTCCTGGGCGGCGGCGGTCGGCGAGAGACCGGTCCACGTGAGCCCGGTGGCGATCTCGGGGGCGGTCCGAGGTCCGATCAGGTACGCCGAGAGCTCGTCGGGTGCAACGGTGAGCAGGGCGCGGCCGCCGATGGCGTGGGGGTGCTCCATGAAGAAGCGGCCGACCAGGTCGTTGGTGTTGCCCACGCCCGTCGGCGAGGCCCCCGTGCTGGCCAGGAGCAGGCGGGGGACGTCGACACCGCCGGTCGCGAGGACGTAGCGCGTCGCCTCGACGGCGAACTCGCCCCCGTCGAGGGTCGCCACCCGGACCCGTCGCACCGACGAACCATCGGCGACGGTGACCAGCTCGGTGGCGGTGGCGCCCAGGTAGGTGCGCACCGTCTCGGCGGCGCGGAGCATGGCCTCGTCACGCTCCCCGAACCGGGTCGGCGGGCTGAACTGGAACACCACCGATCGCACGCCGTCGCCCACCGGGAGCTGAGCGTTGCCGGTCGTTCGGCTCCACCACTCGGCGGACCACTCCGGATGCAGCAGCGAGAGCGTCTCGACCGCCCGGTCGTACCACGGCGCCAACGCGTCGAACCCCATCGGCCAGCCGATGTCACCGGTGACCGCTCGGGCGTCGAGGTCGTGGGGATCGAGCGGGCGGCACTGGCCCGTCCAGTGGTTGCTGCTGCCGCCGAGCTGGCGCCTCCGGGTGTCGGCCAGCGCCAGCTCGTTGCCGTTGAACCGGAACGGCTCGCCCGTGACCGTGCCGGCGGCCAGGTCCTGGGTGCGGGGCTCCCACTGCGGTCGTCCGCTCTCGAGCACCACCACGTCGAGACCGCTGCCGCCGAGGTCCCGGGCGATGACGAGCCCGGCCGGTCCACCGCCGATGATGCACACGTCGGCGTCGAGGACGGTGCCGCGCTCGACGGAGTCGGCGTCGATCAGCACGACGGCACCGGACAGGTTCCGGCGTACGCGACGAGCGTCGCCGCCTCGGTGGTCGAGAGCAACCAACCGTCTGCCCGGACCGTCCGCTCGGCGGCGAAGTCCCCGGCCACCTCGTCGAGCCGATCGGCAACCGCGCGAACGACGTCGTCGTCGTCGTGCAGCGCGCCGACACCGGCGGGCGGCGACGCCGAGAGCGCGGCACCTCGGGGGCCGGCGGCCACGTCGTGCGCCAGTCGCAGGAGGGCGCCCGGTCCGGCCTCGAGCTCAGCCGGTCGGGGCGCGTCGTCGGGACCCTCCGATGCGGTCGGGTCGGCGGCGCACGAGGTGGTCGACGCGAAGGCGGCCGCCACCGCCACGGACGCGGCTCCACGCAGCAGCGAGCGGCGACTCAGCGCCGGCTGGGGACTCGGGGACATGGCGCGTCATCCTCGCAGACAGCCCGGTGACGGACCCAGCTCCGCGATGGACGACGAGCGTCGGAACCGACCGCGACGCTCGGGTCGCGGTCGGTGCCGAGGAGCGGAGAGAGGGGGATTCGAACCCCCGGAGGGTTGCCCCTCAACGGTTTTCCCGACCGACGCAATCGTCCGCTCTGCCATCTCTCCGTGGGCGAATCTACCGGTCGCGACGCACCGTTCGTCCGTGGACGGTTCGCGGCGCGGCAGGTCAGTCGGTGATCTGGGCGCGCAGACCGGCGATCCACTCGTCCGCTCGCCGCCAGGATGCGTCGGCGTCGCGGCGCACGGCGTCGCCGTGCTCGCCGGCTGCCGGGTACGAGCCGAGGAAGCGGACGTCGGCCTGCTTGGACTTGAGGTCCCGGAGGCAGTCGGCGACGAGCTCGTCGTCGAGGTGGCCCTCGAGGTCGATCAGGAAGCAGTAGTCGCCGAGGCCCCGCTTGGTGGGTCGTGACTCGAGCTTGGTGAGGTTGATGGCACGGGCGCTGAACTCCTGGAGGATGCCGAGCAGGCTCCCCGGGGTGTCGGCCTGCTGGAACACGACGATGGAGGTCTTGTCGTGGCCGGTGGGCCGGGGGACGCCGGATCGGCCGACGGCGACGAAGCGGGTGGCGTTGTCGGGGTGGTCCTCGATGTCGCGGGCCACGATGTCGAGGCCGTACACCTCGGCGGCCCGCGCCGGGGCCAGCGCGCCGACCGTGGGGTCGGGGTCCTCGGCGAGCCGCCGGGCGGCGTCGGCGGTGGAGTTGCTGGCCTGCACCTGCACCCCGGGGAGGTGCTCGGCGAGGAACCCCCGGCACTGGGCCAGGGCGTGGGGGTACGAGATCACCGTCTGCACGTCGGCGAGCGCGACGCCGGGGTTGGTCAGCAGGTTGAGGTGCACGTCGATCACCACCTCGCGCTCGATGAGCAGGTCGTGGTCGAACGACAACAGGTCGAGCGTGACCGTGACCGAACCCTCGATGGCGTTCTCGATGGGGATGAACCCGAGATCGACGTCGCCCTGCGACGTGGCGACGAGGACGTCGGGGATGGTGGTGAGCGCCACGAGCTGCATCTGGGCCAGGTCGGGCTGGGTGAGCAGCGCCTGCTCGGTGAAGGTGCCGGCCGGGCCGAAGAACCCGAGTCGTCGAACGGGTCCGGACGTCGTGGTCGGGTCAGATGCGGCAGCGTCGGTCACGACCGAGCAGGATAGTGACGTGGATGCCGCCGCCCTGGACCGTCTCCTCACCGACGTCCGCGACGGCGTCGTCAGTGCCGACGAAGCCGCCTCCCGGTTGCGCCGGCTGCCCTTCGCCGACCTCGGTTTCGCCCGGATCGACCACCACCGGGCGTTGCGTCAGGGACGAGCCGAGTCGGTCTACGGGCCGGGCAAGACCCCTGAGCAGTGCGCCGCGATCGTCACCGAGCTCCTGAGCGCCGATGTCTCGTCGCCGGTCGTGCTCACCCGCGCCGACGACGCGCAGGCCGAGGCGGCGATGGATGCCAACGTCGGAGCGACTCGGAGCGGCTCGACGGTGGTGTGGCGACCGGCCCGGCCGCGCACCGAGGTTGTCGCGGTCGTCACCGCGGGTACCGCCGATCTCCCCGTGGCCGACGAGTGCGTGGCCACGTTGGCCGCGAACGGGCTCGAACCACGCGTGATCACCGATGTCGGCGTCGCCGGCCTGCACCGCCTCCTCGCATCGCTCGACGAGATCGTCGAGGCCGATGTCGTCGTGGTCGTCGCCGGCATGGAGGGAGCCCTGGCCAGCGTGATCGGGGGTCTCACCGCCGCCCCCGTCGTGGCCGTCCCCACCAGCGTCGGCTACGGCGCCGCCCTCGAAGGGGTCACCGCGCTGCTGGCCATGCTCTCGTCGTGCGCATCGGGTGTCACCGTGGTGGGCATCGACAACGGCTTCGGCGCCGCATGCGCGGTGCTGCGCCTCGTCGGGTCCCTCGACTCGCCCGGACGGGCCACCACCGAGGCGGCGGTCGGAGCCCACGGTGGTTGACGGGTCGGGTGCGATCTCGGAGATGGCGGTTCCCCGGGCGGTCACGGTTGCGTGGTTCCACTGCTTCTCGGGCATCGCCGGCGACATGGCGATGGGGGCGCTCGTCGATGCCGGCGCCGACCTCGACGAGGTGCGTGAGCTGTGCGAGCGGCTGCCCCTCGGTGGCTGGGCGCTCGAGGCCGAGTCGGTGCTGCGCACCGGCATCGGCGGCACCAAGATCCATGTGCTCGCCGAACCGTCCACCGTCGTGCGCACCGCGGCGCACATCACCGGCCTGGTCGAGGAGGCGCGGCTCCCCGAACGGGTGCGCCGCCGGGTCCTGGCCACCTTCCGGTTGTTGGCCGAGGTCGAGGGCGCGATCCACCGCCGTCCGCCCGAGCAGGTGCACTTCCACGAGGTCGGCGGCATCGACGCCATCATCGATGTGGTGGGCACGTGCGCCGCGCTCGAGGTCCTCGGGGTCGACGAGGTCTGCGCCAGCGCCGTGGCCAACGGGATCGGGATGGTGCGCAACGCGCACGGCCTCATGCCCAACCCGGTCCCTGCGGTGGTGGGGCTGCTGCGGGGTGCGCCCACGTACAGCATCGACATCGCCATGGAGCTCACGACTCCGACCGGAGCGGCGTTGCTCGCGGCCAACGCCACCGCGTGGGGTCCGATGCCGGCGATGCGCATCGAACGTTCCGGCTTCGGCGCCGGCACGGCCGAGCTCGGCGATCGTCCGAACCTCACCCAGGTGGTGATCGGCGAGCGCAGCGAGGTGCTCGACGAGGGCCAGCCGGTCGTGCTGCTCGAGGCCAACGTCGACGATGCCACCGGCGAGCAACTGGCCCACGCCATCGTCGAGCTGCTCGAGGCCGGCGCCCACGATGCCTGGCTCACCCCGATCCTCATGAAGAAGGGCCGGCCGGGGTTCGTGGTCAGCGCGCTCGCCGATCCGTCCGTGGCCGCCCAGATCGCGGCGGTGCTCACCCGCGAGACCGGATCGTTCGGTGTGCGCGGCCGGTCGCTGACCCGCTGGCCGCAGTCCCGCCTGATGGATCAGGTCGAGGTCGACGGCTACCCGCTGCGCGTCAAGGTCGGCGCGGGGCGCGCCAAGGTCGAGCACGACGACGCGGTGCGCGTCGCCCGCCGCACCGGTCGCTCACGTCGAGAGATCGTCGCTGCGGCCGAGGACACGTGGCGACGCGGCCACGAGCACCCGGCCGACATCGCGTCGATCCACGGTGATCGGCCGGATCATCGATCCGATCACGACCACGACCACGCCCACGATCACGACCATTCGGAACCGCCGGAAGACGACCCCGCCTCGTGATCCCGGTCGGGCGTCGAGCACGGCACGCCGCAGCGGGCACCGCAGTGGTGAGGCGGAGGGGGCGCCGGGTTCGACCGCCCCCTCCGGTCACCGATGATCAGACGGCCGGCGGGTAGCCACCACCGGCTTCGGCGGCGTCGACCTTGGGCTTGATGGCGAACCAGTAGTAGAGGTTCACGAAGCCGCAGCACACGAGGCCGACGATGGTGATGATGAGGGCGGTCTGCTTCGGAGTGCCCGCGGCTTCGAACGCCGCATCGCTGTGCTTGGTCACGTCGATGATGCAGAAGATGCTGAACACGAAGAAGGCGATGCCGATCGCGTATGAAAGAAGGCTTGCTGAGTTTCCCATGGGCGGCGAACGTACTCGCGATCGCGGGTGCTGTCGTCCATTTCCGCGTTCGGCGGGTCGACGCAGCGTGGTCAGCCGGCGGCGAGCGCCCGCCAGAGCTCGCGATAGCTGTGTCGTTCGAGCCCGTCGGGCACCCATCCGCTGGCCACGAGCTCGCGGTGGAACCGGGGGAGATCCTGGAAGGGCACACCCATGTCGGCGTGGTGGGCGAGGTGCCAGCCGGTGTTGAAGGGCACGATCCAGAAGCGGGCCAGCCACGACTGGTGCACGACGTGGGTGGTGAGCCGGCGGTCGGTCGAGCGCATCATGCCGCCGTGCTCGGCGACGGATCGGAGCCGGTTCAGCACGCGCCACACCGTCATCCAGGGGGCGAGCCAGAGCAGCGGGTACAGCCACCAGCGGCTCCAGCCGCCGATGGCGAGCAGTGCGACGAGCACCATGGCCTGGCTGGCCAGGATCCGCACCGCCAACGGCCGGGCCGACGGGCTCCGGAACGCGAGGAGCAGGCCCTTCAGGCTCTTCCAACCCGAGGTTCCGTTGGCGTCGCGGACGAGCTTGCGTCGCATCGAGTCACGGCCGATCGGGTAGCCGTTGTAGAGGTTGAGGTCGGGTTCGTTGGGACCGAACTCGTCCTTGTGGTGGGCGAAGTGGCTGCGACGGTAGACGTCGAGCGGGAGGAAGGCGGGGTACGAGACCGCCCAGCGACCGACGAGGTCGTTCAGCGCCTTGGACGACAGGAGCAGCCGGTGCGCCGCCTCGTGCCCGAGGATCGAGTAGAGCGCGAAGCTGCGGCCCATGAGCACGAAGGTCGTCGCCCAGATCACCAGCGCGAGGACGAGCGGCACGCGGGTGGTGGCCCAGCACGCCAGCGCGATGAGGCCGAAGGATTGGAGCCACACCGACACGACGTTGGCGATGTTGCGCAGATCGTGGGTTCCCCGCAGCTCCTCACGGAGCTCGGCGATGGGTCGGCCCCGCGGGTTCAGGCGGTCGGTGGGCAGCACCAGCGGGAGGTCCTCGGAACGAGGGACCATGCCCCCCTGTCCGGGGAGCCGCTCGAGCGTGTCGACGGCGACGAACCCGCGGGCGTCGACCGCAGCGCCCTCGGTCGCAGGTGGGTGGATCTCGGTGGTCATGGCATGCTCCGACAGGCCGGGAGGTCGATCGGACCCGGTGTTCGCACGTCGCCGCGTCGAACTCGGGTCAACCGTCCTCTGCTGCTGGCCATATTACACTTCTCAAACGCGTGAGACAAGATCGTAAGATGACCCGGACCGTCAGCCCCGCGACCGCCGCGACCCCCACCACGACGGGCCGGCCCGCCGCCGTCGACGGGCGTGCGCTCACGGCCCGGTCCGTGGTCGCCTCCACCCTCCTCGGCATGTCGCCGCCGCGCCTGTCGAGCCAGCTCCTCGTCCGATCCGGGGAGCTCTTCGGCATCGCCGAGGGAACCACCCGAGTGGCGCTGTCGCGCATGGTCGGCGCCGGTGAGCTCGAGCCCGACGGCGGCGCCTACCGGCTGGCCGGTCACCTCCTGGCCCGGCAGGCGCGCCAGGAGGCCAGTCGGCGCGGCATCGTCGACGACGACCGGTGGAACGGCGACTGGGAGCTGCGCGTCGTGCGGGGCACGAGGCGCGACGCCCGAGCGCGGGGCCACCTGCGCGACGCCATGCGCCAGCTCAAGCGAGCCGAGGTGCGCGAGGGCTTCTGGTTGCGTCCCGGCAACCTCCCCGCCGACCGTTCACCCGACGCCGAGACCGCTGTGCTCGAGCAGTGCATGGCCCTCACCGGGAGGCCCGACCACTCCGACCCGGCCGTCCTGGCGACGGAGCTGTGGGACCTCGACTCGTGGGCGCGCCGGGCGAACGAGCTCCGCACGTCGATGGACTCGTTCGTCGGCGATCTCGAGGTCGGCGACACGTCGGTGCTGGCGCCCACCTTCGTGCTCGCCGCCGCCGTCCTGCGCCACCTGGTGGCCGACCCGCAGCTCCCGGCCGAGCTCTGCCCGCCCGCATGGCCGGGCTCGTCGCTGCGGACGGACTACGAGCGGTTCGATCGGGCGTTCAAGGCGGTGTGGCGCGCGTGGTTCGGCGGCCAGACCGAACCGGCCTGATCGACCCCGGCGCGATCACCCCCGGCCTCGTCGAACCCGTGCGGATCGAACCCGGCCTGATCGAACCCGTGCTGGTCGGACAGGCAGGACCCGTCAACGGTGGGCGAGGTGGCGGGCGTCGATGAACTCGAGCTGGGCGCAGATGGCCTCCGTGCGGTCCATCGAGGTGCCGGCGGCTCGAGCGGCCTCGACGGGCGCCCGGTAGATGGCGGCGATCTCGAGCGGTCGACCCGCCTCGGCATCGAGCTTCATCGACGTCTTGTACGGCGTCATGGCGTCGGTGGTGCGCACCATGTCGTCGATGAACGAGTCCGGGATCAGGTGGCCGCACGCCGCGGCGCCGGCTGCGACCTCGTGCATCAGCGAGATGGCGAGCGCTCGGGTCGAGGGGTCGGCCATGAGCTCGTCGGTCGAGGCGTCGAGCACCACGGACAACCCGTTGTAGGCGATGTTCCAGACCAGCTTCTTCCACCGTCCGAGGCGCAGGTCGGTGATCCCGTGGGCGGGGACCCCCGCGCCGACGAGGTCGTCGACGAACGCCGTCACGACCGGCGTGATCCCGGCCGGTGCTCGAGGGTCCCGAGCGTGCGCGCCGACGGTGACGGCGCCGTAGTCGAGGTGGCGGATGCACCCCGGGCCGACCTTGTTGGAGCACATGAAGCACATGGCGCCCAGGATGGTTGCGTCGGGCAGCGCCGCCGCGAGCGCGTCCTCGACGCCGAGGCCGTTCTGCATGAGCACGGCCGCCGCGCCCCGCACCGTTGCCGGGCCGACGAGATCGGCGGCGGGCACCGTCGAGGTGGTCTTGACCGCCAGCAGCACGAGGTCGACGGGAGGGACCTCCTCGGTGGTCGCAACCACCGACACGGGCCGCACCAGGAGGTCGCCGAGCGGAGATTCCACGGACAGGCCCTCGCGTGCGACCACCTCGAGGTCGGATCGGGCGACGACGTGGACCTCGTGACCGGCAGCCGCCAGGCGGGCGCCGTAGTACCCGCCGATCGCCCCGGTCCCGATCACGGCGTACCGGCGCTTGGCCGGGTCGACGTCGTCGGGGGTCACCGTTCGCGGCGGTGGCTTCGGTCCAGGGCTGCCCACGGGGTCACGCTACCGGTCGCCTGCTCGGGGTCGGGACCCGAACGTCGCTCCTATCATGGGTGCATGAACGACGACGGCACCGACCGCCTGTACTTCCGTCAGCTGCTGTGCGGCCGCGACATCGCCACGTCCGATCCGGTCGCCAAGCAGATGCTCAACTTCGTGTACCTGATCGGCGATCGTCGCACCGGCGAGGCCGTCGTGGTCGACCCGGCGTACGACGTCGAGGGCATCATCGACGTCGCGGCGGCCGATGGCATGCGTCTCACGGGCGCGCTGGCCACCCACTACCACGCCGATCACATCGGCGGCGACATGATGGGGTACCGCATCTCGGGCATCACCGAACTGCTGACCCTGGCCCCGGTTCCGGTGCACGTGCAGGCCGACGAGGCCCCATGGATCATGCGCACCACCGATGCCGGCGCCGGCGACCTCGTCGAGCATGCCAGCGGCGACATCGTGATGGCGGGCGAGATCCCGATCGAGCTCATCCACACCCCGGGACACACGCCGGGGAGCCAGTGCTTCCTCGTCGACAACCACCTCCTCGCCGGCGACACGCTGTTCCTCGAGGGCTGCGGCCGCACCGACCTCCCGGGCGGTGACCCGGCCGCGCTCTACGCGAGCCTCACCCAGACGCTCGCCCAGGTGCCCGACGACGCCGTGCTGTTCCCGGGCCACCAGTACTCCGCCGACCCGTCGGCGAGCATGGCCGACACCCGTCGGTGGAACTACGTGCTCGCCCCGCGCACCGAGCGCGAGTGGCTCGCCATGTTCGGCGCCTGAGAAGCAGTTCAGTTCTCGGCTCCGGACGACGATGAGATGAGAGGCGTGGCGGCGCATGTGCACGATGGCGTTCCCGACCACGTGGTCGGCGGAGGGATGATGAGCGACGCAGGGTCAGGTGCGACGAGCGATGAGCCGCTCCACCCCGCGAACGCCGCCGACGGGGCGCGTCGCAGCGTCAACGACGAGCTCGACCAGTTCGGATCCGAGTTCCTCCTCCTCGTGTCGCCGAGCCTCGAGCTCGTCGCCGCCAACGTCCGCGGCGACGCGCTGGGGTACCTCGACTCGGAGGAAGAGGGCCGCCAGATCACCGATTTCGTCCACCCCGAGGAGATCGACAAGGTGCTGGCGCTCACCGAGCGCGCCCGCCGGACCCCGGGGTTCGAGGAAGCGATGCAGCTCCGGGCGAAGCACAAGAACGGCAGCTGGCGGATGCTCGACGTGCGCGTCTTCGACGCCACCGTCCGGTCCGATCTCGTCGGGGTCGTCCTCCGCGTCCGTGACGTCACCGACGAGCACAACGCCAAGGTCACCGCGTCGGACATCGACCGGTTCTCCTCACTCGCCGAGATGCTGCCCTTCGGCATCCTCTCGGCCGACGCCCGGGGGTGGGTCGCCTACAGCAACGAGGCCTCGCGCCAGATCCTGCACCTCTCCAAGGAGATGGTGAGCGGCCACGGGTGGGAGCAGGCGGTGATGGCCGAGGACTGGGACGCGGTGTCGGCCGCGGCGTCGCGGGTGATCGCCGCCGGGACGTCGGAGCAGGTGACGTTCCGGGTGACCGGCGGACTGTTCCCCCGCTGGGCGGAGGTGAAGTTCGTCCCGCTCGGGTCGCCCAGCCAACCCACGGGGTGGATCGCCACGGTGGAGGACATCACCGACCGTCGTCGCGCCGAGGGCGAGCTGACCCACCTGGCGACCCACGACTCGTTGACGGGGCTGCCGAACCGCACCCTCATGGAGGACCGCCTGGATCGGGCTCGAGGGCGCCTCCAGCGGGGCACCGCCTCGTCGATCACCGTGTTCTTCGTCGACGTCGACCGCTTCAAGTCGGTCAACGACACGTACGGCCACCGGGTGGGTGACCTCGTCCTCATCGAGTTCGCGGATCGCCTCCGCTCGGTGCTGCGCGATGTCGACACCGTCGCCCGCTTCGGCGGCGACGAGTTCGTGGCGGTGTGCGAGTCGCTGCCGGCGACCGAGGTCCGGGTCCTCGAACGACGTCTCGCCGAGGTGCTCGACGCCCCGATGCAGATCGACGACCTGCGTCTCCCGATCGGGGCGAGCGTCGGTCATGCCCGTTCCACCGACGTGCTCGTCGAGAACGACCACCTGCTCGGCCGGGCGGACGACGACATGTACCGCCACAAGCAGGAACGGCGGGCGCAGGACGGATCCTGAGCGGGCCGCCCCCGGTCCACCCGGCGGGCACGAGGTCGCCGGGTAGGCTCGCCCCCGATGCCCGATCTGCTCGAGATGTCCGCTCGGTACATCGATGCCGGGATCGCCGACGGCCCCGTCAACCGCGTGACCCTCGAGCTGTCCGAGGTCGCCGCCGGCGTGGCGATGGTCGAGGCGTTCAGTCACGTCGTCGCGTTCGACAGCGGTGACGGGCTGGTGCTCTTCGACTGCAGCCTCGAGGCCTTCGGGCTGCGGTGCGCGAGCGAGCTCCGCCGGTGGAGCGGGAACGCGCCGATCCACACGATCGTCTACACCCACGGGCACGCCGACCACGTCGGTGGCGCCCGTCCCCTGGTCAACGAAGCCCGCGACAACAAGCAGCGGCGGCCGGTGATCGTGGGTCACGAGCGCGTGGAGGAGCGCTTCGACCGCTACGACCTCACCAACGGGTACAACGCGATCGTCAACGCCCGCCAGTACCGCGGCATGGGTCTGCTCGGATCGGGCGACGAGCTCAACCCGGTGTTCCCGACCCAGTGGATGCGGCCGTCGGTCACCTACGGCGACCGGCTCCAGCTCAAGGTCGGTACCCTCGACATCGAGCTGCACCACGGGATCGGCGAGACCGACGACCACACCTGGGCCTGGTTCCCCGCCACCCGCACCGCCTGCACCGGCGACTTCCTCACCTGGGTCTTCCCCGCGGCGGGCAATCCGCAGAAGGTCCAGCGCTACCCCCTCGAATGGGCGCGCGTGCTCCGGGAGATCGCGTCCTACGGACCCGAGCTGCTGCTCCCGGCCCACGGCCTCCCCATCGCCGGTGCGCAACGGATCCGCACCGTGCTCGACGACGTCGCCTCGGCGCTCGAGCTCATCGTCGGCGAGACGCTCCAGCTGATGAACGACGGTGCCACGCTCGACCAGATCCTCCAGACGGTCACCCTGCCGGACGGGCTCATGGACAAGCCCTACCTGCAGCCCACCGACGACGAGCCGTCGTTCGTGATCCGCAACATCTGGCGGCTCTACGGCGGGTGGTACGACGGCAACCCGGCGCGCCTCAAGCCACCCTCCGACAACGCCATCGGGCTCGAGATGGCAAAGATGCTCGACGGGGTCGAGCCGCTGATCCGCAAGGCGCTCGAGCTGCGCTCCGCCGGCGAGCTCGCCCTCGCCGCGCACTTCATCGAGATCGCCTGCATGGCCGAACCCGACAACGCCAACGTGCACAAGGCCAGGTCGCGCATCTACAAGGAGCGTCGCTACGAGGAGCTCTCGTCGATGGCGCAGGGCATCTTCGGGTACGCCGCCAAGCAGTCCGAGCGGACGGTGGAGCAGATCGAGGCCCGCACCGCAGCGGCGGCCGCCACCCGAGCCGAGGCCGATGCCACCGACGGCTCGGATGGCCAGCCGGTCGAGACGGCGACCGGACGGGCCGCACGCGGTCGGGTCCCGGACGCGCCGGTCCCGTCGATCGAGGGCGGTGCCGGGCGGGGATGGCGGCGGGGCTCGCGCCGATGAGCGCTTCGTCCCGGTCGAGCGCATCCGGGGCAGGGGTGGACGAACGACGCGCACCCGACCACCCGCGCCGGTCCCGCGGATCCTAAGCTCCGGTCCATCGGGAGCGACGCTCGCAGCGGCTACCACGACGGCGCTCTCTCGTCGATCAGATGAGGTCACCCTGGACACCTCGTTCCGCCCGCGCCACCCCGCACCCACCGTCGTCACCCGCACCGCGCTCGTCGCCGCGGTCGTGCTGGTGGGGGTGCTCCTCGCCGCCTGCAGCGTGGACACCGACACCACCAGCCCGGTCGTCTCGAACACCGACCTCACCACCACGACGGTGCGGTCACCGCGCGGAACCGCGCTGGCATCGACCACCACCACCTCCCGCGCCGATGCCCCCGCTCCCGCCCCGGCGAACTTCGCCCGTCCCGGTCCCTACGAGGTCGGGTTGACCACCCTGTCGCTCGGCGACCGGTCGGTGCGGGTGTTCTACCCGGCTGCCGAGGATCGCCTCGACGGGCTCGAGCACATCACGTCCTACCGGCCCGGCGATGCGTACCCGCCCGAGGTGGCGGCCATCCTGGCGGCGACGGTGCCCCCGCTCGTCGCCGACCTCCCGCTCGATGCCTACCTGGATGCCCCGGTCAACGACGAGGGACCGTTCCCGATCGTCCTGCAGAGCCACGGCGCCGGCGGGTCGAACCTCTACTCCTCCCAGCACCTCCGCCAGGAGGCGTCGTGGGGCTTCGTGGTCGCGTCGCCGGACCACCTGTCGCGCAACGAGGTCGCGTCGATCACCGACCAGTGGGGCGGGTCACCGACCGATCTGGACGACCTCACCAACACGCTCGCTGCGTTGGTCGTGGCCAACGCCGATCCCGAGAGCGTGCTCGCCGGCGGGCTCGACACCCAACGGGTCGGCACCGAGGGGCACTCGGCCGGCGGCGCCGCGACCTACCTGTTCTCGATCGGCGAACCGCGGGTCAAGGCGTGGATCGGTCAGGCGTCGGTCCCCGCCACACCGGTCGGTGAGCTCCCGCCGTTCGCCGGATCGTCCATGGTGGTGTTCGGCGAGGCCGACGGGCTCGTGTCCGCCGCCACCTCCCAGTCGTTGTTCGACGCGCTGGCGATGCCCAAGCGGGCGGTGGCGGTCAGCGGCGCCGGTCACAGCTCGTTCCTCGATCGGTGTGCTGCGATCTTCGCGGCCGGGGGCCTCACCCCGTTCGTCGAGGCCCATCCCGCGCTGACGTCGCTGCTCACCGGTGCGGGTGACGGCTGCGCGCCGGGCAACGTCGAGCCGGACGCCGCCACGGACCTGATCAACCACGTGATGATCGCGCAGTACCGCCTGGCCTTCGGGCAGGACCGCACCGACGTGTCGCTCGATCCGGCGTACCTGGCACGGACCTTTCCGACCGCCTTCGGATCCGAGCAGGTATCGCCACCTCAGGAGGTCGTGGCCCCGACCGCCGACCCGCGACCTGGCTCGTCGCTGCCCGGTGCGTCGACCACGACCTCTGCGACCCCCTGATCAGCCCGTGGTCGTGCCGCCGTCGATCGCCATGATCGCCCCGTTGACGTAGTACGCCTCGTCGCTGCCGACGTAGGCCACCATGGCCGCCACCGACTCGGGCTCCTGCATGTCGCGGGTCAGGAACGACCGGCTGATGAGGTTCATGCTCGAACCCTCGGGCGGCATGAACCCACCGAGGATGTTGGTGTTGACCCCGCCGGGGCACACGGCGTTGATGCGGATGCCCTGGCGGCCGTACTCGATGGCCATGGCCTTGGTGATGCCCACCAGCGCGTGCTTCGAGGCGCAGTACGCCGTGCAGTACGCCTGACCGATGATCCCGGCGGTGGACGCCAGGTTGACGATGTTGCCCCTGCGCTCGAGCAGTTGGGGCAGGGCGGCCTGGCTCAGGTGGAAGGGACCGGCCGCGTTGACGGCGAGGAAGGCCTGGAACCGCTCGGCGGTCTCGTTCTCGGTGAGCGCCGACCCGCCGATCCCGGCGATGTTGGCCAGCATGTCGAGGCCGCCGAAGGCATCCACGACATCGGCCACGAGGGCGACGCACGCCGCCGGGTCGGTCACGTCGAACGTGCTGCTTCGGGCGACACCGCCCCGATCGATGATCATCTGGGCGGTCTCCGCGACCCCCTCGGCGTTCATGTCGGCGCACCACACCGACGCGCCCTCCGCGGCCACCCGCACCGCGGTGGCTCGCCCGATGCCTCCCGCGGCTCCGGTCACCAACGCGACCTTGTCGACGTATCGGCGACCGACCGACGGGTCCTCGAACGGGTCGGTGGCGGGGTTGGTGGCGGCGATGCTCACGGTGGTGCTCCTGGTTGGCCGACTCCGCCCGGTGGCGGTGCGCTGCGGATCGCCGGCAGCGTAATTGAAACGTGTTCTCGTTCGCTTGCCGGGGCGACGTCGCCCGTAAGCGCCGAGCCGTTCGGCGGTCAGGTCGTCCGCAGCCGCAACCGGATGGACCGGTCCGACGGGATTCTCCCGACGGTGTGCGACTCGGGCCGTGGAGATGGGCGACAATGAGCGTCGAGACCGTCCGGGGGACGGCGAGCGAACGACCCACCGTGCGGTGGGCCACCACCATCCGCGCCCGCCCAGGGTGGAACCCACGAAGAGGACGCCGATGGACGAACCCGTCATCGAGCTCGATGTCGAGCAGGCGGCGCTCCGCCGCCGCGACGCGGACTGGGTGCATCAGTGCCTCGCCGGCGACACGCAGGCGTTCGGTCACCTCTACGACGCGTGGTTCGATCGCGTCTTCGACCTGGTCGACCGCGTCGTGCGCGATCGGGAGGTGGCGGCCGAGGTCGCCCAGGAGGCGTTCTTCGCCGCGTGGCGCAACCTGGCGACCCTCGAGCGTGCCGAGTCGTTCGGCGGGTGGTTGCTGCGCATCGCCCGCAACGGCGCCTACAACCGCACGCAGCGCGAGCGACGTTCGTACGCAGTCGACGACCAGGGCCTCGCAGTGATCGAGTCGGTCGGTGCCTCACCCACCAGCGCGCCGTCGGGCTTCGGGGTCGAGGAGCGTCTCGGCCGATCGTCCACGCCCGAGGACGCGGTGGAGGACGCCGAGGTCGTGGCGCTCGTCTGGGAGGCGGCCGAGGCGCTCCCCGAGCGCGACCTCGAGGTGCTCGACCTCCAGCTCCGCCACGGCCTCTCGCCCGCGGAGGTCGGCGAGGTCCTGGGGATGAACCGCAACGCGGCGAACCAGCTCGTGCACCGGCTCAAGCGCCGTCTGGAGACGGCGATCCGGGTGCGGGTGCTGTGGCGGGACGGGTCACCGGCGTGCGAGGTGCTCGCCCAACGCCTGGCGGACCTCGGGATCGACCGGTTCAGCGCGGATGCCGTCCGCGTCGCCGAGCGCCACGTCCCCGGCTGCGTCGAGTGTGACGAGCGCCAACGCTTCGGTCTCGAGCCGGTGGCCCTGTTCGCCGCCGTGCCCCTCGTCGCGGTGCCGATCGCGCTCAAGCAGACCGCGGCGTCGGCGCTGGCCGCGTCGGGCGTGCCGATGGGCGGATCCTCCTTCCTCACCACGGCCACCTCGTCCATCGGCTCGGCCACCGGTGGGGCCGTCCACCCCGGAGGCTCGACCAGCGGAGGGGCGGTCGGCGGTGCCATCGCCCGCTCACGGGCAGCCCCTGCACCAGGATCACGTCGTCGGACGGGCACCGCATCGCGCGCCGCGCTCGTCGTGGGGGCGGCCGCGACGGTCCTCGTCGCGCTCCTCGCCGCCGGCTGGTGGTGGGGAGGGCGGGGCGACGACCCCGACCTCATCGCCAGCGGAGCACCGGCACCGGCGGTCGGCTCGCTGGCGACCTCGAGCACCACGACGGCGCCGGCCGCCGCCGATCCCGACCCCTCCACCACCGGCGCCGATCCCGAGGAGGTGGTTTCCGGCCCCGGCGCCCCGGCCCCGACGCCGCCGACCACTCGGGGCGCGCCGCCGCCGTCCACCGACCCCACGACCCCCGTGCCCACCACCACTCGACCGCCCACCACCACGGTGTTCGCATCCGAGGTGGAGCTCACCATCACGAACGCCGTCCAGACCACCGAGGGCTGGATGATGTCGGGTTCCCGGGTGCGCACGGCGCAGCCACCCGTCCTCAGCTGGTCGGTGACCCCGTCGGCCGGGTACACCGTGGAGGTGACCGGCCCCGACACCATCGCGCCGCCGTTCCCGGAGCGCACCGCCACCGGCAGCCGGACCCTCTGCCCCGGTGTCGTCCAGAACCTCGGTTCGGCCCCCCGCTGTTCGGTCGCCGCCGGCACCTACGCCTACACGATCACTGTGAAGGACGGATCGGGCACCGTGGTCCACACCGACGTCCGCGAGCTGACCGTCGACGCGGCGCCGATCCGCTGAGCCCGGTGGCCCTCCCCGAGCCGGACGAACCCGCATCCGAGATCACCGAGATCGTCGAGCTCGAGGTGCTCGAGGGGCTCGTGCCGTTCGTGCTCGACGAGGTCGCCGCACTCGCCACCACGACCGGGCCCCCCATCGAGGTGGTGGACCATGACGACACCGCCGTGCGGGTCCGCTCACCTCGGTCGAGCCGGTCAGCGCTCGTGGGTCTGCGGACGTCGGTCGCCGCCCACGTCGTCCTCTCGTTCGAGGTCTCCCGGCCCCGGACCCTGCTCAGCCCCGAGCACCTCCGTCGGATCGCCGACCTGGTCGGGTCGATCCAGCGGGCCAACCCCAAGGGGAGCTTCAGCGGCGTCCGGATCAGCGCCGCCGGTTCCGACTCGGTCGACCTGCGGCGCTTCGCCGACGAGGTGGCTCGCGCCGCCGGCCTCGTTTCCGATCCCGACGACGGCGACCTCCTCGTGCGCGTCCGGCGATCGAGGGTGATCGGGCGCGGGTGGGACGTCCTCGTACGTCTCACGCCCCGACCGTCGGCCACCCGACGGTGGCGGGTCGCCGACTACCCCGGCGCGGTGAACGCGACCATCGCGGCGGCCATGGTCGCCACCACACGCCCGACGCGTGACGACCGCTACCTCAACCTCATGTGTGGCTCGGGGACGTTGCTCGTCGAGCGTCTGGCCCTGGGCGCGCCGCTCGAGATGGTGGGTGTCGACCACAGCCCGATGGCCGTGGAGGCCACCAACGCGAACCTGCGGGCCGCTCGCTACAAGGGCCGGGTCGACCTGTGGGAAGCCGATGCGACGGCGCTCGGCGACGTGCACCGGCCCCGATTCGACGTGCTCGTCGCCGATCTGCCGTGGGGCACGCTGCTCGGCTCGCACGCCGACAACGCCACGCTCTACCCCTCCGTGCTCGCCGAGGCGGCACGGGTGGCCGTGTCGGGTGCCCGGTTCGTCGTGCTCACCCACGAGGTCCGTCTCATCGGACGCGTGCTGGACAGGCAGTCGGCCTGGCGACCGATCACCGAGATCCGGGTCTTCCAGAAGGGCCACCACCCGCGGTTGATCCTGTTGGAGCGGGCGGCGAGCTGATCGGCCGTTCGGGGGAGCGCTGACGGCGGTACGGTCGCGACCATGCGAGCTGCCGCGGTGCAGATGTGCTCGGGCGCCGACCGGGACGCCAACCTCGAGGTGGCGACCGGGCTCGTGGCCCGGGCGGCCAACCGCGGCGCGGACCTCGTCGTGCTGCCGGAGATGTTCAACGTGTCCGGCTCGGGCGCGGTGCTGCGTGCGGGCGCGGAGCCGATCGACGGGGTCACGTCCCGATGGGCGTCGGCGCAGGCATCCGAGCACGGGATCACGTTGGTCGCCGGCACGTTCATCGAGGCACCCCGGTCGGACGGCTCGCCGTCGGGGCGCAACCACAACACGTGCTGCGTCTACGGCCCCGATGGGCACCGGTTGGCGACGTACCGCAAGATCCACCTGTTCGATGTCGAGGTGCCCGGAGCGGCCTACCGCGAGTCGGAGGTGATCGAGCCGGGGGACGAGGTCGTCGTCACACGCATCGACGTCGACGCGCACGACCCCTCGGTGCCGGCGACGAGCGACTCGCCGCTGGCCCCGACCCCGTCGTCGCCGTCCGGGTCGATCGGTCTGGGCCTGAGCATCTGCTACGACCTCCGCTTCCCCGAGCTCTATCGGATCCTGGCCCTGCGTGGGGCCGACGTGGTCTCGGTGCCGGCGGCGTTCACCGCCACCACCGGCCCACCCCACTGGGAGATCCTGTTGCGGGCCCGGGCCATCGAGGACCAGGTCTTCGTGGTGGCCGCCGGTCAGCGGGGGTCGAGCAACGAGCGCCTGCACTGGCACGGCCACTCGATGATCGTCGACCCCTGGGGCACGATCCTCGCCTCGGCCGACGGCACGGACGACACCGTGGTCCTGGCCGACCTCGATCTCGCCGACCAGCACCGCATCCGCGGGATGCTCCCGAGCGTCGCCAACCGGCGCCCGACCGCGTACCGCTGGCCCGACGGGTGACGGCGGCGAGGTGAAGATCCGAGATCGGAGTAAACGTTTCGGACGCCTCGGACCCTTGGAGGGTTGAGATGACCGTGAACCCGGACTTCGAGGCGTTCTTCGCCGAGCACCACCAGGCGGTGGTGCGGGCGCTGACGTTGGCGTTGGCGGATCGGCCCCGTGCCGAAGATGCCGCCCAGGACGCCTTCGCCAAGGCCTACCGGCAGTGGAAGCGCGTGGCGATGATGGATCGTCCCGTGGCCTGGGTGTACGTGGTGGCGTTGAACGGCGCCCGTCGGGATCTGCGCCGCGACCGTGCGGCGCCGGTTCCCGAGCTGCTCGGACCCACGGTGGATCCGGCGGGCGCCACGGCCGTGAAGGTCTCGGTCCGGGAGGCCCTCGACGTGCTGGCACCCCGTCAGCGGGTCGCGGTGGTGCTCCGCTACCTGGGCGATCTCCAGGTGTCGGAGGTCGCCAGGGCGATGGGGTGCTCGGAGGGAACGGCCAAGGCCACCCTCCACACCGCGTTGGCCAAGCTCCGCGTGCATCTCGGTCCCCTCAACCCCTTGAACCCGATGGCCGGCGACGTCACGTCGCCGGACCCGCAGGGTCACCGCTCGGTCGGCACGACGCCGTCCGCAACACCCGAGGTCGTCCCACGATGAACACCCCCTTCCCGCCGACGGATCCGAGCTCGGCCTCGGGCGACGAGCCCGCGTTGCGGGCCCTCCTCGACGCCGAGGCGCGGCGCCAGCCTCCGGCTTCGGCCGATCTGCGCGCCGGAGTCGACCGCCGTCTGCGCCGTCGCCGCATGCGCATCGCCACCTTCGCGGTGCCGGTCGTGGTGCTCGTGCTCGTGGGGGCGGCGATGCTCGCGCCCCGTTCGACACCCGACACCACGCTCGCCACGGCGGCACAGACCACCGACCAGCAGGACGGCACCGTCGCACCAGAGCCCGAGCCGCAGCCCGAACCGGTGGCGCCCGAGCCCGCCGTCGTGGCGCCCGGCGACGCGGTCGACTGCGGATCGGTGCAGATCGGCCCGGAACGGATCGACCCGGAGAAGGGCCCGCTCGACTGCTTCGTCGCCGCGTTCAACGCCGGTGCGGATGCCCGCATCGTGGTGGTCGTCGACGGCGCCGACGGGGGCTCGCTGACCCAGACGGTCACCACCGCCTCGCGCACGTCGGTGTCGGTGGCGGTCACCGGCTCGCTGTCGGTGCAGCTCCCGACCATCGGCTTCGGCGGCGGTCTGGTCGACCCCGGGTCCGACCTTGCGCCGGTCGACTGCGGCACGCTGACCGTGAGCGAGGCCACCGGCCCGCAGGCGATCACCCCGGAGATGCGCTCGTGCCTGGTGGGGCTGTTCACGTCGGGATCCGGCGGCGGGTTGACCATGGTCACCACCGACGAGTCCGGTGGCACCCTCACCGTGCGCATCGACATCTCCGCTGATGGTCTGGTGTCGATCTCGATCGACGGCGAGCTCACCGCCTCGATGCCCGAGGGCCTCGCCATCCCGTCCGATCTCACCGATCGCCTTCCGCCCAACGGCATCGGGCTCGACGAGCTCGGCCTCGGCGGCGGCATCGGCTCCTTCCCCGGCACCACCCAGCCCTCGCGCTGACCCACCGATCGAACATGCGTAGCTGCGCGTTGCCCGCCGCCGGCGTGGCACGCATGTTCGGCGAGGCGTGCGTTCTGGCGTCGCACCGCGGCACGGGCGGCGGCGGCGCCGGCACGCATGTTCGGCTCGATCGTGGTGTTCCGTTCGCAGCGACGGCGCCGAGCTGACGGGCCTACGCTGCCGAGGTGGACGACGACGAGGAGCCTCCCGCAGTTTCCAAACCGGACGCCCTGCTCGCCTTGCACGACGTCACCACCGAGCTCTTCTTGACCCTGCGCCGGTGGTTCGGCGTTCCGGTAGCCGTGGCACTCGACCTGGCCGAGATCGATTCGGCCGTCGAGGAGCTGGGGGATCCGGTGATGATCGCGGCGCTGGCGATGCGCAAGCTCCAGGCGTTGCACCTGCTGGCGACCCCGGGGGTGATGACCACGACCGATGTGGTCATCACCATCGTGCAGGATCTCGATCGGGCCCTGGTGCAGGCTCCGTCGATGCGGCTCAAGCTGCAGGCAGCCGCGACCGACTGGGACGCGGCCTTCGCCGAGCTCGACCGCCATGCCTCGGACCTCCCTCCCGAGGGCAGCGCCAACCACCCTTCGCGGGTCGACGACCCCGACGGCGTCCCGGTGGATCCCGCTCAGACCGACCCGGCCACCGAGCGGTTCCGCGAGTTGCACGCCCGCCTGCACGAGGCCGTGTTCGCCGTGATCGAGGTCAGCGAGGGCGAGATCAAGTTCCTCATCTGAGAGGTCCCTCGCCGGCGCTGTCGGAGCCCTACGGGGCACCCTCGCGGCCGTAGTCGTCGTCGAGGCGGACGATGTCGTCCTCGCCGAAGTAGGTGCCGGTCTGCACCTCGATGAACGCCATCGGCTCAGGGCCGGGGTTCTCGATGCGGTGGCGCACACCCGTGCCGATCAGGATGCTCTCGTTGGCGCCGCGCTCGTGCACCACGTCGTCGAGGGTGATGAGCGCTCGGCCCTGCACGATCACCCAGTGCTCGGCGCGCTGCTGGTGGTACTGGTAGCTCAGTCGCTGTCCCGGCATCACCTCGATGCGCTTGACCTTGTGGGTCGGACCCTCGTCGAGCACGGTGAAGGTCCCCCACGGGCGTTCGTCGAACAGCGTGTGGGGGGGTCGAGCCCCGACCTCGCCGTTGCCGGATGCGTTGGCTCCGGTCACGAGTCGTGGATCTGCGTCGCGAGGTACTGCTCGAGGCCGACCTGCCCGACGAGCTCGATCTGGGTCTCGAGCCAGTCGGCGTGGTCCTCCTCGCCGACGAGGCGCTCCTCCAACAGCTCACGGGTCCCGTTGTCGTGCTTGGCCACGGCGAGCTCGATGCCGCGGTTGTAGCGTTCGACCGCCGCATGCTCGACGGCGAGGTCGAGCTCGAACTGCTCGGCGACCGTCTCGCCGACGGTGACGTGGCCGAGGCGTTGGAGGTTGGGGACGCCCCCGAGGAACAAGATGCGGTCGATGATGGCCTCCGCATCCTTCATCTCGTCGATGGACTCCTCGCGCACCTTGGCGGCCAACCGCTCGAACCCCCAGTTCTCACACATCTTCGCGTGGATGAAGTACTGGTTGATCGCGGTCAGTTCGGCCGTGAGTGCCTCGTTGAGGAACTCGATCACGTCCGGGTCACCTTGCACCGCGCCTCCTGAGAACGACTTGTCGACGGTGCATCATCGCACACCGGGGTGCCGATCCATCGAGTGCGAGGTGCCGGCCGGGGCCATCCGGCGGAGGGTGCGACGGCACCGATCGCGCAGGTTCAGGCGGCGACGCTGGCGGTGGCCGGTTCGGGTTCGAGACCGAACGTGGCCAGCAGACGCTCGACGAGTGGCTGGCAGCCGCCGCAGTCGGCGCCGGCGCCGCACCGCTCGGCGACCTGGGACACGTCGAGCGCCCCCGACTCGATCTCGGCCCGGATGGCCCGGTCGTTCACCGCGTTGCAGTGGCACACCACCATCAGCGTGACCTCCCGTGGTCGATGACGCCGAGGGTGGCGAGCCCCACGACGGTGGGGACACCGGCTTCCATGAGCGCGAGTGCCGCGGCGAGGGGGATGTCGAAGGCCACTGGGAGCCGGTGGCCGATGCCCCGGACGTGGGCGACAGGACGCTCGATGCTCCCGTCGATGCGGACCGACGCAACCCGGTTGACGCATCGGCGGATGCGCCGAGCGCTGATCGGATCGGGAACGGCTGCCAACGTGACGCACCGACCATCCTCGAGCTGCACGGTGGTGGACGAACCGCTGACCTCCATGCGCCGCGCGCGCCCGGCGAACGTGGGGGTGGAGGTCGTGGTGATCGAAGCGAGAGCCATGGTTGACCTGTTCATCCGGGCCGTCCTGCCGTACTCCGTAAAGTATTCCTAACCACGAGGTCGGAGTCAAGGGCGAGACGGCGATCACCCCGCCTGTCACCGACCTCTCCGGCGGGCGCCTCGGCGGGGAGGGAGTTGACAGCGCCGGGGCGGCCGCTCAATCCTTCCGCTCATGGCCAACCCCCTGGTGATCGTGGAGTCGCCCGCCAAAGCGCGGACGATCGCCCGGTTCCTCGCCGACGACGGTGAGTTCGACGACGCCATGCTCGAGGCGTCGGTCGGCCACATCCGCGACCTTCCCGCCAACGCCGCCGAGGTCCCCGAGTCGGAGAAGAAGAAGTGGGAGATCCTCGGCGTCGATGTCGACAACGGGTTCAAGCCCCTCTACATCATCAGCCCCGACAAGCGCAGTCGCATCCGGGATCTCAAGGCCAAGCTCAAGGACGCCTCCGAGCTCTACCTCGCGACGGATGAGGATCGCGAGGGAGAGGCGATCGCGTGGCACCTGCTCGAGGTCCTGAAGCCGCCACCGTCGATGCCCGTCAAGCGCATGGTGTTCCACGAGATCACCCCACAGGCGATCCGAACCGCCATCGAGAACCCCCGTGACATCGATCGCCGCCTGGTCGACGCCCAGGAGGCCCGCCGACTCCTCGACCGCATCTACGGGTACGGGCCGCTGGCCAGCACCGCACGCCAGAAGGTCGGTCGCGGCGCCACCGTCGGTCGTGTGCAGAGCGTGGGCTGTCGCCTCGTCGTCGAGCGTGAGCGCGAGCGCACGGGGTTCGTCGCCGCCAGCTACTGGAACCTCGACGGGGACTTCTCGAGCTCGGTCGCTCCCGGAGCCGAGGCCTCGAGGACCTTCGGCGCGACGCTCGTGCAACTCGACGGCAGCCGCGTGGCCACCGGCAAGGACTTCGACCAGACCGGCACCGTCAGTCGCGAAGGCTCGATCGTGCTCGACGAGGCGACCGCCACCGGTCTCGCGGACGAGCTCGGGTCGGCGACGTTCTCGGTGCGGTCGGTCGAGCGCAAGCCCTACCGGCGCCGTCCTGCCGCGCCGTTCATCACCTCCACCTTCCAGCAGGAGGCCGGCCGCAAGCTGCGGCTGTCGGCATCGATGGCCATGCGGTCCGCGCAGAGCCTGTACGAGGCCGGATACATCACCTACATGCGGACCGACTCCACGACGTTGTCCCAGACCGCGCTCACGGCCGCCCGGGCCGAGATCACGCAGCGCTACGGAGCCGCCTACCTCCCCGATGCGCCGCGTCAGTACGCCAAGAAGGTCAAGAACGCGCAGGAGGCTCACGAGGCCATCCGTCCCGCGGGCGACGTGTTCCGAGCGCCCGATGCCGTCGCCCGTGAGGTCAACGCCAACGACGCCCGGGTGTACGAGCTGATCTGGAAGCGCACCATCGCCTCGCAGATGACCGACGCCACCGGCGAGACGGTCACCGTCCGCCTCGGCGCGCAGGCGGCCTCGGGACGAGACGCGGAGTTCACCACCAGCGGCACGATCATCGCCCATCAGGGCTTCCGGCTCGCCTACGTCGTCGACCGCGACGAAGGCGACGATGCCGACGAGCGCGAGGCCCAGCTGCCCCCGCTTTCGGAGGGCGACGCGCTCGACGTGCACCGGGTCGAGCCCCACGGGCACGAGACCCAACCTCCGCCTCGGTACACCGAGGCGTCGCTCGTCAAGCGGCTCGAGGAGCTCGGCGTGGGCCGCCCGTCGACCTATGCGTCGATCATCAAGACCATCGTGGATCGCGACTACGTCCGCAAGCGGGGCATGGCGCTCGTGCCGACCTGGCGGGCCATGGCCATCGTCAACCTGCTCGAGACCCACTTCCCGAACCTGGTCGACTACGCCTTCACCGCCCGGATGGAGGACGACCTCGACAGCATCGCCGGCGGCAAGGAGGACCTCGTCCACTGGCTGACCGGCTTCTACTTCGGCTCCGACGACGGGAGCGACGGCTCCGACAGCCCGACCAGCCTGGGCCTCAAGGCCATGGTCGCGTCGCAGATCGATGGCATCGATGCCGAGGCGATCAACTCCACCCTGATCGGTCTCGATCCCGACGGCGTGCCCATCGTCGCCAAACCGGGCAGCAGCAACAGCCCGTACGTCAAACGTGGCTCCGACACCGCGTCGATCCCCGACTCGCTCGCGCCCGATGAGCTCACCGTCGAGAAGGCGCTCGAGCTCCTGGCCGTGCCCAAGGGCGGAACCGTTCTCGGCGACGATCCCGAGACCGGACTTCCGATCTACGCCAAGGGCGGGCGGTTCGGCCCGTACGTGCAGCTCGGCGACTACGACGACGAGGCCGGCACCAAGCCGAAGATGGCGTCGCTGTTCCAGACCATGACCCTCGATCACATCACGCTGCAGGACGCGCTGGAGCTGCTGAGCCTGCCCCGCCAAGTCGGGATCGATCCCAACGACGGCATCGCCATCACTGCGCACAACGGGCCCAACGGTCCGTACCTCAAGAAGGTGCTGGCCGACGACAAGAGCGACAGCCGCAACCTCGATACCGAGGAGCAGATCCTGACCGTCACGCTCCAGGACGCGCTCGCCCGGTTCGCGCAACCGAAGATGCGGGGCAAGCGTGCGCCGAAGCCGCCCCTCCGTCAGTTGGGCACCGACCCGATCAGCCAGAAGGCGATGTCGATCAAGGACGGTCGGTTCGGGGTCTACGTCACCGACGGGGAGACCCACGCCACCCTCCCCAAGGGCGACGATGTCGACACCATCACCGACGAGCGTGCCTCGGAGCTGCTGTCGGACCGGCGCCTGAAGGGTCCGGCGAAGAAGAAGGCTGCCGGAGCGACGAGGAAGCGACCGGCGAAGAAGGCGGCGAGCACGAAGGCGGCGAGCAAGAAGGTCGCGAGCAAGAAGGCGGCGAACAAGAAGGCGGCGAACAAGAAGGTCGCGAGCAAGAAGGTGGCGTCTGCGACCGGCGGTTCCGACGCGTCATCCGATGGTTGATGACCTCGCCCCTCGGGGCGGACGGTAGCGTTTCGTCGTGGCCGTCTTTCGTCCCGAGGATCGATCGGACGGCGTCGGCTCGGACGATGACGACCTGATCGGACCGAGTGGTGCTGACGCCCTGGATCCCTTGGTCGCGGCCGAGGTCACGACGGATGCGATCGCCGGCATCGCCGAGGATGGCGAAGCGGGGTGGCTCACCCGTGTCTTCGGGTCCACCGACTTCTTCCGACTGTGGTTGGCCCAGGTCGTCCAGGCGATGGGCGACTGGGTCGGGCTCCTGGCGATCTCGTTCCTCGCCGGCGAGGTGGGCGGCGGACAGGGATCGGCGGCGATCGGACTGGTGATCACCGCTCGCGTGCTCCCGGGGCTGTTCCTGGCGCCGATGGCCGGGGTGATGGTCGACCGGTGGGATCGCAAGAAGGTGCTGGTCATCTGCAACCTGGGCCGGGCCGGGGTCGTGGTCCTGCTGCCCTTCGTCGGAAGCCTGGCGTGGCTGGTGGTGGCGGCGCTCGCGTTGGAGACGATGACCCTGCTGTGGGGGCCGGCCAAGGAGGCGACGGTTCCCAACCTGGTTCCCCGTGACCACCTGACCACCGCCAACTCGCTCGGTTTGGCCGCCGCCTACGGCACGTTCCCGTTGGCGTCGGTCGTGTTCGCGCTCCTGGCCACGGTCTCGGGTCTGCTCGCCGGACTCGGCTCGTTCGAGTTCCTCCGCACCGATCAGGTCGCCATCGCGTTCTACTTCCAAGCCCTCGCCTTCATCGGGTCGGCGTGGCTTATCTCACGTCTCGCCATCCCCCGTCGCGAACGATCCTCGGACGAGAAGGGGTGGGGTCGCATCGATTGGGCCAGCACCATCCGCGAGCTCAAGGAGGGGTGGCACTACATCTTCATCAACCCCACCGTCCGGGCCGTGAACATCGGGCTGGCCACCGGTCTCATCGGCGGCGGGATGCTCATCCCGCTCGGGGTCGTCTACTCCGGCGACGTCTTGAACGCCGGCGCTGCCGGGTACGGCTTCTTCATGACGGCGCTCGGGTTCGGGGTCGCCACCGGTGTGGTGGGCATCTCGATCGTGCAACGCCGGGTGAACCAGAAGGTGTTCTTCAGCTCGGCCCTCCTCGTGGCCGGCGCGGCGCTGTTCGGCGCGGCCTCGTCGAGCACGATCGGGGTCTCGGTCGCCTTCGTGTTCGTCATGGGGGTCGCCGTCGGCCCGGTGTACGTCCTCGGCTACGCAACGCTGCAGAGCGAGGTGGACGATGAGCTGCGCGGCAGGGTCTTCGGCGCGCTCAACACCCTCGTTCGCCTCTGCCTCATCGTGTCGATGAGCGTGGGCCCCCTCCTCGCGACGCTGCTCGGACGGTCCGACGATGCCACCAACCCACGGACGCTCGATGTCGCGGGGGTGTCCTTGGCGCTTCCCGGCGTACGGCTGACGCTGTGGATCGCCTCGCTGATCATCATCGCCGCCGGTCTGATGGCCAGGCAGGCGCTCAAGAGCGGCGACCGGCGTCGCGACGCGGTCATCGCC
The DNA here is from genome assembly GCA_038235385.1 of Acidimicrobiales bacterium. Lineage (GTDB taxonomy): Bacteria > Actinomycetota > Acidimicrobiia > Acidimicrobiales > Acidimicrobilacustridaceae > JBBSTY01. The sequence goes on along the minus strand of JBBSTY010000015.1, from coordinate 10,622 downwards.
GACCACCCTGCTCGCAGGCAACGTCCGTGAGCGCGGCTGGCCGCGCGGCGGTGGATGCGGTGGACATCGATCCGTGGGCCGGCGTGGTGGGCCAGGAGCGGGCGTTGTCCGAGCTCCGGGCGGCGGCGTTGGCGCCCGTCCACGCCTACCTGCTGGTGGGGCCGAGCGGCGCCGGCAAGCGGGATCTGGCCCTCGGCTTCGCCGCTGCGCTGTTGAGCGCGGGGGCCGACACCGAAGCGGATCGCGCTCGCCACGTGCACCTCGCGCTCGCGGAACGGCACCCCGATCTCGTGGTCGTCGAACGCGAGGGTGCGTCGATCCGTGCGGACGAAGCCCGGTCGGTCCGGGACCTCGCCAGCCGGAAGCCGGTCGAGAGCGATCGCAAGGTCCTGATCCTCGACGAGTTCCACCTCGTCAGCGATTCGGTCGGTCCCATCCTGCTCAAGACCATCGAGGAGCCACCGCCGGGGACCTTCTTCGTGATCCTCGCCGACGACATCCCGCTGGATCTGATCACCATCGCGTCGCGCTGCGTGCGCATCGATCTCGGACCCGTCGCCGACGAGGCGATCATGGCCCACCTCCTCGCCTCGGGCGTGACCTCCGAAGTCGCGTCCGAGGCGATGACGGCCGCGGCCGGGGACCTGCGCCGGGCGGAGCTGCTGGCCAGCGATCCTCGACTCGCGCTGCGTCGCCAGGCCTGGTTCGACGTGGCCAGCCGCGTCGATGGCCGGGGTCACACGGTGACCTCCCTCGCGGACGACCTCCTCGCCATGATCGACGACGCGTCCGAGCCGCTCAAGGCGCGCCACGCATCGGAGGTGGAGGCGCTGGAGGCCCGGGTCGAGCTCTACGGGGAGCGAGGATCCGGCCGCAAGACCCTCGCCGATCATCACAAGCGCGAGATGCGACGGCTCCGCACCGACGAGCTCCGCTTCGGGTTGGCGGTCCTCGCCCGCCGGTACCGCGACGCGGCCGTGGCGAGCGAACGTCCCGCCGAGTACCTCGCCGCCATCGATGCCCTCGGCACGCTGAACGAGGCACTCATCCGCAACCCCAACGAGCGCCTGCAGCTGCAGGCGCTCTTCTTCTCACTTCCTCCGCTCGCGGACTGATCTGGTTCGCAGGGTCCGCATCGATTGGCGAGCCTGCGGCTCGGGGCTCACGGGGTGCGCCCGATGAACGCCAACAGCTTCGTCTGCGGGTCCGAGCCGTCCGGGACCTCGGTGCGCGGTCCGTACTGGCCGCTCTGACGCAGCGCCTCGTCCATGGGCTCCATGTGCTCGAGCATCGTGCTGCACGTGTCGGGGTCGAGGGTCTCGTCCTGGCCCGTCGCCCGCGCCAGATCCCAGCGGTGGAGGAACACATCGCCCGTGTAGATCATGTCGATGGCCCGGCCGAGCGACATCGAACCGATGTGCGGGAGGTCGTACACGTGGTCGGCGAGCCCGGGATCGTCGAGCAGGGCCTGCACGGCGGCGCACTGGACGCTCCACGCCGCGACGGGGTCGTCGTCCACCGACGGTCCCGACGGCAGCTCGATGCCGGTCGCGCCGTCGAGGAACGCGGGGAACCACTCGACGAGGTGGCGCACGACGTCGCGGGCGACCCAGCCCTCCGGGGGCGCGGGCTGGTCCCACGCGTCAGGTGCGGTCCCCTCGACGGTTGCGGTGAACGACCCTGCGATGCGCCGGTGGGTCTCGGCCGGGTCGTCCATCAGAGCTCCCCCATGAGGGCGTCGAGCTTGGTGTAGCCCTCCGCGACGCCGGTCTCCATGCCGCTGGCGAGCCACTGGTCGCGCCCCTCGAAGCTGTCGACGAGCGACTGGGCGTGCAACCGGGTCCGGCCGGCGCCCAGGTCCTCGAACCACAACGTCTCGAGCGCGACGTCGCGGGGCTGGCCATCGAAGGTGAACGTCTGCACGATGCGGTCGTCGCCGACCTCGTGGAAGCAGCCGTGGAAGCCATACTCCTCACCCCCGCGAGCGGCGACGTATCGCCAGCGCCCGCCCGTGGTGGCGTCCCAGTCGACGATCCGGGTGTCCATCCCGTTCGGGCCGACCCACTTCACGAACTGGTCGGGATCGGTGTGGGCCCGAATCAGTTGGTCGGGGGTGGCATCGAAGTCGCGGACGATGCGGATGATGGGTAGGTCCGGATCGGCCTCGATCGAGACCTGGTGACGGGTGCCGGTCGACGTCATGATGCTGCTCCTTGCTGCTGTTGGAGTGGGGGAGGAGACCCTTCGGTGTGCTGCATCTCGGCGAGCACGGCGTCGAGGCGTTCGTACCGTTGCTGTGCCTCGTCTCGGTACCGTTCGATCCAGGTCGTGACCATCTCGAACACCTCGGCCTCGAGGTGGCAGGCCCGCCGTTGAGCGTCCTTGCGCTTGGTGACGAGCCCGGCGTCGGTGAGCACCTGGATGTGCTTCGACACCGCTTGGACCGACACGTCGTAGGGATCGGCCAGTTCGCCGACGGTGGAGTCGCCCGATGCCAGGCGGGCGACCAAGTCGCGCCTCGTCGGATCCGCCAGCGCGGCGAAGATCCTGGACAACTGATCGACCGCCACACCGAGCTCCTTGTTCAACTGATTGGTTGACGAAGAACCTACGCCGGTCGGCCGGCATTGTCAACCATCTCATTGAGGAGAGTCGGGGCGGGTCAGGAGCAGCGCTACCAGCGATGATCTCCGGCGAGGAGCGATTCGAACGCCGACGCCGGCACCGGCCGGGAGAACAGGTATCCCTGGACGGAGTCGCATCCCAGGGCGCGCATGCCGCTGAACTGACGCTCGTTCTCGACCCCCTCGGCGGTGACCACGAGGTCGAAGGCCTTGGCCATGTGCACCATGGCGGTGGCCACGGGTGACCGGAGACCGTCGGCCGCGATCGGGGTCACGAACGATCGGTCGATCTTGACGGTGTCGACGTGAAGTCGGTGCAGGTACTCGAGGGCGGCGAAGCCGGTGCCGAAGTCGTCGATGGCCAGGCGGACACCGAGCATGCGGAGCCGATCGAGCACGTAGAGGGTGGCGTCGCGGTCCTCGATGAGGATGCTCTCGGTGAGCTCGAGGGTCAGGTGCGACGGCGGCCAGTCGTACCGGGTGAGGACGAACGCCACCGTGTCGACGACGCTCCGGTTGATCAACTGGCGGGCCGAGAGGTTGACGCTCATCGAGAAGGTCTCGTCGACGACACCGGCGTCGAGCCACGTTCGGGCCTGGCGAAGGGCCTCGTCGAGGACCCAGTGCCCGATGGGAACGATCACCCCGGTCTCCTCGGCGAGGCCGATGAAGCCATCGGGCTGGATGAGCCCACGATCGGGGTGCTCCCAGCGCACGAGGGCCTCGGCACCGATGATCGCACCCGTCGAGCAACTGATCTCGGGTTGGAAGTGCAACACGAACTGGTCCCGCTCGAGGGCGACGCGCAGGTCGCGGTCGAGTGCCAGACGATCCAGCGCGCGGTTGCGCAGACCCTCGTCGTACACCACCACCTGGTCTCGCCCGAGCTCCTTGGCGCGGAACATGGCGTGGTCGGCGTGCTGCAACAGGACATCGGCGCCCTCTCGACCGGCCGTCGAGGTGGCGATGCCGACGCTCGCCGTGAGGAACACCTCGACCTGCTCGGCTCCGATCACGTCGGACAGCAGGAACGGCTCATCCAGCACGTCACGGAAGCGGGTCGCGGCTCGTTGGGCCTCGACGAGACCGGCGTCGTCGCCGAAGATGACGACGAACTCGTCGGCGCTCATCCGTCCCACCAGATCGGTCGTACGCAGGATGCTGCGCAGACGGTCGGCGACCAATGCGATGAGTGCGTCGCCGGCGACGTGGCCGAGGCTGTCGTTCACGTACTTGAACCGGTCGAGGTCGAGGACCATGACCGTGACCGCGCCCCGGTCCCGCCAGGACCTGGCCATCGCCGACTCGAGGGTCTGGAAGATCAGGGAGCGGTTGGGTAGACCGGTGAGGTCGTCGAGCAGCGCCAACTCGCGCAGGTCGCGCTGCCACCGGTCGCGCCCGATGGCGATCGCCGCGAGGTCGCGCGCGAGGTCGGCGACCTTGCGCTCGTGGCTCGTCGGGGTTCGGGCATCGGCGATCAGGGTGACCACGAAGCCGGCGAGGACACCCATGCGCCGGTCGACGATCGGCGTGATCCACCCGGTCCGGAGGTCGTGGTCGGCGAGCAACCCGGCGGACCCGGCCGTGCGCGGATCCTCCACGATGTCGATGACATCGGTGCCGAGCGCCGACCGGGGGTCGTCGGTCGGTTGACGCCGGCGGCTGGGCTCGAGTGGTTCCTCGACTCGCAGGTCGTGGGTGAGACGCTCGATCACCGGGTGTGGCACCGATCCGGACGCGGCCACGGCGATCGCGTGGTCGGCGGCATCGACGACGAGGATGGCTGCGGATCCGCCCGTGTGGTACTCGATCATGCGTGCGATCTCATGGACCACCCGATCGAGCGATGCATCGCGTGCGATGAGCTCGAAGATCCTGGCCTCGTCGGCGAGGAGCGCTTCGGCCTGGCGGGTCGGCGAGACGGAACGGTTCGTGATGACGATCCCGCCCACCTGCGGGTCGTCGATCATGTTGGTCCCGGTGAACTCCACCTGCTCGTAGTGACCGTCGAAGTGACGCGCGCGGAACGTCATGCGTGCCCGCTCGTCCGGGTTCTCCACGAGGGTCGCCCAGAGCTCGGAAGCGCGAGCGATGTCGTCCGGGTGGATCACCTCCGTGGCGACCTTGCCCATCCACCAATCGCTGGGGTAGCCGAGCATGGCTTCGGCCCCGACGACGGTCTCGAGGACGCGCCCGGCCGCATCGGCGATCGTGATGGCATCGGTGGTCCGCCATGCCAGGGTCCGCCACTTGTGCTCGATCGCAGCGATGTCGGCCCGCATCGCCCGCCCCTCGCTCGCATCGCAGACGAAGGACAGCACCGCCGTCGGCTGGCCGGCGCGGTCGGAGACCGTCGACGAGGACATCACCAGATCGAGCTCGTGGCCGTCGCGGTGCGGAAGCGAGAGCTCGAGGTCGATCACGGTCTCGCCGCGCAACATCCGAGCCGCCTGTTCGGAAGCCGAACCTGACCGGTGGTCGATGAAGGGGGCCACGTCGCCGAGGACCTCGTCGGCGGCCCACCCGAACAGTCGCTCGGCCGCGTCGTTCCACAGGCAGACCCGTCCCGACGGCTCCAACCCGAAGATGGCGACCGGGGCGATCTGGAGCATGCGGTCATCGATCGTGCGGGTGCCGGTGCCGCTGGTGGGCCGAGCGTCGGGGTGCTCGCCCTCCATCCGGGCGTCACCGCCGTCGACGGGAGTGGGGTCGGTCACCAGGCGCGATCCGATCGTTGGATCAGCTCGGAGACCTCGTCGCCGGGGAGGGCACCGCTGAACAGGAAACCCTGCGCCCGGTCGCACCCGAGGCTGCGCAGACCGTCGAGCTGCTCAGCGAATTCGACGCCCTCGGCGGACGCGACGATGCCGAGTGCGTGGGCCATCTGGATGATGGCGGTCGCGACCGGTGAGCCGCCACCGTCGGCCTCGAGACTCGATGCGAAGGACGGGTCGATCTTGACGATGTCGACGGGGAACCGGTGCAGGTAGCTGAGCGACGAGAACCCGGTGCCGAAGTCGTCGATGGCGATGCGCACCCCGATCTCCCGGATCTGGTTGAGCACCTCGAGCGCCGCTTCGCGATCGTCGATCATGATGCCCTCGTCGAGCTCGATCGTGAGGCGGCTCGGGGGCACGCCGAACTCGTCGAGGAGCGAGGCGATGTGGGGAGCCAGGCCGGGGCTGGCGAGTTGTCGGGTGGAGAGGTTGACCGAGAGCGACAACGGGAGATCGGGTCGACGGTCCGTCCAGGCCCGGGTCCACCCGAGGGCCTGTTCGAGGACCCAGATGCCGATCGACACGATGACACCGGTGTCCTCGGCAACGCCGAGGAAGTCCTCGGGGAGCAGCAGACCGAGCGACGGGTGGTTCCATCGCAGGAGCGCCTCGACGCCGATGATCGCTCCGTCGGCCAGATCGATCTCGGGTTGGTAGTGCACCTCGAACTCCTGGCGTTCGATCGCTCCCCGGAGGTCGCGGTCGATCCGGAGTCGTTCGCCGGCGAGCCGACGCATGGCGTGGTCGAAGATCTCCATGCGGCCGCCGCCCAGGTCCTTGGCGCGGAAGAGTGCCGCATCGGCGTGCTGGATGAGGTCGTCGCTCGTCTCCTGGATGCCGTCGCCGTCGCCGTACATGGCGACCCCGATGCTGACCGCGACGTGGACCTCGTTCTCGTCGAGTGCGAACGGCTCACCGAGCGCCAGGTCGAGCCGGTGTGCGATGAAGCGGATCGCCTCGTGGTCGTCGGCGACCTCCAAGATCACGGTGAAGGTGTCGGCGCCGAAGTGACCGACGAAGTCGCCGGGTCGCACGAGGTTCTGGAGCCGACGGGCGAAGCGGGCCAGGAGGAGATCGCCGGCAGCATGACCGAGGGTGTCGTTGACCACCTTGAAGTGGTCGAGGTCGATGAACATCACCGCGATCGTGTTCGGGGTGCCGTCACGGAGCGCGATGGCCGCGTCGAGGTGCTCTCGGATCGACGTTCGGTTCGGAAGCTCGGTGACAGCGTGGTGGCGGGCCTGGTGGGTCAGCGCGCGGTGCCACTCGGCGCGCTCGATGGCGATCGCCGCGAGGTTGCCGGCCACGGTGGCGACCTCGAGCTCGTGCCCCGTGGGCCGCCGCGTCTCGTGGTAGTGCGTGGCCAGGACGCCCAGGATCGAGCTCGAGTCGTTGGCCCGGATCGCCAGGGAGTAGCCGTCGATGGGTCCGAGCGTCGAGGCCCACGAGGCGGCGGGATGGTCGCGGTCGTCGAGGGTCGCCAGATCCGGGAGGCCGAAGGTCGGCGCGTCCATCGGGGGCGGGAGGGTGGACCAGCGCTGCAGGCGATCGGGCGGCACCGAACCGGACGATGCGATGCGAAGGGTGGAGGTGCCCCGGTCGACGAGCAGCACGGCGCTCCCGCCTTCGCCGTGGCGCTCGACCAGGTCGGAGACCGAGGTCAGTGTCTCGTCGAGGGGAGCGTCGCGCGCGATGAGCTCGAGCACCTTGGCCTGATCGGCGAGGAGGTCCTCGGCTCGCTTCGATCTCGTCACGTTGCGCGTGGTCATCACCATGCCGGCGATGATCGGGTCGTCGAACAGGTTGACCGCCGTGTACTCGACGAGCTCGTGGTGCCCATCGGCGTGTCGGGTGCGCAGCACCGCGGTGAGCTCCAGGCCGGGCGAGTCCATCAGCGCGTTCCAGAGCTCGGCCGCACGCGCCCGCTCGTCGGCGTGGATGAAGTCGAAGCCGTTCGAACCCTCCCACCGGTCCGATGGATAGCCGAGGATGTCGATGAGCTGACCGGTGGTCTCCTTCACCCGGCCCAGACGATCGAGGATCGTGATGGTGTCGGAGATGTTCATGAGCAGGTGACGCCACCGGTGGTTGGCGGCGTCGAGTGCCTGGGCGCGGCGGTGATCGGAGGAGACGTCGGTTGCGATCGCGACCACACCGCCCGCGTCGGCCGCGGTGGGGGGAACGAAGGTGGCCGACAGCCGGAGGTGGACCGGCGAGCCGTCGCGAGCAGCGGCCGTGCAGGCGACGTCGTGGATCGCGGCTCGGTGGCCGGACGCGGCCACATCGAGGATCGGGTTCGACCGGGGTTCGAGGAACGAGATCGGAAGGGCTCGGCCGATGACGTCGTCGGGGCACCAGCCGAACAGGTGCTCGGCGGCGTGGTTCCACGACTGCACGAGGCCCGAGCCGTCGATCGAGATGATCGCCACGGGGGCGATCTGGACGGCCGGGCTGTCGACGCCGACCGACAGTCCGGTCCCGTCGGGCCCATGCCCGTCGGCGGGGTCGTCGGACGACGCCACCGAGGGAGCGGGCAGGACTGAGGCTGTCGTGTGGGCGTCGGGATCGACCGCCATCGTCAACCCCTCCTCCCGTGTCGCCGAAACCAGCCGTCGGTCCCCGTCATGGTAATTGTGCGTCACCGGGCGTGCTCGGTGAACCACGAACCACGAACCCCGCCGTCGGCGGTCGTGGTCGATCGAGTCGACCAGGACGAGCGACGGTGGTCCCCTCGCGGCTGCCGCTACCGTCGACGCATGATCATGAGGTCTGCACCCCCTGGTCCCGCCGGGCCCTTCGTTCCCGGTCGTTCGGGTCCGGGGTCGCGTCGTGCTCGACGCCGCTCGGATGCCCGCACGTCGCCCGCCGGCGGTGGTCGATTCGGGTTGACGCTGGGTCTCGGGCTGGTGGTCGCCCTGGCGCTCCTCTCCGCCTGCGGCGGGTCCGGCCCGGGCGACGACATCGCCACGCCTCCGTCGGTGGGGTTCACCCCGCGCACGGATGCGCCGACGCCGGGGACCGACCCGCCGGCGCCGGGCACGTCGACCCCGGTTCCGGCCCCGTCCGATCTCGGACCGCCGACGCTGAGCGACTCGAGCACGATCTCCACGGTCGGGCTCGACGCGGTGCACTTCGGCATGACCCTCGCCGAGGCGGAGGCGGCGGCGGGCACGAAGCTCGTCACCGAGGGGACGCGCGATGCCGCCTGCTTCGTCGCGTCGCCGGCGGCGGGGACCGCCGGAATCGTGTTCGGCTTCTCCGACGGCACCGTCGAGCGCGTCGACATCACCGCGCCTCCGATCGCCACCCGGTCGGGCGCCACCGTGGGCACCACCGAGGCCCAGGTGAAGGCGTTCTACGGCGACCAGATCGAGGTGCAACCACGGGCTGACGGTCAACCGGGCAACGCGTTGGTGTTCGTCCCCCGCGACGAGGCGGACAAGGACTTCCGGCTCATCTTCACGACCGACGGCAACGTCGTCACCTCGTACCGGGCCGGGCGCGTCCCCCGCGTCCTCACCGCCAACGGGTGCTCCTGACCGTCGCTCGTCACCGCCGCCGACCCGCACATCTGGGCGCATCGACGAACACCTCGGACCGGCGGATCGGACTGTGGCCGCTGGAGTCGGCGCTGCTACGATCGCCGTCCGCAGCACCCCGCCCGGGTAGCTCAGTCGGTAGAGCAGCTCACTCGTAATGAGCAGGTCAGGAGTTCGATTCTCCTCCCGGGCTCCCCGTCGGTAGGCCCCTGACCTGCACTTGTGTAGCGGGTGAGGGGCCCATGACATCCCTGGCTGTCGCCAACAGCGGTCGTTCGCGGGCAATCGCGGGCAGGTCCGGTCAGAGACGCCGGGCAATACGCGGGCAGATCGGTTCGGCTGGCGTAGCGCTCCGCCCAGTACCTCGCTGCGGGGTTCGCCGCATCGTCAATGCCATCAGTTCTGACGAGTTCGTGCATGCGGCCGACGAACGCATCGTATTCGTCTGTCACTTGGGGATCATCCCGCTGTCGCCCACCGGCAGCCAAGGCGCCCCGGCCGCTCCTGAACCTCTACGACCAGCCTCCGGTACTCGTTTGGTTGGGTCATCTCGCCGGCCAGAACCGGGACCGACCGCTCAGCAAGCGGGCGCACATATCGGCGCGTCACTTCACCGGTCCCATCGGTCACGTGATCGTAGGCAAATCGGTATCGCAGTAGCGACACCATCGAGTGCGCCTTGATGGCGGCCAACGCTGCGTTCCGGTTCGCCGCCTACCATCGGGCGGATCGGTGCGCGTCACCGGCTAGGACGATGACCAGGGACGAGGACAGCGTGCGCCTGTCGGCGGACTCAGGAAGGCGAGGCGAGCGTGTCGGGCAGGTGGCCTGAGGCGTTCGGCGACTTGACCCGTGAGCTTCGTGCGGATCGGGGTCGGCCAGCGCTGATCGACGGGTCCGCACCACCGGCAGCGGCCCTCATCGACCAACTCGCGCCGCTGGTTGACGAGGTCGTCTCACTTGGCCATCGGGTCGCAGCGATGGATCGGGCGCCGACCGCTGCGGAGCTTGTGGGAGACCTCAGCGCAGCCACCACATTGCTCCTGGACATTGACGTGCTCTTCACCCCGGCGTTGCGGATCGACGTGGTGTCACAGCTTCGGCGTACATCGCAACACACAGTGTTGGTCGTCGCCTGGCCAGGCCAAATCAAGGGGGCACGGCTGTCCTACAGTCTTCCGGGGCGGGCGGACCATCTCGACGAGCCTGCCCGTGATCTGGTCGTCCTTCGACCGGTCGATGCCGACTTTCCGGACGAGGTCCCCTACACCGTGGAGCGCTACCCCGCATGAAGTACAGCGACGTCGTCGACAGCCCCGCACCGCTCGAAGAGGTGAAGCAGGTGCGCGACTCGGCCACGGTCGATGCCGCCCGGGTCGATGTCGAGACGTACGTGATCTCCGACCGGATGGCGGCTCAGTTGGCCGAGGTCGTGGTTCCCAACCTGCGCTTCGACGCACCGAGCAACAACAAAGGCATCTTCATCGTCGGCACCTACGGCACCGGCAAGACCCACCTGATGTCGGTCATCGCCGCGGTGGCTGAGTTCCCCGACCTACTGACCGACCTCCGTCACAAGGACCTCGCCTCTCAGCTCGGACCGATCAGTGGGGCGTTCCAGGTGGTCCGCTTCGACATCGGCGCCTCAGCCATGTCGTTGCGCGACATCGTCTGCACTGAGC
>JBBSTY010000014.1:0-42442 GCA_038235385.1 Acidimicrobiales bacterium | reverse complement strand
TCGGTGCCGGCAACGGCCCCGACCTCATCCTGTTCGCCACCAGCTACGACGGCCGAGACATCGTCGGCCGGCTGTCGGCCAAGCTCGACCGATCGGTGAGCACCAACAACGTGGAGATCGAGCTCGACGGGGACGCGGTCGTCGTCACCGAGCCCATCTTCGGCGGCGCCACCAACGTCAAGACGAAGCTCACCGGCGAAGGCCCCCAGCTGGTGCTGGTCCGGCCCAAGTCGTTCGTCGCCGAGGAGAGCGGCGGCGGCGCCGCCGCGGTTGCCTCGCTGGACGTCCCCGAGGCCGGCGAGGCCAAGATCGTCGAACGTCACGTCGAGGAACGTCAGGGCCCCGCCCTCGACGAAGCCGCCGTCGTGGTGTCCGGTGGTCGTGGACTCGGCGAGTCCGAGAAGTTCGAGATGATCGAGGAGCTGGCCAAGCTGCTCAAGGCGGCGCCCGGCGCCTCACGCGCCATCGTCGACGCCGGCTGGGTTCCCTACAGCTACCAGGTCGGCCAGACCGGCAAGGTCGTCAAGCCCACGGTCTACATCGCGGCCGGCATCTCGGGTGCGACCCAGCACATGGTGGGCATGAAGGGCTCGAAGAACATCATCGCCATCAACAAGGACGCCGAGGCGCCGATCTTCTCGGTCAGCGATCTCGGCATCGTCGGCGACGTGCACAAGGTCCTCCCCGCCGTCATCGAGCAGCTCAAGGCGCGCGGCTAGCACCACGGCACCCCCGTTCCGCTGACGACCCCGGCCCCGGCCGGGGTCGTCGCCGTTTTGGGCTCCCCCCTTCCGAAATTTCCGCGCTCAGCGTGGAATGGGAGGCTGAGCGCTGACATTTCGGGGTGGTGGGGGTGGGGCGGTAGGTTCCGGGCATGACCCGAGGGCGGCCGACGTGGACGAACTGGGCGGGCAACCAGTCGTGCTCGCCGGCGGCGATCGAACGGCCGACCACCGAGGACGAGCTCGTCTCGATCGTCCGTCGGGCATCGGAGGCGGGGGAGCGGGTCAAGGTGGTCGGGGCCGGTCATTCGTTCACACCCATCGCCTGCACCGACGGAACCCTCGTCGACCTCGACGGCTACCGGGAGATCATCTGGATCGACCCCGTCGAGCGCCGGGCGTGCGTGCAGGCGGGCATCTCGTTGCATCGGCTCAACGACGTGCTGGCTCGCCACGGTCTCGCGCTCGAGAACCTCGGCGACATCGCCTACCAGTCGATCGCCGGCGCCACCCAGACGGCGACCCACGGGACGGGCTCCCGGTTCCGCACCATCTCGGCCGCGATCGTCGCCATGCGGGTGATCACCGGCGACGGCTCCGTGCTCGAGTGCAACGCCGACCACGACGCCGATGTGCTCGATGTCGCCCGGGTGGGGCTGGGTGCGCTGGGCGTGCTGTCGACGGTCACCGTGCAGTGCGTGCGGGCGTTCAACCTCCACGCGGTCGAGGACGTGGCCCCGGTCGACGAGCTCCTCGCGCACCTCGACGAGCACGTCGACGGCCACGATCACTTCGAGTTCAACTGGGTGCCGAACACCCGGTGGGCGCTCACCAAGCACAACCGCCGCACCGACGAGCCGACGCGACCCCGGAGCCGATGGCGTGAGGTGCGCGACGACATCCTCATCGACAACCTCGGCTTCGATGCGGTCATGCGCATCGGACGGTGGCGCAACAACCTGCTGCCCGCCGCCGCGAAGCGCCTTCCGTCGACGGGGCGGGTCGACTACATCGACGCCAGCTACAAGGTGTTCGCCAGTCCCCGTCTCGTTCGCTTCTACGAGATGGAGTACGCCATCCCCCGGGCGTCGCTCCCCGAGGCGTTCGGCCGCCTGCGGAACCTCGTCGACCGACAGGGTCGCTACATCGGGTTCCCGGTCGAGGTCCGGTTCGTCGCCGCCGACGACATCGCGCTCAGCACGGCGTTCGGTCGCGAGAGCGCCTACGTCGCGTGCCACGTGTACCTCGGCACGCCCTACGACCAGTACTTCAAGGGTGTCGAGGCGATCATGAACGACTACGACGGCCGCCCGCACTGGGGGAAGATGCACTTCCAGACCGCGGCCACGTTGGCGTCCCGCTATCCGCGGTGGGACGACTTCGCCGCCGTCCGCGCTCGTCTCGATCCTGCCGGGACGTTCGCGAACCCCTATCTCGACCGTGTTCTCGGCCGCATCGGCTGACGGCGGTCGCGGTCCGGACGGGTCCGGACGGATCTAGACGAGGGGCCAGGGGTGGCGCCGGCCGGTCGGATCGACGGGGAAGCACCCTTCGCGGAGGACGGCGCGGGCCCGCGTGAGCACGGCGTCACGCTCGAAGGTGCCGAGCAGGCCCGTGAAGCTCGGTGGGAGCCCGCGGTCGATCAGCGATGCGACGTCGTCGAGGATGTCGTCGGGCACGTGGTCGCCCCCCCATTCCCAGATCACCGTCCGCAACTTGAACTCCTGGTGGAAGCTGAGGCCGTTGTCGATGCCCCACGCCCGCCGATCGCCGTCGATGAGGACGTGGCCGCTCTTGCGATCGGTGTTGTTGGCCAGGATGTCGAAGATGCAGAGCCGCTGGAACGTGGGACGGAGGGCGTCGTCGTCCTGGATGGTGAAGTAGTGCTGGGCGAAGTCGGCGTCGACGAAGCGCTGGAGCGAGCCTTCTCCGAGCGGACCGTCCTCGCGCAGGATCGTGAGCGGGATGATCTCCCAACCGATCCACGCGGCCAGTTCCCAGGCGGCCACCTCCCGCTTGTAGAGCCCATCGGGAAAGTCCCACAGGGGCCGCTCGCCGCGCCCGGGCTTGTAGACGGCCGCCCCGCTGGACCCCTCCTGGGTGACCTCGACGAGGAACGTGGCGTTGGAGCTCCACGGCATCCGGCCCTTGATCTCGATCTCGCCGTGGGTCAGGAGCGCACGGATCTCGGTGTCCGCATCGGCGGCGCCGTCCGACGGGGCCGATGGCGCTCCTGCGAGATCACCCAGCGCGTCCGCAGGATCGCCGAGGTCGCCGGGATCGCCGAGGTCGCCGGGATCGCCGGGGGTGGCGGGACCAGCCGAGGAGGTCACCGGTTCAGTTGTTCCGTGGGCAGAGGTGACCGGCGGGATCCATGGGCTGCCCGCAGATCGCACAGACCTCGCGGCCCGCGTTGACGATCGCCGCGGCGTGTCGCACCAGTGCGAGCACCTGCGCCCTCGAGAGGCGGAACCGTACGGTGGACGGCTCCGTGACCGGCGCAACGGGGTCGAGGAGCGGACGGTCGGGGTCGTCCGCGAGCTCGTCGGTCTCCTCGATCACGAGCTCCTCGGCGACGAGAACGATGCGATCGTCGGCCTCCTCGTAGGCGACCGCCAGCGCCCCGACGACCCACTCGGCGAGAACGGGCTCGACGAGATCGAGATCGGTGGGCAGCGGGTCGGTGACGACGGCGAGATCGGCCAGGATCCCGGCGAGGTAGTCGCAGAGGGCGGCCACCTGCTGCTTCTCGAGACGGAGGCTCACCACCTCACCGTGCTGACGTCCCTGCAGGTAGAACACCCGCTGGCCGGGTGGACCGATCGCGCCCGCCGTGACGAGATCGGGTTCGGTGAAGTCGAACATCGTGCTCACGAGAGCCCCAGGGTGGTGAGGTCGTCGCCGGTGGAGTTCGTGGCCAGGACCACCGGGCCTCCGGCGGTGTAGCAGATCGCGCTGATCGAGCACGGGGAGATCACGATCCGCTGGAAGAGGTCGAGGTGGGTGCCGAGTGCATGGGCGACCGCGGCCTTGATCGGGTCGGCGTGGGAGACGGCGACGATGGTCTCGCCGCGGTGGCGGTCGGCGAGCTTGGCCAACGTGGTGGTCATGCGCGCCTGCATCTCGGTGAACGACTCGCCGCCGGGAAAGCGGAACCCGCTCGGGTAGCGCTGCACCGTGGACCACTCGGGAAGCTTGTTGAGCTTCTTGAGGCTCTCGCCCGTCCATTCACCGAAGTCGCATTCGAGCAGGCCACGATCGATCTGCACCCGATGGCCCGTGGCCCTGCCGATCGGCGCCGCCGTCTCCCGCGTCCGCTCGAGCGGCGAGGCGTACACCGCGGCGACCTTCGCGAGCGGCGCGATGCGGGCGGCCGCAGCCTCTGCCTGCGCTCGACCGTCGTCGGAGAGGTGGAGGCCCTTCGCTCGGCCCGGCAACGTCGTACCAGTGGTCGGCGTCTTCCCGTGGCGGACCAACAGGACGAGGGTGACAGGGGGTGGGGTGTTCTTGGGCGTGCGGGCCATGAGGTCCACCACGCTATCGGCGCCGGACCACGACACCCGCCGGCCGCCGTCGGGCCGCAGGACGCGGCCACCCGGGGGACCCGCCGTTGCCGTCCAGGGGGTCCTGACCGTCACCCGCGCCCACGCACCGTCGGATCGAGATCGGCCAGGTAGCGTCGGACCGGTGCCGACCAGCGACGACCCGCTCTCCGTGCTCCGCGACGAGATCGTCTCGTGCCGGGCGTGCCCCCGGCTCGTGGCGTGGCGCGAGCAGGTCGCCGCCGAGAAGCGGGCGGCGTTCCGCGACGAGGAGTACTGGGGCCGTCCGGTGCCCGGCTTCGGTGACCCGTCGGCCTCCATCTTGATCGTGGGGCTGGCGCCCGCGGCCCATGGCGCGAACCGCACCGGGCGGATGTTCACCGGCGACCGTTCCGGGGACTGGTTGTACCGGGCGCTCCACCGGGCCGGCCTGGCCAACCAACCCGAGAGCACGGGTCTGGACGACGGCCTGACCCTCTCGGGCGCCTACGTCACCTCGCCGGTGCGCTGCGCGCCTCCGGCGAACAAGCCCACCCCGGACGAGCGGGATCGCTGTCGGCCGTTCCTCGATCGCGAGTTGGCGATCCTCGATCAGGTGCGCGTCCTCGTGCCGCTCGGAGCGTTCGGGTACCGGGCGGTCGCCGACGCCGTGGGTCTGCGTCCCCGACCGGCCTTCGGGCACGGCGTCGAGGTCGGGCTGGACGATGGGCGAACCATCATCTGCTCGTACCACGTGAGCCAACAGAACACCTTCACGGGACGGCTCACCGAGGACATGCTCGACGCGGTCTTCGCTCGGGCCCGCGCGCTCGCGGGCGTCGATGTTGACCGCTGAGGACCGACGGCCCCGCGACGTCGCCACCCCGTCCGGGCCGTTCCGGCGCTGCCGTTCAGGAGCCATGCTTGGACTGGCAGGTGTGTTTTACTGCACTTCTGAGAAGATCAGGGGTTCTATCGAAATGAAGGATCTCATCCGACTATCGAAATGAGACTTTTGACCCGTTTATCAAAATATGGGTCGTTGGCCTCAGGAGCCGTTCGTCGGTCCTGTGCATCATGGACCCATGCGAGCACCTCGGGAACGTGATCACATCAGCCCTCGGATCCCCGCATCGCGCGCCGACGAGGTGGCCGGGACCAGGCTGTGGGATCGCACCTTCGAGACGGCGGTGCCCTCCGCCTCCGCCACGCCGGCCCAGATCCGCGCCCTGACCTTCGCCGCCGCCATCGGGCCCGACCGAGCCCCGTGCTCGGTGGTCGCCGAGGACGACGACACGATCGACCTGGCCGGTGAAGAGGCCCTCCTCGCCTACCTCGCGACGATCACGCCTGCCAACGCCTGATCCGGTCCGTTCGGCGCTCACCGAGCGACGCTCCCGATGATCTGACGTTTTCCGGGCCGGGAGGGTGAGCGGGTACCGTGGCCCGGTTCCGTCTGCCAGCCCACCGAGGTGACCCCGTTGATCGTCCAGGCCGCTCCCCGCCGAGGGTCCGTCCGTCGTCGCCGTCCACTCCGAACGTACGCGATCGGACTGGCCGGAGTCGCGGCGCTGGGGCTCGTGGCCTGCGCCCCGGACAACACCCCGGCCTCCTACGACGACATCGCCCGGAGCAGCTTCATGCAGGCGTGCACGGGCGACGCGCCCGAGTACAACGGCACCAGCACCACCCTCGCCGGCTCGCCGTACTGCGAGTGCGCGTACGACGTCTTCTACGAGAACGTGCCGTTCAACGACGACGACAAGGCCAACCGGCGCACCAGCAGCGGCGACCTCCAGTTCGCCGGGTACGACGGCAAGACCTACGTGCAGTACAACAACGAGCTCAAGAAGGATGCGAACGCGCTCGCTCCCGATGTCGTCGACAAGCTGAACGACTGCAAGGCGAACCCCGAGCTCGCCGGGCCGACGGCCGGGACCACGCCGGGCACGACGCCGATCGACGAGGCCACCGAGCCCAGCTGATCCGACGTTCGGCCGGGACGGTCAGGTCACGCCGGTCAGGTCGACGCGGCTGGTGGCGACGTCGGCGCCGCCTTCTTCGGCTTCTTCTCGGGCAGTCCGAGTCGGACGCCGGGCTCGGCCCAGGCCGGCCACCTCGCCCGGCTCTTCTCCGCGAGCTTGCGCATCAGGGCGATCGCACCGGGGTCATCGTCGCCCGGTCGGGTGATGACCGAGCCGTCGGCGATCATCCGCTTCATGATCTCGCGGCCGAGCTCGGTGCGGACGATCGTGAGCGTCCAGTCGGAGAACTCCCCGATGCCGCCGGTGGAGATGTCGGCGTGCTCGGCAGCGAAGTCGGGGCAGAGCTTGCAGCCCTCACGCGTCCAGGCGTGGCACTCCTTGAGGTTGATCTCGTGGTAGTCGCCGTTCTTCATCCAGATCTGGAAGACGCCCTTGATGTTCATCTTCACCATGTCCTGCTTGACGAGGCCGTACTTGGCCTCGAACAGGTCCTCGAAGATGGAGTCGTCGAAGGTCTTGGAGCACAGCAGGCCGATGTTGAAGACGATCGGCTTGCTGATCTTGCCGACCTTGCGGTGCCACATCACCGGAGGAACCGAGGACTGGCAGCTCATGCCCACGAGCGCCAGCTTCGAGAAGCCCCGCTCGAGGGCGTCGTCGAGAGCCAGCGTGTTGGCCGAGTAGGTGTAGCGGCTCCCGGCAGATTCGAGGATCTCCTCGCGGTTGGCGGCCACGCCCGGCTTCGCCTTCCAATCGCCTGCTGCGCCGTCGAGGAACGAGGTGAGGGCGGCATCGATGTAGCCCTCCTGCATCGCCCAGATCAAGATGGCGCTGACCAGGCCGCCGTCCTGACCCATCTTGTGGACCATCTCGTCGCTGGCGCGCACCAACATGATGTCGGTGTAGATGCCGGCGACCTCGTCGTCGGCCCGATCGCGTGCGAAGAGGTGCTCGTTGGCCGCCGGTTCCCACAGCCGGAAGCGGGGGCAGGCCCGGGTGCAGCTGGTGCAACCCTTCTCACCGTGGATGCAGTTGTCCGGGCCGAGCTCATCCTCGAGGTGGAACGGCCGGTACTCGCCGGCACCGTGCGTGTAACCGATGACATCGTGGGGACAGGCGATGACGCAACCCGCGCACCCGGTGCAGAGCCCAGAGGTGATGACCTCGCTGTAGAGCTCCTTCCACTGGTGCGTCCAGCGTTCCTTCTTGGCGGGGGGTGGAGCGTCGTCAGCGGTGGAAGCGGTGTCGGTGGTCGACATGGCTCGGAGCCTACGCAACCTTCCTTCGGATCGGAACATCTCGGCGCACGAGCGCACCGGTGCGCCCGAGATGTGCTCGAGCGCGCCCCTACGATGGGCGAGCTCGCCGGTGACCCGGTGATCCCTTCCGCATGACCGACCTGAGAGCCGCCGAACCGACCGACGAACCGATCGCCGACTCCGCCGACGCCGCCGACGGCGCGACCGACCTCGTCCCCGATCGTGGCCTCGATGCCGGGCTGCACCGCGGGATCGTCGTCGCCGCGGTGCTCGCAGGCGTGGCGGTGCGTGCGGCGATCTTGTTCTCGCCGCTGGGACGTGCCGACTCCGACGAGGTCATCACCGCGCTCATGGCCAGGCACATCGCCGGCGACGGGTTCCCCGTCTACTTCTGGGGGCAGCACTACGGGGGGACGATCGAGGTCCTTCCGGTTCTGGTCAGCACGAAGATCTTCGGGTGGTCGATCCCGGCCATGCGGGTCCCGAACCTGATCCTGGTCGTCACCAACGCCGCGCTCGTGTGGCGCCTGGGCCGACGTTGGCTGACCGAGAGCCGAGCCCAGCTCGCCGGGCTCCTGGTGTGGGTGGCGCCCCCGGCGTCGCTGTGGTGGGGCCTGCACGCGCAGTTGTTCTACACACCGACCATCACGATCGGGCTCGTCCTCGGGTTGGCGGCGCACCGGGTGCGTGCGGACGGGCGGATCCGCGACTTCGCCGTGCTCGGTCTCGCGCTCGGCATCGGCGCATGGACGAGCACCAACGTGGCCTACTTCGTCGTTCCTGCCGCTGCGGTCGTGCTCGTCGACCGACGGCTCCCGGCCCGCTGGAAGGAGCTCCTGCGAGGGGCGCCGATCGCCGTGGCCATGTGCGTCGTCGGCGCCTGGCCCATGATCACGGACTACGTCGAGTCCGGCGGCGAGTCGATGCGCGTCGCGGTCGACTTCCCCGTCACCGGCACCTACTCCAGTCGCCTCCAGTACTTCTTCACCGAGGGCCTTCCCGGTGCGCTCGGGTTCCGCGCCATCTACACCCACGACTGGATCGCGGGGACGTTCGGCGTCATCGCCTACCTCGTGATCCTGGGCGCGATGGCCTGGTCGTTGCGGCGGTCGTGGTCCGACGCCCGGCGCGGCCGGTCGGCCGGGTGGGCCGCGATCGGCCTCCTGGCGTTCCCGTTCATCTACGCCGCGGTGCCCTTCGCCATGAACGACGGGACCTTCCGGTACGTGTTCTTCGTCGTGCCGTTCGTGGCCCTCGTGCTGGCCCGGGTGGTGGGCTCCTCGCGTGCGGCGGCCATCGTGCTGGTCGTCGCGCTCGTCGTGAGCGTGGTCGGGTTGCAGCGGTTGTACGTGATCTCGGAGGTCGACCGGGGTGGCGATCGGGTCGGCGGCGTGGGCGATCTCGCTCCGGCCATCGACGTCCTCGAACGCGAGGGGATCGACGCGGCCTACGGCGACTACTGGGTCGCCTACCGGTTGACGTTCGAGAGCGACGAGCGCGTCATCGCGACGAGCTCGTCGGGCGTCCCGCGGTACGAGCCGTACTCGGCGTTCGTTCGGGCGAGCCCGCGATCGGCCTGGGTCGTCGATGCCGGGACCCAACTCGACACGTTGACCGATGCGCTCGGATCGCTCGACGTCGGCGCCCGGGTGATCGGCGCCGGCGAGCTGGCGGTGGTGATCCCCGACCGTCCGGTGGATCCGATGGAGGTCCCCGAGGAGGCCCGTCGACGTGCCTGACGGTCCGTGGCGCCCGAGTTCGCCCGATCGGTGTCGAAGCGTCAAGATTGCCGCATGGATCTGAACTACCCCCCCGAGGCCGAGACGTTCCGGACCGAGATTCGCCAGTGGCTCCACGACCACCTCCCCGACGGTTGGTTCGACGACGGTTTCGAGATGTCCCCCGAGGAGCGCAGCGCGTGGAACGCGCAGTGGACCGCAACCCTCTTCGAGGGCGGGTGGATCTGTGCCACGTGGCCGACCGAGTACGGCGGCAAGGGCCTCTCGACCATGGAAGCGGTGGTCCTCAACGAGGAGTTCGCCAAGGCGGGCGCCCCGATGCGCGCCGATTTCTTCGGCGACACCCTCGTCGGGCCGACGATCCTGCAGTGGGGGACCGAGGAGCAGAAGCGGTTCTTCCTCCCGAAGATCCTCTCGGGCGAGATCGCGTGGTGTCAGGGGTTCAGTGAGCCCGACGCCGGCTCGGACCTGGCCAACCTCAGCACCAAGGCCGTGCTCGACGGCGACGAGTGGGTGATCAACGGGCAGAAGATCTGGACCACCCAGGGGTTCGTCGCCGACTACATCTTCATCCTGTGCCGCACCGATCCCGATGCGTCCAAGCACAAGGGGATCTCCTACCTCCTGGCGCCCATGAAGCAACCAGGCGTCGAGGTGCGACCCATCGAGCAGGTCGACGGATCGGCGGAGTTCTGCGAGGTGTTCTTCACCGATGCGCGCTGTCCCAAGGACAACGTCGTTGGTGGGCTCAACAACGGGTGGAACGTCGCCATGACCACCCTCGGCTTCGAGCGAGGCACGTCGGCCACCACCGGGTACCGCCGCTTCGAGAAGGAGCTCGACAGCATCGTCGCCGCGGCCAGGGCGAACGGGGCCATCGACGATCCGCTGATCCGTCAGCGCATCGCGTGGGCGTACTCCAACGTCCAGATCATGCGCATCAACGGCCTCCGCAGCCTCACTGCCGTCGTCCAATCCAAGAAGGACCCGTCGATCGCCGCGCTCGGCATGACCAACAAGATGTTCTGGAGCGAATATCACCAGCGGGTCATGGAGCTGGCCATGGACGTGCTGGGCATGGAGGGCCAGATCCTCACCGCCGATCCGGATCGGGAGGAAGCGGTGCCCGGCTACGGCCTGCGGGCGGCGAACCCGAAGTACCCGGCAACGCCGCTGCAGTCGTCGTTCTTCTTCTCGCGCTCGGAGACGATCTGGGGCGGCACCGCCCAGATCCAACGCAACATCGTCGGCGAGCGCTTCCTCGGTCTCCCCAAGGAACCGAAGGTCGAGGCGGCCAGATAGGAGCCGCTGCTGCGTGGTGATGCCATGCATGGAGCCCTTCCCGCGTTGGGTGTGGAAGCAGGGGTAACCTGCCGCCCGTGGGCGTCATGACCATCGTCGTCATCGTTGCCAGCGCGGTCTTCTCCATCGGGGCGATCATCTTCGTGTCCAGGTACGCCTCGGCCCGTCGCCGTCGACTTGGGCGACACCCCGACCTGACCGCGCCGCGGAGGACGGCGAGCACCTGCGACGGCGGTCACGTGTGCCCGAACACCTGTTCCTGGTGACGTGACGATCGGATGACGCAGCGTTAGCCTCTCGTCCGCATGTCTCGGCGAACCTCGAACTCCGCAGACGACGACGGGGTGTACCGCCGGTCGGGTCGTCAACTGATCATCCTGTCCCTCGGCGTCCTCGCCGTGATGGGGTGCATCACGGCGGTGACCTTCATCGGGTACCAGGCGTGGAAGCTCCAACAGATCGAGCGCGAGAACGTCGACCTGGTGAGCGCCACCGAGCTCGACCCGCAGAACTGGTTGATCGTCGGCTCCGACAGCCGTGACGTGGTCGCCGAGGACGATCCCAACGCGGCGGTCTTCCACGGCGAGGACGACCCCGGCGGCGAGCGCTCCGACACGATCATGGTCGTCCGGTTCGATCCCCGGGCGAACACGCTCGACATCTTGTCGCTCCAACGGGACCTGTGGGTCGACATCGCCCGCGCCGGCCACAAGGAGCGCATCAACACGGCGTACAGCTACGACGACGGGCCACAGCGACTGATCGACACGATCAAGACGAACTTCGACATCGACATCAACCACTACGCCGAGATCAACTTCGCCAGCTTCGAGGGGATCGTCGATGCCGTCGGCGGCGTGCCGATGTACTTCGACCACCCGATGCTCGACGACAACTCCGGGCTCGTCATCTCCGACACCGGATGCCAGACCCTGAACGGTCAGCAGGCGCTCGCGTTCGCCCGGTCGCGCCACCTCCGCTACAGCAACGGGGTCAGCTGGATCGACGACCCGAGCGGCGACCTCGGCCGGATCTCCCGCCAGCAGTTCTTCATGCGCCGCATGTTCGATCAGGCCGCCAAGAAGGCGTTCTCGGACCCGCTCGTCACCAACGACCTCATCAACGTCGCGCAGGACTACGTCAAGCTCGACGACGACAGCGAGATCACCAAGGTGGTCGCCATGGGCCAACGCATGGGCCAGTTCGAAGGGGACTCGATCAAGAGCTGGACCCTCCCCACCACCGGGTACTTCACCGACGGCGGTGCCGCCGTCCTGAAGCTCGACGATGCCGGTGCCGAGCACGTGCTCGACCGGTTCCGAGGCATCGCGCCGGCCGAGCCGACCGCCGAGGTCATCGGCGATCTCGATCCCGCCGCCGTCACCTTCGCCGTGGAGAACGGCAGCGGGGTCAAGAGCCAGGCGTCCGAGGCGCAGAAGGCGTTCGAGGCCATCGGCTTCGAGGTCTCCGCTGCCCGCGACCACGGGTCGAGCATCGCCAGGACCGAGGTGCGCTACGCCCCCGGTTCGATCCAGGCCGCGGATCAGATCGGCCGGCACCTCACGAGCGGAGCGGACCTCGTCGAGGACCGTTCCTACCCCGCGGGCCAGGTGGTACTCGTGACCGGGGCGGACTTCACGACGATCCGTCGATCCGCACCCGCCCGGACGATCGAGATCGACCCCAGCGATCTCGGCGCGGCGTCGTCGAACCCGTCGGGCTCGAGCTCGGGATCGGGAACGTCGCGGGCGAACGAGAACCCCGACATCACCCCGACCAACGACGGAACCGAGACGGTCGGGGTGATCCCCGGGCAGCCGCCCGACGGCGTCACCTGCGACTGACGCCGCCGACGCCGCGCGGCTTGGGGTGCCTGCGGCGCACTGCGCTACGATCCTCCTCCCGCCCTCGTAGCTCAGGGGATAGAGCATCGCCCTCCGGAGGCGTGTGCGCGCGTTCGAATCGCGCCGAGGGCACCACCGCAGCGGGAACCGACACGTGTCCACCGGTACCCGGTGATCGGTCGGGGATCGGGTTCCGCTCCGCACGACGGCGCAACGACGCCGGAGAGGCGCGACGAGGTCGGTACCATGCCGCCACCCGTCTCGGCCGCCGGCCGAGCGTGCGCCGGAAAGGAACCCCGTGATCCGCGACCAGCTCACCGACGCCATCCGGGCCGCCCTCGTCGCTCTCGACGTCGAGCCGCTGCCCGAGACGATCAACCTCGAGCGGCCCGCTCGACGTGAGCACGGCGACTGGTCCTCCAACGTGGCCCTGGCGACGGCGAAGAACGCCGGGCGCAACCCACGCGAGCTCGCGCAGCAACTCGCCGATCACCTCGCCGCCACGCCGCCCGCCCATGTCACCGCAGTCGAGATCGCCGGACCCGGGTTCGTGAACTTCCGCCTCGCCGAGTCGTGGCTCCACGCCGTGCTCGACGACGTGATCGGCGCCGGCGCCGACGGGTACGCCCGTCACGCCGTCGGTGCCGGCACGACCGTGACCGTCGAGTGGGTCAGTGCCAACCCCACCGGCCCCCTCCACGTGGGCCACGGTCGCAACGCGGCCTACGGCGATTCGGTGGGGCGCCTGCTCGACCGGTGGGGGTACGACGTCACCCGCGAGTACTACCTCAACGACCGCGGCACGCAGATGCAGAAGTACGTCGACTCGCTGCTCGCCCGGGCCCGCGGCGACGAGCCGCCTGAAGGGGGCTACTTCGGCCAGTACATCATCGACTGGGCGGCGGAGCTGCCGGCCGACGTCGACCCGCGCGAGTGGGCCGAGGCCCGGGCGATCGAGTCGCACCGCCGGGTGCTCGGGGCCATGAACATCACGTTCGACACCTGGTTCAGCGAGCGGTCGCTGGTCGATCGCGGCGCCGTCGAAGCCACGTTGGGAGACCTGCGCGATCGCGACATGGCCTACGACGGGGACGGCGCGGTGTGGTTGCGGAGCACCACCTACGGCGACGACAAGGACCGCGTGCTGGTCAAGTCCGATGGCGAGTTCACCTACCTCCTGCCCGACATCGCCTATCACCGCGACAAGTTCGAGCGGGGGGCGGACCTGCTGATCGACATCTGGGGCGCCGACCACCACGGCTACGTGCAGCGCCTCCGGGCGGCCACCATGGCGCTCGGCCGTGCCGCCGAGGATCTCGAGGTCGAGCTCACCCAGTTGGTGAAGCTCGTCCGCAACGGCGAGGAGGTCAAGATCTCGAAGCGGACCGGCGACATCATCGAGCTGCAGGAGGTCGTCGACGAGGTCGGCGCGGACTCGGCTCGGCTCACCTTCCTGCTCCAGTCGGTCGACACCTCCCAGACCTTCGACATCGACGTGGTCAAGAGCCAGGCCATGGAGAACCCCGTCTTCTACGTGCAGATGGCACATGCCCGCATCCGATCGATCGGGCGCGTCGCCGCCGAGCGGGGCGTCGAACGCATCGCCTACCGCGAGGTCGACACCTCCCTGCTGGTGCACGAGCGCGAGCTCGCCGTCCTGCGCTCGTTGTCCGAGCTGCCCGAGCTGGTGCTGCTGGCCAACGCCGAGCGTGCGCCGCACAAGATCAGCACCTGGGTGCGCGAGCTCGCGGGTGCGGTCCACGGCTTCTACCACGACTGCTACGTGCTCGGCGACGGGATCGCGCCCGATCTCACCCAGGCTCGCCTCTGGTTGGTCGAGGCAGCCGAGATCGGCCTCGTGATCGGTCTCGACCTGCTCGGCGTCAGCGCGCCGGAGTCCATGTGAGCGCTCTCGAGCGATCGTTGCTCCCGTCCACCGCGTCGGTCTCCGACACCGGACGTCTGTCGATCGGCGGCCGGGACCTCATCGAGCTGGCCGGCGAGTTCGGCACGCCGTTGTTCGTCTACGACGAGGACCATCTCCGTGCCCGGTGCCGCGAGGCGGTGGCGGCGTTCGGCCCGGGTGGCGCCTCGTACGCCACCAAGGCGTTCCTCTGCGTCGCCATGGCGCGGCTCGCCCACGAGGAGGGGATGAACCTCGACGTCTCCACCGCGGGTGAGTACCACATCGCCCGAGTCGCCGGCGTACCCGCCGACTCGCTCATCCTCCACGGCAACAACAAGTCGCTCGAGGAGCTGTCGCGAGCGATGGCCGAGGGCGTCCACCGCATCATCGTCGACTCGTTCGACGAGATGGATCGCATCGAGCAGCTGGTCGCCGACGGGTTGCCGGTGCCCACCGTCCTCATCCGTCTGACCCCCGGGATCGAGGCGCACACCCACGAGTTCGTGCAGACGGGCCAGGACGACTCCAAGTTCGGGTTCGGCGTCCACACCGGGGACGCGCAGGTGGCCTTCGACCGCGCCCGGACCTCACCGGCGATGGACCTGGTCGGGCTGCACATGCACATCGGCAGTCAGATCTTCGACGCCCGGTTCTTCGAGCGGGCCATCGCCGTGCTCGCGCCCTGGTTCCACGAGCACCGCCTCCCGGAGCTGTCGGTGGGTGGCGGCATCGGCGTCGCGTACCTCAACGACGAATCGGCGCCCACGTTCGGCGCCTGGGCCGACGCGGTGAAGCGGGCGGTGGAGGCGACCGGGATCGAGGCCACCATCCACGTGGAACCCGGACGAGCGATCGTCGCCCAGGCCGGGGTCACCCTCTACACCGTCGGCACGGTCAAGGAGATCCCCGACATCCGCACCTACGTCGCCGTCGACGGCGGCATGAGCGACAACCCCCGACCCGTGCTCTACGGGGCCGGCTACGAAGCGTTCCTGCCTCGCGCCGTCGACTCCGAGCGGCCGCTCACCGTCACGGTGGTCGGCAAGCACTGCGAGTCCGGGGACCTGCTCGTGCGCGACGCCCGGGTCCCCGACGACCTCGCCGTCGGCGACATCCTGTGCACGCCGGTCACCGGTGCGTACGGGCACTCGATGGGCAGCAACTACAACAAAGTCACCCGTCCTCCCGTCGTGTTCGTGCGCGACGGTGAGGCCCGCCTCGTGGTTCGGCGCGAGACGCTCGCCGACCTCACCCTGCTCGACGTCGGCGTTCCCACCGGGCGATGACCCGTCTCGACGGTGGACCGCTCGCGTGATCGGGTTGCCCCGTCGCCACACGCGCGCCGATCGACGCCTGTTGACCGGACCCACCTCCGACGCGGCCGAGCGGTCACGGAGGCGCCGGTAGCCTCGGCGGGCAGCGACATCGGGGACCGAGATCGAGATCGAGGGGGATGCATGCACGGGATCGGCGTGGCAGGGGAGCGCACGTGGATGGCGCCCGAGCACACCGGCGCCGGCCGCCTCCCGATGCGGAGCCCGTTGGTCCCCTACCCGGACCTGGCCACGGCGCGCCCCGACGATCGCGAGGGGTCGCCGTGGTTCCGGCTGCTCGACGGCACCTGGCGGTTCTCGCTCGTCGACCGGCCCGCATCGGCGCCCGCCGACTTCGCCGACACCGATCTCGACGACGGCGAGTGGGGAGACATCGCGGTCCCCGGGAACTGGACGGTCCAGGGTTGGGACCGACCGCACTACACGAACATCTTCATGCCGTTCCCGCAACGCCACCCCGACGTCCCCGACGAGAACCCCACCGGTCTCTACCGCACCACCTTCCGGGTGCCCAAGGAGTGGAAGGGCCGTCGCATCGTGCTCCACCTCGGCGGCGCCGAGAGCGTGGTGTACGCCTACGTCAACGGGATGCCGGTCGGGATGGGGAAGGACTCCCGGTTGTCGTCGGAGTTCGACATCACCGACGTGGTGCGGCCGGGCCGGGCCAACACGCTCGCGTGCATGGTCGTGCGGTGGTCCGATGCCAGCCACATCGAGGATCAGGACCAGTGGTGGATGGCGGGCCTGCACCGGGAGGTGTTCGTCTACGCCACCGGCGCGACCCACATCGCCGACGTGCAGACCCGGGCCGGCCTCGAGGCCGACGACGACGGCCGGCTGACGGTCGGATCCCTCGAGGTGCGCGTCCTGGTCGGGTTCCGCGAACCACGCGACATCGCACCCGGATGGCGCACCAGCGTGCGGGTCGAGCACCTCGACGGGCGTGTGCGGTCGAGCGACGATCTCGTGGCGGACGTCCCCCACGACACCCGTCCGTACCTGTTCCCCGGACACGTCACGACCGTGCGCTCCCGCCTCGAGGGCATCCGGCCGTGGTCGGCCGAGGACCCCCACCGCTACATGCTGCTCGTGTCGCTCATCGACCCCGAGGGCATCGTGCGCGAGGTCGTCACCCATCGCATCGGCTTCCGGTCGGTCGAGATCGCGGATCGCCAGCTCCTGATCAACGGTCAGCCCGTGTACCTCCGAGGTGTGAACCGCCACGACCACAACCCCCGGACGGGCAAGACCGTCAGCGTCGAGGACATGCGGCGTGATCTGGTCACGATGAAGCGCTTCAACATCAACGCCGTGCGGTGCTCGCACTACCCGAACGACCCGCGCTTCTACGACCTGTGCGACGAGCTCGGCCTCTACGTGGTGGACGAGGCCGACATCGAGTCCCACGCGTGGATCCTGGAGCTGTGCCACGACCCGCGCTACCTCGCCGCCTTCGTGGAGCGCGGCGCGCGCATGGCCCAGCGCGACAAGAACCACCCGTCGATCATCCTCTGGTCGTTGGGCAACGAGAGCGGGTACGGCGCGGCCCACGACGCCATGGCCGGGTGGCTGCGCCACTACGACCCGACCCGGCCGCTGCACTACGAGGGCGCGGTGATGGGCGACCTGCACGCCCGCGCGGCCTGCACCGATGTGATCTGCCCCATGTACCCGTCGATTGAAGCGCTCGTCGAGTGGTCCGAACACGGGGTGCAGCGAGCCCTCGATGCCGGGCGCCGGGCCGACCGCCCGCTCATCATGTGCGAGTACTCCCACGCCATGGGCAACAGCAACGGGAGCCTCGCCGACTACTGGGAGGCCATCGAATCCCACGACGGCCTGCAGGGTGGGTTCATCTGGGAGTGGAAGGACCACGGCATCCTGGCCGAACGTGCGGGGCAGTCGTTCTACGCCTACGGCGGACAGTTCGGCGACGAGCCCCACGATGCCAACTTCGTGGCCGACGGTCTCACGGGACCGGAGGGCGACCCGCACCCGGCGCTGTGGGAGCACGCCTGGCTCGGTCGGCCGGTGCGGTTCGACGCAACCCCCACGAACCTGCGGGCCAACCGGGTGCGGGTGCACAACGCCCAGTGGTTCTCGGATCTGAGCGGGTTCCGGGGTCGGTGGGACGTGTCGGTCGACGGCGACATCGTCGCGTCCGGGCCGTTCGCGCTTCCCGACCTCGGTCCGCAGTCGTCCGCGCTGGCCGACGTCCCGTTCGACCGGCCGGTGCTCGCCGCAGGCCAGGAGGCGTTCCTGACGCTCCATGCCGAGGTGGCGACGGCCACCCCCTGGGCCGATCGGGGCCACGAGGTGGGCTGGGACCAGATCCTGCTGCGCCGACGACGCGCCCGGGCATCGGCGTCGTCAGGCGTCACGCCGGTCGAGCTCGTGCGCAATGACGGGGACGGCCACGTCCTCCTGGACACCGAGCACCTGCACGTCGTGGTCGACCGGGCCACGGGAAGTCCGACGGTCCTGCAGCACGACGGCGTCGACATCCTCGCGGCCGGACCGCAGCTCGAGCTCTTCCGGGCCGCCACCGACAACGACGGCATGAAGCTCTTCCTCGGCGATCCGGACAAGGAGCTGTGGAACGGCATGGCGGGCAAGCCCCTCAGCCGATGGTTGGCAATGGGTCTCGACGACCTGCACCGGGCGCCGGTGGGCACCACGGTCCGCCGCCACGGCCCCAAGGGCGAGGACGTCACCGTGGCCGTGCGGCGCAAGGTGTGGGGGGCCGACGCCGCCGACGTCGTGACCCACCGCCAGGTGATGACGGTCGCAGCGTCGGGAGTTGTCGAGTTCGCCGAGAGCGTCGTCCTGCCCAAGGGCTGGCGCGACCTTCCCCGGCTCGGTATGGGCCTCCGTCTGCCACCCGGGTTCGAGCGGTTCCGGTGGTTCGGACTCGGTCCGCACGAGAACTACAGCGACCGCCGGTCCGGTGCGGTGGTGGGGCGGTGGGCGGTGGACGTCGACGAGCTGTACGTCCCGTACCTCATGCCCCAGGAGCACGGAGCCCGAACCGGCGTGCGTTGGTTCGCGCTCGAGCAGTCGTCCGGCACCGGAGCGCGCGGTGTGGTCGTCTCGTCGGACCTCGACGACCTCCACGTCACGGCCAGCCACCTGACCACCGCGGCGCTCTGGCGGGCCCGGGACTGGACCGAGCTCGAGCGCATCGACGAGGTGGCGGTCCACGTCGATCTGGCCCAACGCGGTCTCGGAACCGGGAGCTGCGGACCCGACACCTTGGCCCGCTATCGCATCGGTGGCGGGACGCATCGCTGGCGCTGGCGGCTCCGTCCGTACCTCGTGGCCGACGAGGACCCCGCCGAGCTCGCCCGCCGGCCCTTCACCGACTGAGCTCGCCATCCACCGACGTCCACCGATGGCGCCCCGGTCGAGCCCGCCGTGGGGCCGGGCAGGCAGGGAACCGGTCCGGGAGGGGTGGTCGACGGGCGATAGGGTGCGCCGGTGAACGGAAGCACCATCCGCATCGGTCTGCTGGGTTGCGGAACGGTGGGGTCAGCCCTGGCTGAGCTCATCGCCGCCGAAGGACCCGAGATCGAGGCACGCACCGGCCTGGACCTCAGGATCGCACGGGTGGCCGTGCGCGACCTCGGTCGCGACCGCGGCCCTGCCGTGCCGGCCGCTCTGCTCACCGACGACCCAGCCTCGGTGGTGCAGGACCCCGAGCTCGACCTGATCGTCGAGGTGATGGGCACCGTCCACCCGGCACGCGAGCTCATCCTCGATGCGTTGAAGGCGGGCAAGCCGGTGGTGTCGGCGAACAAGGAGCTCATCGCCCGGTCCGGGGCCGAGCTGTTCGCCGCAGCGGAGGCCGCCGGGGTCGATCTGCTCTTCGAGGCGGCCGTCGCCGGCGGCGTCCCGATCGTGCGGACGCTGCGCGAGTCGCTCCTGGGCGAACCGGTGCGCCGCATCCTCGGGATCGTGAACGGCACGACCAACTACATCCTCACCCGCATGACCGAAGCCGGCGCGTCCTATGCCGACGCGCTCACCGAGGCGCAGTCGTTGGGCTTCGCCGAGGCCGACCCCACCGCCGACGTCCAGGGCCACGACGCCGCCGCCAAGATCGCCATCCTCGCCAGCCTGGCGTTCGGTGTCTGGATCACGGCGGCCGACGTCGACTGCCAGGGCATCACCGGGATCACCGCCGACGACATCGCGTTCGCCACCCGCAAGGGCTTCCTGATCAAGCCGCTCGCGGTGGCCGAGCGCTACGACGACGGCACGATCGAAGCTCGGGTGCATCCCGCGCTGGTGCCCGGCCACCACCCGTTGGCCAACGTGCGCGAGAGCTTCAACGCCGTGTTCGTCCACGGCGACTCGGTCGGGGACCTGATGCTCTACGGCCGGGGCGCCGGTGGGGCCCCTTCGGCCAGTGCCGTGCTCGGCGACATCATCGACGCGGCGCTCAACGCTCGTCGGGGTTTCGCCGCGGGTCTCGGTGTCCTCGGGGCGGCCCACCTCGCACCGGTTGCAGAAGGGGTGAGCGAGCACTACATCAACCTCGACGTCTCGGATCGGAGCGGGGTGCTCGCCCGGGTCGCCAAAGCCTTCGGCGACCACGGCGTGTCCATCCGTTCGATGGAGCAGGACGGCCTCGGCGACGAGGCGCGGATCGTCTTCATCACCCACCTCGCCCGCGTGAGCGACGTGGCGGCGACGCTGGCCGATCTCCACGATCTGGGGGCGGTGCGACACGTCGGTCGCGTGATCCGCGTCCTCCCGGCGGACTCGGACCGCGAACGGTGAGGTACGTCAGCACGAGGGGAACCGCACCGGTGCTCGGGTTCGGCGACGTCCTGCTCACCGGACTCGCGCGCGACGGCGGTCTCTACGTCCCCGACTCGTGGCCGCCGCTCACCGCCGGCCGCCTCGCCGCCTTCGCCGACCTCGACTACGCCGACATCGCCACCGAGGTGATGTGGCCGTTCGTCGAGGGCGGCTCCGCCGGACCGCTC
Organism: Acidimicrobiales bacterium; assembly: GCA_038235385.1. GTDB lineage: Bacteria > Actinomycetota > Acidimicrobiia > Acidimicrobiales > Acidimicrobilacustridaceae > JBBSTY01. Next base: position 21,839 of record JBBSTY010000014.1, on the reverse strand, counting down.
GACCGTGACCTCTTCGCGACGATCGTGGCCGACGCCTACCGCACGTTCGACGATCCCGAGGTGACCCCCCTCCGGGACCTCGGCGAGGGCCTGTGGCTCATGGAGCTGTTCCACGGGCCGACCCTCGCCTTCAAGGACGTCGCGCTGCAGCTCGTCGGTCGTCTGTTCGATCACGAGCTCGCCGCCCGAGGCGACACGGTCACCGTCGTGGGAGCCACGTCCGGCGACACGGGATCGGCGGCCATCGAAGCGTGCCGTGACCGGGACGCCATCGAGGTGTTCATGATGCATCCGTCCGGTCGGGTGTCCGACGTCCAGCGCCGCCAGATGACCACCGTGGACTCGCCCAACATCCACAACATCGCCATCGAGGGCACCTTCGACGACTGCCAGGACCTGGTGAAGGGCCTGTTCGCCGACGAGGCGTTCCGCGAGCGCCGTCACCTCGGCGCGGTCAACTCCATCAACTGGGCGCGCGTGCTGGCTCAGGTCGTCTACTACGTCGTCGGTTCGGCCCGGCTCACCGGTGGCTCCGAACCCGTCGCCTACGCCGTGCCCACCGGCAACTTCGGCAACGTCTTCGCCGGCTACGTGGCGCAACGCATGGGCACGCCGATCACCCAGTTCGTGGTGGCATCCAACGAGAACGACATCCTGGCCCGCTTCCTCGACACCGGGACCATGCACATGACCGGGGTGCACCCGACCCTCAGCCCGAGCATGGACATCCAGATCTCGAGCAACTTCGAACGTCTGCTCTTCGAACTGGTCGGACGTGACGGCGACGCGGTGGTCGAGGCCATGGCCGAGTTCCGCTCGACGGGATCGTTCACGGTCGAGCCCGATGGACTCGCCCCGCTCCGCGAGCTCTGGTCGGGAGCCCGCATCGACGACGCGGCCACGCTCGCGATCATCGCCGAGCTGCACGAACGCACCGGTGTCCTCGTCGACCCGCACACTGCGGTCGGCCTGGGTGCGGCGGCGGCCTGTCGCGGGGATCGACGTGTCCCGATGATCGCGTTGGCGACCGCGCACCCGGCGAAGTTCCCCGACGCGGTGGAAGCGGCGATCGGGTCCCGCCCCGCGCTTCCCGAGCGGCTGACCGACCTGTTCGAACGCGACGAGCACCTCGTGACCCTCCCGAACGACATCGGGGCCGTGCGCGCCCACATCGACGCCACCCTGCGCTGACCGCCACCGGGTGGCTCCCGCCCGGTCCCGCCGACCAGCCCCGACCCTGTCGGGTCCCGCCCATCGATCATCGGGTCGACCTGGCGAGGCGCGGTTGGCGGTTCCCCGGAGTCGCCACTACCATGTCGCCGTCGTCGTTCGGGGGCTGCAGGTTCGCTGGTCTCCGGTTGTCAAGCGCCACGATTCACGTGTCACTCGACGGCCCTCCCCAGTCGGTCTCCTCGCAGTCGCGGCGACAGTTCCGCTCCACTCAGCGCACTCGCGCGATCGGAGCGAGCGTGCCACCGGCCGCTCGGCGCCCTTGCCGTCGGTCGCCCGAATCCCGTTCCCCCAACCCCCCTGGCGCTTCGAGAACCGTGGACGTGACCCACCACCTCCCACTCACCGCTGCTCCGACGCGGAGCATGCCGGCGCCGTCCGATCGACCACGAAAGAGGTGCTCATGAGCGCTGGCTCGCAGGCACTGGAACGTTCAGCACTGGAAGCCAAGGATCGCGACTCGTTGATCCAGATCGCCACCGCCATGGGTGGCAAGCCGGGATCTCGGGCCAAGAAGGCCGACATCATCGATCTGGTGCTCGAGCTCGCCGGTGTCGGGACCGCCGACGGCGCCGACCAGAGCGACCCGGCCCAACGCGATGAGCACGACGACCGGGACGGTTCGTCCGGCCGAGGCGATGCGTCGGACCAGGACCGTTCATCCGGTCCGGCCGGCGACGACGGGAGCGAGCGTGCGGGCGAGCACGACGAAGCCCAGCGGGTTCCGTCGACCTCGACCCGTCGGCGGCCGTCGGCCACCCCGAACAGGGGAGCCGACACCCGCAGGTCCGACGCCCGGCCCGGCCGGGCCGACACCGCGGGCGCGGACGATGACGCCGGCGCCGACCGCCAGGATCGGTCCGACGCACGTCCCGACCGGTCCGGACGGTCCCGCGACGACCACCGCAACGACGACCCGTCGAGGTCCGCCGAGTCGGGTCAGGGCGGATCGGGTTCGGACGAGTCGGGTCAGGGCGAGTCGGGTCAGGGCGAGTCGGGTCAGGGCGAGTCGGGACAGGGCGAGTCGGGACAGGGTGGACAGGCGAACGGTTCCGGTCAGCGCGAGGACGGTGAGCCCGGCAACCGCCGTCGCCGTCGCCGTGGACGCGATCGCAACCGCGAGGGGGCCCCACAGGCCGGTGCGGCCCCGTCGGGCGAGGAGCAGTGGCAGGGCGAACCGGTGGAGGTGGCCGGTCTGCTCGACCTCCGGGACGAGGGCTACGGCTTCCTCCGCGTCAGCGGGTACCTGCCGAGTCGCGACGACGTGTACGTCTCGGTCAAGCAGGTCCGTCAGTTCGGCCTCCGCAAGGGTGATCACCTCAGCGGAGCCAGTCGCCCGGCGGCGCGCAACGAGAAGAACCCGGCGCTGCTGCGGATCGACGAGATCAACGGTGGTGATCCCGAGAGCAACCGGGATCGGCGCACGTTCGACGACCTCACGGCGTGCCATCCCGGTGCGCAGCTCCGGTTGGCGCCGTCGACGGGCTCGGCCGAGGTCGTCGCTCGGATCATCGATCTCATCGCGCCGATCGGCAGGGGTCAGCGCGGCCTGATCGTCTCGCCGCCCAGGCTGGCCAAGACCACGGTCCTGAAGGAGATCGCCGTCGGCCTCGAAGCCACGAACCCCGACGTGCACCTCATGGTCCTGCTCATCGACGAACGACCCGAAGAGGTCACCGACCTGGCCCGGTCCCTCCAGAGCGAGGTCATCGCCTCGACCTTCGACCGGCCGGCCGACGAGCACGTGATGGTCGCCGAGCTCGCGCTCGAACGGGCGAAGCGCCTGGTGGAGGAGGGCAAGGACGTCGTCATCGTCGCCGACGGCCTCACCCGGCTCGCACGAGCCGCCAACCAGGCCGGCCCCGAGGCCGGACGAACGCTGGCCGGCGGGATCGACGCCGGCGCCCTCGTCGGTCCGAAGCGGTTCTTCGCAGCCGCCCGCAACACCGACGAGGGTGGGTCGTTGACCATCCTCGCCACGATCCTCACCGACACGGGCTCCACCATGGACGACGTGATCTTCGAGGAGCTCGCGGGCACGGCGAACATGGAGCTGCACCTCGATCGTCATCTGGCCGAGCAGCGGGTCCACCCGCCGATCGACGTGCACGCCTCGTCGACCGATCACGAGGAGCTCGTCTTCGACGAGGCCGAGCTCGCTGGGGCGCAGCAGCTGCGACGGGAGATCACGGCCGCCGGCCACGATCATCCTGCCGGAGCCGCCCTCGAGCTGCTCGTCCAACGGGTGCGATCGTTCCCGACGAACGCCGCCCTCCTGGCCGAGACCGCCAAGGCCTGATCCGACCTCGCATCGTCGCCGGTCACCCGCGTTGGTGTTGGCGCCCGTCTTCCGGCACACTGGATGACCGCCCCGACGTCGTGTCGCGGCGCCCCGCCGGGTTCAGGGCGGCGACACCTCGCATCCCGAACACCGAGAAAGAAGTCGAACGCCATGAAGGCCGGAATCCACCCCACCTACGAGTTGTCGACCGTCACCTGTTCGTGCGGCAACACGTTCACCACGCGCTCCACCAAGCCGGAGCTCCGCAGCGAGCTCTGCAGCGAGTGCCACCCCTTCTACACGGGCAAGCAGAAGCTGGTCGACACCGGCGGTCGCATCGATCGCTTCGAACGTCGGTACGGACGCCGCCAGGGCGCTCCGACCAACGTCGAGCGCGACGCCGACGCGGACGCCAGCTGACCGCCAGCCGTCGCTCGAGGTCACCACGCTCGTGACGCTCGACCCCGAGCAACGTTCCCGCCTGCTCGGGACCAAGATCCGGGTCCTCGTCGACCGGCACTGGCCGGTCGCGGGGTCCGAGCGCGCCGTCGTGGCGTTCGGCGGGGGCGCGGCGGTGACCGAAGGCGCACGGGGCTGGGTCCTGCTCGCCGGCGGCGACCACGGACTCGGCTCGGCCCTCGCCTGGGCCCGGACCCGAGGTGTCACCGACCTCGCCGTGCTCAGCGATCCCGATGCCGACGCGGTGTCGAGCCCCCGCGCCGCGATCGTGGACCCGGGTGACCTCGCACGCCGAGCCGCCCTGTTCGCCGTTGCGCCCTCGGTGTGGCGCGTCGAGGGCACCGACGTGCACGCGGTCGTGCCGACCCCGGCACGAGCGCCCGCCGCTCCGCCCGACGACGTCGTCGCCGCGGCGGCCGCCCTGCACCGGGCGGGGTTGGACGTGGTCATCGACCACGGTGTCGTGAGCGGTGAGGTGCTGGGCCTCGAGGTCGCCCGAGTGGTCCTCGGCGGCGACGGGTCGCCGGTCGTGGAGGTCGGTGTCGGTCGCCAGGACCGAGACGCCTTCGCCATGGTCCACGGCCACCTGCCGGTCGACGAGGCCCTTCGTTCGGTGGTCGACACCGTCCGTGCGCAGCGGCGGACCGGCGCCACCCCGCATCCGTTGAACCGGCTGGCAGGCGAGCGGTGGCTGCGGACCCACCTGATCGCCGATCCCGACCGCTTCGCGGGGTGGCGGCTCGAGCCGGTCGAGGGCCCAATCCCACGGGGGAGCGTCAACGACGTCGTTCCCGCCATGGCCACGGGCACCGACGACCGGGGGGAGCCGGTGGTCCTGGCGTGCTCGGTGGGCATCGATCTGGAAGTGGTCCCGTTGGCGGCCGATGCGCGTGAGGCGCACGATCCCGACGCTCGACTCGTGATCGCCCTCCCAGCACGTGACGCGCACGATGCCACCCGGGCGTTGGCGGCCGCACTGCGCCGACCGGCCGAGATCATCCCCATCGAGGGCGACTGGCGGCGCTGACCGCCCGGTGGGTGCGGGTGCCGCGACGCACCGCCGGTACCCTGAACACGATGTTCGAGCGCCTCGAGGAACTGGAACGTGAGCACCTCGACGTCGAGGCCCGCCTCGCCGACCCCACGCTGATGGCCGACCAGCGCCGGTACACCGATGCCACCCGGCGGTTCCGGGAGCTCCAGACCCTCGTCGACTGCGGCCGACGCCTCCGGTCGGCGCACGACGATCTCGGTGCGGCCCGCGAGCTGTACGCCGATGCTTCCGCGGAGGATCGGGCGCTGCTCCGATCGGAGATCGAGCGCGCCGAGGCCGACATCGTCCGCCTGGACGAGGAGTGGAAGCTGCTGCTCCTCCCCCGCGACCCCAACGACGGCCGCAACGTGATCATCGAGATCCGGGGGGCCGAGGGCGGCGAGGAGGCCAACCTGTTCGCCCGGGACCTGTTCGAGATGTACAGCGGCTACGCGGCGCGCCAGGGCTGGCGCCTCGAGGTGCTGGGATCTCGTCCGTCCGACCTCGGCGGCTTCTCGGAGATCACGTTCCTGGTCAAGGGCGACGGCGTCTGGACCCGCATGAAGCACGAGGCCGGACCCCATCGCGTGCAACGCGTCCCGGTCACCGAGTCCCAGGGACGGGTGCACACGTCCTCGGCCACCATCAGCGTGCTCCCCGAGGCCGAGGACGTCGATGTCGACCTCGACCCGAACGATCTGCAGATCGACGTGTACCGCTCCAGCGGCCCAGGTGGCCAGTCGGTCAACACCACCGACTCGGCCGTGCGGATCACCCACCGTCCCACCGGCGTCGTCGTGTCGATGCAGGACCAGAAGAGCCAGCTCCAGAACCGGGTCAAGGCCATGCAGGTGCTGCGCGCCCGCATCCTGCAGCGCGCCCAGGACGAGCAGGCCGCCGAGCTCTCCGACCAGCGCAAGGGTCAGATCGGCGGCGGCGGCCGTTCGGAGAAGATCCGCACCTACAACTTCAAGGAGAACCGGGTGTCGGACCATCGCATCGGTCTGACGCTGTACAAGCTCGACAAGGTGCTCGCCGGCGAGCTCGACGAGGTCAGCGATGCGCTGGTTGCCGATGAGCGCAGTCGTCAGCTCCGATCCCTCGACGGTCAGGACGCCGCGTGACCGCCGTTCGCCGTCGGTGACCGACCGGTCCGCCGGATCCGGCGGAGCGGATCCGGTTCCGTGGCGATCGTTGCTCCGCGACGTCGAGCGGCGGCTCGTCGAGGCGGGGTCGACCTCGGCCGACGCCGACGCCCGGCGACTCCTCGAGGAGGTCACCGGGTACGACGGGCCCGACCTCGTCCTGGCCCTGGGGGAACCGTCCACCGAACGCGGGGTCGCCCGCCTCGACGAGCTCGTGACGCGGTTGGCGTCGGGGGAGCCGGTCCAGTACGTGCTCGGCGGATGGAGCTTTCGAACCATCGACCTGTTCGTCGACCGCCGCGTGCTGATCCCGCGCCCCGAGACCGAGATCGTGGCCGGAGCGGCGATCGCCGAGCTCGATCGGATGCGGGAGTCGACGGCCGACGGCCGACGTCTGCTGGCGGTGGACCTCGGTACGGGGTCGGGCGCCATCGCGCTGTCGATCGCCGCGGAGGTCGACGACGTCGACGTGTGGGCGACCGACCGGTCGGCCGACGCGCTCGTGGTCGCCCGCGCCAACCTCGCCGGCATCGGCCATCGGGGGACGGTGGTGCGACTCGCCGAGGGCGCGTGGTTCGGGGCGCTCGAGGCATCGCTGCGTGGTCGGGTCGACGTGATCGTGAGCAACCCGCCCTACATCGCCGCGGACGAGGTGCTCCCGTCAGCGGTGGCGGACTGGGAGCCGGAAGCGGCGCTGGTCGCCGGACCGCGTGGGCTCGAGGACCTCGAGCACCTCGTCGACGGATCGATCGGTTGGCTCGGCGCCGACGGTTCGCTGGTGCTCGAGCTCGCACCGCACCAGGCGTCGTCGATCGCCGACCGAGCGGACGACGCGGGCTTCGCCGAGGTCCGGATCGTCGAGGACCTCACCGGCCGGGAACGAGCCGTCGTGGCGCGTCGTCCGCCGAGGCCGCTCAGCTGAACGTGAGCGTCGAGACCATGCGATCGAACGGATCGGAGCTCTCGTAGATCGAGGTGGTCTGCACGACGAACAGCACGTCGTCGCGGAGGATCAGCAACGTCCGCAGGTAGGCGTCCTGGTTGTTGTACTTCACCTCGGTGGTCGGCGTGGTGAGCAGCAGCGCGGGGTAGCCCTTGAAGCTCGTCTCCTGGACCCGCACGTCGGTGGAGCCCGTGCTGCTCACCGCTCGGCTGAGACCTTTGCCGGCGAGCCAGGCATCGGCGATCCGATCGAACGCGTCCTTGTCCCCGCTGGTGAGGGCCGCCCCGGTGGCCGGATCGGTGATCGGGGCGAAGGCGACCTCGAGCAGCGTGTCGGATCCGATCGTCGCCGACCAGGTCTCCATCTTGGTGCCCTCGGCCGGTCCGAACGGTGTGTTGGACTTGGTGCGATCCCCGGGCAGCTCGACCTTGAAGCCCTCCCCCGGCGCAACCGTGCAGGTCGGGGGCGTCTCGGTGGCGGTGCCCTCCACGACGCACACCAGCGGGCTCCAGCCGTCCACGTTCTGTTGGAGCACCACCTCCTTGGCCGTCTCGATCGTCCGGTTGCTCTGGACGATGCCGAACGCGAGCGCCCCCACGAGGAGCACGAGCACCACGCCGAGCCCGATCAGGAACACGCCCTTGATGCTGGAGTTCGCCGACGCCGGGGTGGCGGCGCGTGGCATGTCCGTGGGGATGTTCTCCGGCGACAGGCTCTGGCCACAGAGTCGGCAGTTGGGCTGGTACTGCTTGTGCGTCGCGCCGCAGATCGGGCAACGGTACTTCGACATGGAGACCCTGCGCTCTCGGGATCGCCGGCGCCCTCGGGCGTCCGGTCTCGGACGAGATAGGGGCGTCAGGCTAGTGCGTGAACGCGCCCCGCGTAGGCCTGCTGACCTACCGTGACCATGGCGGGGATCAGGGCTCGACGAGGATCTTGGCGTGGGCCTCCGGATCGGCCAGATCGGCGAAGGCCTGCGGGACCCCGGTGATGGGGACCGATCCGGTGATGAGCGGGGCCACATCGAGCCGGCCGTCGGCGATGCGGTCGAGGGTCGTGCGGAACTCGACCGGGTCGTAGGCGAAGGCGAACTGGATGCGCAGCTCCTTCACCACCCCTCGCATCGGACGGATCCGGTCGGTCTCCATGCACACCCCGACGACGACGATCTGGGTGCCTCGCGGCGCGGCCCGCATCGCATCGTCGATCATCCCCGGGACGCCGACCGCTTCGAACACCACGAGCGGGCGGCGGCCATCGATCCGCCGCCACGCGTCGAGCGCCGGCTCGGTACGTGGATCGACCGCTTCGTGCGCGCCCATGGTCGAGGCCAGCGCTCGGCGGGTGGGGGAGGGGTCGGCCGCGACGATCGGTTCGACGCCGGCGAGCCCGAGCGCGGCGATCACCGCGAGCCCGACCGGTCCGCAGCCGAGGACCACGGCCGCCGTGCCGGGGGCGATGCCCGACACGTTCACCGCGTGGAGGCCGACGGCCATGGGTTCGGTGAGCGCCGCGTGGCGCGGGTCCACGCCGTCGGGCACCCGCATGGTCATGAGGTCGGTCAGCACCATCCGCTCGGCGTACCCGCCTGGGTACTGGTTGCTGTAGCCGAGGGGGTGGATGCCGTTGCTGTCGAGCGCGACGGGGAGGGAGACGACGATGTCGCCCGGGCGGCAGTTGCCCACGTTCTCGCCGATGTCGAGGACCTCGGCGCTGAACTCGTGGCCCATCACCACATCGCGGGCGAGGTCCATGATCTCGGGCGCCGGCATGCCCGGTTCGAGTGCGTCGGCGCCGTCCTCGCTCATCTCGACGAACTGATCGCCGTGGGCCAGGGTGTGCAGGTCGCTCCCGCAGATGCCGCACGCCAAGGTCCGGACCAGCACCTGTCCCGGACCCGGCACCGGATCGGGGACCTCGTCGATGACCAACGTGGCGTTGCGCATGACCGCAGCCTGCATCTCGTCTCCCCCTGATCGACCCGTGGGTTCCGCGTCGCCACGCTAACTCCGGCGCGCGGCCGGGGGGGGGCTGCCCTACGATGCCCGTGCGCCGCACGGGGTTGCGCAGCGGGTTCCTCACGGAAGGGTCGGCCATGTTCGGACAGAGGAAGAAGGCGGTCGCCAGCGACGCCGACACGAGCGGACTCGCAGCCCGGCTCGCATCGGTGGCGTTCTTCGAGGGGTTCACCTCCGACGAGCTCGATCGTGTGCTGCAGTTGGCCGACGAGGTGTCCGCCGAACGGGGCGCGGTGATCATCGACCAGGGTCGCGTGGGAACCGAGTGCTTCGTGATCCTCGAAGGTGAGGCCGGCGTCTACGCATCCGACGAGCACGTCGCCACCAACGGACCGGGCTCCATGATCGGCGAGATGGCGCTGATCGAGCACCGACCCCGCAACGCGACGGTCATCGCCGAGACCGACATGCGGCTCCTCGCGTTCGACACCCGCGCGTTCAAGACCCTGCTCGGCGAGATGCCGAAGGCGCACGATCGGGTCATGGAGACCCTCGCCGCCCGACTGCGCTCGAGGTAGCGCCGACGGGCCGCGCGGCGTTCCTTGTGGGCCGGGTCCCCGTGAGACCCCGGCCGTGAGGATCAGTCGGCCGTGAGGATCAGTCGGCCGTGAGGATCAGTCGGCGGCGAGCGCGCCGTCGGGGGTGACCGAGACGGTTCGCCCGATGAGCTCCTCGGTGGTCATGGCCTTCATGAGGTCGGGGTCGGTGGTGACGCCCCAGGCCCGTCGGCCGTCGGGCATCCGCAGCGCGGCGTACCCGGTCTCGGGCGAGCCGTCGCGATCGTGCATCACGGTGTAGGTCTCGAGCTCGGTCTCGCCCTGGGGCTCCGGGTCGAGCTCACGGGACGGGAGGGCGTCGACCTCGTCCTGGGTGCTGCACCAGCGGAAGGCGCCCGCTGCGGGAGGCTCGGTGCCGTACACCCCGAACGCGTGCTTGGTGAGGTAGCCGCCGTTCGCCGTGCACAGCCCCAGCGACCCGGGGTCGGATCGGACGACGTCGGACATCGTGGCGATGCCGTGCATGGCGTAGTTGTTCCACGGGCCGCCGGCGAAGCTCATGCCGCCCGTGACGGTGAGATCCCGGTCGGTCCCCAGGCCGAGCTCCCGCGCGGCGATCTGCACGGCGGACGGGAAGCACGAGTAGAGGTCGACGTAAGCGAGGCCGTCCGGGCCCGTCCCTGCCAGGTCGAGCGCCGCCCGACCTGCGGTGCGCATCGCCGGTGAGGACCAGAGGTTGTCGCGGTTCGACAGGAACCAGTGATCGCTGGCGTCGGCTCCGCTGTGGACGAACACCCAGCGGTCCCGGGAGATCCCGAGGGACTCGGCGCGAGCGACCGAGCACATGATCAGGCCGGCGCCCTGCTCGACCATGTTGTTCGAGTTCTCGAGCTTGGTGTACGGGAACCCGATCATGCGGTTGTCCGGGGTGGCGGTGGCGATCTCGCTGGGGGAGTAGGAACGCTGGATCCAGGCGTTCGGGTTGTCGACCGCGATCTCGCTGAAGCGCGACCACAACCGGGCGATCCGATCGCGCTGCTCATCGAGGCTGATGCCGTCCGCCGCCCGAAGGGCGTTGTCGATCATCGGGTACACCTGCACCGGCATGAAGATGCCACGCGCCACCTCGCCCGGGCCCATGAGGTCGCGGTCGGGACTGAAGGGGAGCGCATCGGGGACCGACGGGTCCTCGACGGTCCAGTCGAGCTCGGTGCCGGCCGAGCGGGCCTGGGTCCTCGACCTCCACGACTCGCCTCCGGTCAGCAGCACCAGGTCGTTGCGGCCCTCGAGGATGTCGAGCGCCGTGCGGTTGACCAGGGTCTGGACGTAGTTGCCGCCCATGACCGTGTAGATCGATTCGGGGTCGTCGAGGCCGAGTCGCTCGGCCACCAGCCGACCCGGGTTGCGGTAGCGCCACGACAGCAACATGAGGACCCGGACCGAATCCGCCGCCCCCAGCACCCCGCTCGTGCCCGTGTCGGCCTCGGCGCGGCGGAGCGCCTCGGTCATGAGGTCGACCGGTTCGAGGACCGGCTCGCCGCGGTCGACGCGGTTGTTGAACTGGCCGGTCCCGACGAGCACGGGTGTGCGCGGATCGAGCGGTGCAGGCGCGGTGGTCACGAGGTCCCCCTTCGTTGCGACCCGCAGGCGGTGCCGCTCGTCGAGATCGGTCCGTCGGACTGCCGGACCGAAGCCTTCGCGGCTCAAGGTAGCGGCGCACCGGAACCTCACTACAATCGCCCCATCGAGATCCTGACGGTGTGCACCGGCAACGTGTGTCGTTCCCCCATGGCCGAGGCCTTCCTCCGTCGCGACGTCGCCGCGCTCGAGCTCGACGTCACCGTCGGCTCGGCGGGGACCCTCCGCGACGGCCTCGCCGCCGCCGAGGAGGTCGTCGAGATCATGGACAAGCGGGGCATCGACGTCGAGCGGCACCGGAGCCGGCTCATGACACCGGACATGCTGGTGTCGGCCGACCTCATCCTGGGCATGACCCGAGACCACGTGCGCGAGGCGGCGCTCCTGGACTTCGACTGCTTCGCCCGGTCCTTCACCCTCAAGGAGCTCGTGCGTCGCGGCGGCGCCGTCGGTCCCCGTCACCGAGACGAACCCGTCGCCGCCTGGATCAAGCGGGCATCGGATGGTCGCGAGCCGCGCGACTACCTCTTCGCCGACGACGACGACATCGAGGACCCGATCGGTCGGCGGTTCAGCTTCTTCAAGCGCACCGCCACCGAGATCGAGGATCTCACCACCGCGCTCGTGGGCCTCCTCTGGCCCATCATGTGAGCGGGCCCACCCCACGCCCGTCGGCGGTGTTCCTGCACCGGGGTCGGCTCCGGTACGTTGCTCCGAGGCTCCACCTGCGTCGTTCGCCGCTCGAGGCGGCCGTCCGTCGTTCCAGAGAAAGGCAGGACCATGGGTTGGCCCACCGATCGTGACACCGCCGTGTTCGACCTCCTCGACCGAGAGGTCGAACGGCAGAACACCGGCCTCCAGCTGATCGCGTCGGAGAACTTCACGTCGCCCGCGGTGATGGAGGCCACCGGATCGATCCTCACGAACAAGTACAGCGAGGGCTATCCGACCAAGCGCTACTACGGGGGGAACGTCTTCGTCGACGAGGTCGAGACCCTGGCGATCGAGCGGGTGAAGGCGCTCTTCGGAGCGGACCACGCCAACGTGCAACCGCACTCGGGTGCCAACGCCAACATCGGGGTGTACCTCGCGCTGCTCGAGGTCGGCGACAAGGTCCTCGGGATGAGCCTCGATCACGGGGGGCACCTGACCCACGGATCACCGGTGAACGCCAGCGGTCGCCTGTACGACTTCGTCTCCTACGGCGTCACCGAGAGCGACGAGCGGCTCGACTACGACGAGATCCGCGACATGGCCAAGCGCGAGCACCCCAAGATGATCGTCGCCGGGGCGACGGCCTACTCCCGCATCATCGATCCCGCCATCCTCCGTGAGATCGCCGACGAGGTCGGTGCGCTGCTGCTGTTCGACGCCGCGCACATCGCCGGGCTCATCGCCGGAGGGGCGCACCCGAACCCGGTGCCCTACGCAGATGTCGTCACCTTCACCACCCACAAGACGCTCCGAGGCCCGCGCGGCGGCTGCATCCTCGCTCGTGAGGAGCACGCCAAGGCCATCGACAAGGCGATCTTCCCCGGGTTGCAGGGCGGCCCGCTCGAGCATGTGATCGCCGCCAAGGCGGTGGCGTTCCGTGAGGCCGCGCATCCCAGCTTCGCGGCCTACGCCGCGCAGATCGTCGCCAACGCCCGGGCCCTGGCCGCGACCTTGGCCTCGGAGGGGTTCCGCCTCGTCTCCGGCGGCACCGACAACCACCTCATGCTCGTCGACCTCCGGGGGTTCGACGCCGAGCTCACCGGCAAGGAAGCCCAACTCGTGCTCGACGACGCCGGGATCACGCTCAACAAGAACACCATCCCCGACGAGCCCCGGTCGCCCTTCGTCACCAGCGGGGTGCGCATCGGCACGCCGGCGGTCACCACCCAGGGCATGACCGAGCCGGAGATGGCCACGATCGGCCACCTGATCAGCCGAGCGCTCCGAGGCCGCGCCGACCCGGCGGAGATCGCCTCGGTGCGCGAAGAGGTCGCGAACCTGTGCTCCAAGTTCGTCCCCTATCCCTGATCGCCACGGCACACGACCCCATGTCGACGCGACTGCCTCGATGTGGGCGGGGAGGCGGGTTCCGCGAGTGAGCACACCTCAGGCGTACGGGATCGTGCTGTTGGTCGTCGCGTCGACGACGTTCGTCTGCACGCCGCTGTTCCGCTGGGTCGCGTTCCGCGTCGGCGCGGTGAGCATGCCCGACGAGCGGCGTGTCCACGCCCGGCCCACGCCGGTCCTCGGCGGTGCGGCGATGTTGGTGGGGTTCCTCGTGGGCATGGCGGTCGCCGCCCGGCTCGACGTGCTGGAGGCGATCTTCACCAACTCCACCGAGCCGCTCGGCCTGGTGATCGCGGCCGTCCTGATGCTCGCCGTCGGCACCATCGACGACATCCGCGACGTGTCCCCGCCCGCCAAGATGGCGGGGATCGTGCTGTGCGCGAGCGTGCTGGTGTTCCTCGGCATCTCGATGTCGGTGTTCCGCGTGCCGTTCATCGGGGTGGTGGCGCTCGACCCCAACTTCTCGTATCTGTTGAGCGTCGTGTGGGTGCTCGGCATGACCAACGCCATCAACTTCATCGATGGTCTCGACGGTCTCGCCGCAGGCATCGTGGCCATCGCCGCAGGCACGTTCTTCCTCTACACGATGCGGCTGCTCGACCTCGACATCCTGACCGACGGCAACATCGCTCCCCTGGTCGCGATCATCGTGCTCGGCATGTGCGTCGGCTTCCTGCCGTTCAACTTCCACCCCGCCAAGATCTTCATGGGCGACGGTGGCGCGCTCCTGCTCGGGCTGCTGATGGCGGCCTCCACCATGGTGGTCGGCGGTCGTGTCGACCAGAACGTGCAGTTCAGCGGACAGACGTACTTCTTCTTCGCCCCGATGTTCATCCCCTTGTTCATCCTCGGCGTGCCGATCTTCGACACGTTCCTGGCGATCGTCCGCCGTGCGGCCAAGCGCAAGGCGCCGTCGGGTGCCGACAACGAGCACATCCACCATCGCCTCGTGCGCCTGGGGCACGGGCAGCGTCGCAGCGTCCTGATCCTCTGGGGGTGGACCGCGCTGCTGTCGATCCTGGTCCTCTACCCGACCTACAGCGACGGCAAGGGCAACGCCCTGGTGCCGGTCGGCATCGCTGCGCTGTGCCTGGCGCTGTTCACCGTCCTGCACCCCGGGGTGCGCTCGACCCGCGCCGATCGGCGGGCCGCGACCGCAGCCGAGGCCGCGGCCGGCGCATCGGGTGCCGACGAGCCCCATCCCTCGGGATCGGGTGATCCGGCGCGGGTCTCGCCCGCCGAGGCCCTGGCGTCGTTCGACGTTCCCGGTCGCCACGCCCCGACCGAACGGGCGGACCCCGCCGAGGGCTGAGCGCGCCGGAACCGATCTCGCGGGCTGCCGCGAGCCGAGTTGGCCATCGTGCCGGTTGGGAATTTGCAGCCTCGCGAAGCGCCCCACTAGTTTGGGAAATGCTTCACAAGCGCCGCCGACCGCCCATGGCGTCGCCGGTCGGGCGACCGGATCCCCGGCGTCCAGTCACGACTCGCAGGTGTCCCCAAGTGTCCGATTCGCAAAGACGCGAGCTCACGCAGTCGATGCACAAGAGCCATGGATCCTTCGAGCTCGTCGTGAGCCCGTTGCTCTTCGCGCTCGTCGGCTACGGGCTCGACCGCTGGATCGGCACCACGCCCTGGCTCACCGTGGTCTTCGCGGTGGTCGGCCTCGGTGGCGCCGTCGCGAAGATCTACTACACCTACGACCTCGAGATGCAGGCGCACGACGCGGAGGGGCCATGGGCGAAACGTTCGTAGGCCCGCTCGAGGGTCCCGCTCCCGAATCGGAGATCGTCCGCGACATGGTGAAGCGCGCCGCGATGGCCGCGCCCGTGGTGATCGTCGTGTTCGGCCTCATCTGGGGCCTCAACGGCGCCATCTCGACCACCTACGCGATCGCCATCGTCGTGGTCAACTTCGTCGTTGCCGCCTTCCTCGACGCCACCGGTGCCCGCATCTCGGTCGGGATGCTCATGGGCATGTCGATGTTCGGGTTCTTCATCCGCATGGCCATCGTGTTCGGCGCCTTCTTCGCCGCCCGCGAGGCATCGTGGATGTTGGTCGTGCCCTTCGGCATCACCCTGGTCGTCACCCACCTCGGTCTCCTGTTCTGGGAGATGAGGTACATCTCCGCCAACCTCGCGCACCCCGGGCTCAAGCCGAAGGCGACTGCGTCGGCTCGTGCCGCCGCAGCCACCGTCACGCCGGACGTCGCTCCCGTACCCGAACGCTCCGCTCCCGCTCAGAAGGAGTTCTGACCTCGTGTCGTCGACTTTGCCGATCCTCGCCCAGCTCGAGTTCCCGCCGATCGAGAACCTGGTCGAATGGCCGAACTTCTTCGGCGGGGAAGACATCTGGTGGGGCTTCAACAAGATCGCCCTCTACAACGTCGTCGCCGTGGTGGTCACCGCGGTGCTGTTCCTCATCGCCGGCTCGAAGAAGTCGCTCGTGCCCCGTGGCGTGCAGAACCTCATGGAGGTGTCGGTCGACTTCATCGACAAGGGCATCGTCCAGCAGACCATCGGCCACGGCGGTGAGAAGTACATCCCGTTCCTCGGCTCGCTGTTCTTCTTCATCCTGATCGGCAACATGTTCGAGGTCATCCCCCCGTTCCTGATGCCGGCCAACGCCCGCATGGCCAACCCGGCCATCCTCGCCCTGCTCACCTGGGCGTTCTTCATCTGCGTGGGCATCAAGGCGCAGGGTCCCAAGTACTTCTTCAACGCGGTGTTCCCCCCGGGCGTGCCCAAGGCGCTCTACATCCTGGTCACGCCGATCGAGTTCATCTCGACCTTCATCGTGCGGCCCTTCTCGCTCGCCGTTCGTCTCTTCGCCAACATGCTCGCCGGCCACATCCTGCTGGTGACCTTCGCCGTGCTCTGCATCGCGCTGTTCACCGCCTCGCTGGTGGCCGCCGCACTCGTCCTCTCGTTCCCGATGCTGGTGGCCCTCACCGCGTTCGAGGTCATGGTGGCGTTCCTCCAGGCCTACGTGTTCACCATCCTCGCTGCCGTGTACATCGGCGGCGCGGCGCACCCCGACCACTGATCCCGACCTTCCCGACCTTCCCGGTCGCCCACCCGGGCGATTCGAAACAAGCTGTCGTCGCCGGTGTTCGGCGGCGCAACCCAGATACCAACAGGAGAACCGACAGATGAGCGTTCTTGGAACTCTCGGCACCGTGGCACAGGCTGCCGGCGAAGCAACCACCGCTGCTGACCTGAAAAACGTCTCGGCGGCCACCAACGCCGGTCTGGCCTACGGCCTCGCGGCCATCGGACCGGGCATCGGCATCGGTGTGCTGGTCGGCCAGTCGGTCCAGGCCATGGCCCGCCAGCCCGAAGCCGCCGGCATGGTCCGTACCACCATGTTCCTCGGCATCGCCTTCACCGAGGCGCTCGCCCTCATCGGCTTCGTCGTGTTCATCCTCCTCAAGTTCGCCTGAGGCACCCCGTCGACTCGACCCGTTCGATTCGACTTCGATCCCCGATCCTCTGAACCAAGGAGACCCTCGTGGTCCAGTTCGCGAGCTTCCTCGTGTTCGCCGCAGAGAGCGGTGCGGCCGAGCAGCCGAACAACCCCATCCTTCCCGTCCCGAACGAGATGTTCTGGGGTCTGGTCACGTTCGTCGCGCTGTGGGCGCTCATGAAGTTCGTCCTGCTCCCGCCGGTGCAGCGCACGATGGCCGAACGTGACGACAAGGTCCGTGCCGACCTCGCCCAGGCCGAAGCGGCCACCGGGCAGGCCGACCTCGCACTGACCGAGTACGAGGCGTCGTTGGCCAGCGCCCGGGTCGAGGCAAGTCGCATCATCGACGACGCCCGGGCTCAGGCCGAGCTCACCCGCAAGGAGAAGTTGGGGGCGGCGGACGCCGAGGTCGGCGCGCTCCGTGCGGCCGCCGCGGCCGAAGTCACCCAGGCCAAGGCCGAGGCGCTCGCCTCGATGCGCGAGAGCGTGGCCACCATCGCGTTGCAGGCGGCCCAGGCCGTCGTGCAGAAGCCGCTCGATGCCGGTGCCCAACGGGCCACGGTCGACGAGTACCTCGACCGCGTCGGCTCGCAGAACTGATCGGGCAGGAGACCCCATGTTCCAACAACTCATCCTCGCCGCTGAGGCGCACGGACCCAACCACCCGATCTGGCCCGAGCTCACCGAGCTCTACTGGGCGCTCGCGTCGTTCTTGATCGTCGCCGGGATCCTCTGGTGGAAGGCGCTTCCGCCGGCCAAGGCCGCCATGAAGGCCCGCACCGAGCGGATCGCCAAGGAGATCGACGACGCCGCCAAGGCATCGAGCGACGCCGGCGCCAAGCTCGACGGCGTCCAGACCCGCATCGCCGATGCGGAGAACGAGCGTCAGCGGATCCTCGTCGAGGCCCGTCAGACCGCCGAGGCGCTCAAGGCCCAGATCATCGCCCGGGCCGACGAGGACGCCGAAGGCATCAAGGTGCGTGCGGTCAGCGACATCGAGTCGTCCAAGCAGCAGGCCATCGCCGATCTGCAGGCCGAGGTGGCCACGCTGGCGCTCGGCGCCGCCGAAGCGGTCATCGCCAAGAACCTCGATGCCGGCACGCAGGCCGGACTCATCGACAACTACATCGCACAGGTGGGGGCCCAGGCATGAGAGAACGAGCCCATCTCTACGCTGACGCCTTCTACGCCGTCATCCTCGCCGAGGGCAACGCCAACGAGATCCAGGACGAGCTCTTCCGGTTCTCCCAGGCCGTCGAGGGCAACGACGCGCTCCGCGAGGCGCTCAACGATCCGCACATCCCAGCGGCACGTCGCCAGCAGATCGTCGAGGACCTCCTCGGCGCACAGGCGGCACCCGCCACCTCCGCCCTGGTGTCGCTCGTCGTCGGCGCCGGTCGCGCCCGTGACCTGCCCGCCATCGTCGGCCACCTGCTCGACAAGACGGCGTCGCTCACGTCCTCGGTGATCGCCGAGGTCCGGTCGGCCGTCGACCTGAACCAGGATCAGAAGGACCGCCTCGCCGCCGCCATCAAGACGGCCACGGGCCAAGATGTCGACATCGTCGTCATCGTCGATCCCACCGTGCTCGGCGGCGTCGTCACCCAGATCGGCGACACCGTCATCGACGGCTCGGTCCGTCACCGTCTCGCCCAGCTCAAAGAATCGTTCTGAGTCTCCCCGCACCGCCATCGCGCAAGGAACCCTGAATCCATGGCTGAACTCACCATCAACACCGGCGACATCACCGCTGCGTTGCAGAAGAACCTCGCCGACTTCAACCCCGAGGTCGAGACCAAGCAGGTCGGTCGGATCCTCGAGGTCGGCGACGGCATCGCCCGCGTGTCGGGTCTGCCCGATGCGTCGGTCAACGAGCTCCTCGAGTTCGACGGCGGCACCCTCGGGCTGGCGCTGAACCTCGACGAGGAGTCGATCGGCGCGGTGATCCTCGGCGACGGCGAGCACGCGTCGCAGATCCAGGAGGGCGGCACCGTCCGGGCCACCGGGCGCATCCTCGACATCCCCGTCGGCGACGGCGTCCTCGGTCGGGTGGTCAACGCCCTGGGCGCTCCCATCGACGGGAAGGGCCCGCTCGTGGGTACCCAGTCCCGACGCATGGAGATCCAGGCCCCGGGCATCACCGGCCGCCAGCCGGTGGGCGAGCCGCTGCAGACCGGTATCAAGTCCATCGATGCCATGACCCCCATCGGCCGCGGTCAGCGTCAGCTGGTGATCGGCGACCGCAAGACGGGCAAGACCACCGTCTGCGTCGACACGATCCTCGCCCAGAAGGGCCAGGGCGTGAAGTGCATCTACGTCGCCATCGGGCTCAAGGGCTCGACCGTCGCCCAGACGGTCAACACCCTCACGGAGAACGGCGCCATGGACTACACGGTCGTCGTGGTGGCGCCCGCCTCCGATCCGGCACCGTTCAAGTACCTCGCCCCCTACGCCGGCTGCGCCATGGGCCAGCACTGGATGGACAACGGCGAACACGCCCTCGTCGTGTACGACGACCTCTCCAAGCAGGCCGAGGCCTACCGCCAGATGTCGCTGCTGCTGCGCCGCCCGCCGGGCCGTGAGGCGTACCCCGGTGACGTCTTCTACCTCCACAGCCGCCTGCTCGAGCGCGCCGCCAAGCTCTCCGACGATCTCGGTGCCGGGTCGCTCACCGCGCTGCCGATCATCGAGACCAAGGCCGGCGACGTCTCGGCGTACATCCCGACCAACGTGATCTCGATCACCGACGGCCAGGTGTACCTCCAGGACGACCTGTTCAAGTCCGGTGTGCGTCCCGCCGTGGACGTGGGCATCTCGGTGTCCCGCGTGGGAGGCGCCGCCCAGATCAAGGCCATGCGCAAGGTGTCGGGCACGCTCAAGCTCGACCTCGCGCAGTTCCGTGAGCTCGAGGCCTTCGCCTCGTTCGGTTCCGAGCTCGACAAGATCTCGGCCGCCCAGCTCGACCGTGGCTACCGGCTCACCGAGCTGCTCAAGCAGCCCCTCAACTCGCCGATGCCGGTCGAGGAGCAGGTCGTGGTGGTCTTCGCCGGGACCAACGGCTACCTCGACCACCTGCCCGTCTCCGACGTCAAACGCTTCGAGACCGAGCTGCTCGACTGGGTCCGGGCCCGCAAGGCCGAGCTGCTCACCGAGATCCGCGAGAAGGGCACCCTCCCCGACGGCATCGAAGCGGCGCTGAAGGCGTTCACCCAGGAGTTCGCCCCGACCGGGGGGATCGCTCCGGGGTCCGGGCCCGCAGGCGCGGATCCCGGCGATGCCGAGCTCACCGCCGCCGGCGGTCGTGCCGAGGCCACGCTGCCCGAGCACGAGATCGACCGCGAAGAGGATCAGTAGCCCATGGCTGGAGGTCAGGAGCGCATCCTTCGCAACCGCATCAAGTCGGTCGAGTCCACGAAGAAGATCACGCGCGCCATGGAGCTCATCGCCGCCACCCGTGTGGTGAAGGCCCAGGACCGCGCCGCGTCGGCCCGCCCGTACGCCGAGGAGATCACCTCGGTGATCATGGACCTCGTCAAGGCAGGTGCCGCCCGCGACCACCCCCTCCTGCGCCAGCACGAGGGGGCCGACACCCGAGCGATCATCGTCGTGAGCTCCGACCGCGGCCTCTGCGGTGGCTACAACAGCACGGTCATCCGCATGGCCGAGCGCGAGATCAACGCCGCACGCGCCGACGGCGAGAAGTTCAACCTCTTCGTCGTGGGCAAGAAGGCGCAGAGCTACTTCAAGTTCCGTGGCTTCGAGATCACCGAGACGTTCCTCGGCTTCACCGAGCAGCCCACCTACGAGCAGGCCCGTGAGCTCGGCCAGGCCATCCGGCCGCTGTTCGAGGCGGGCACCTTCCTGTCGGCCGACATCATCTACTGGCGGTTCATCAGCGCCGGCACCCAGGAAGCGGTCGTCCGTCGCTTCCTGCCACTCCAGACCGATGACACCGACGGCGCCGTGGCGAGCGGTCCGTCCGCCGACCTCGAGTACGAGCCGTCGCCCACCGGCATCCTCAACGAGCTGCTGCCCCGCTACGTCGAGAGCCGGATCTACTCGGCCCTCCTCGACGCCTCGGCGTCGGAGTACGCCGCTCGTCAGCGGGCCATGAAGGCCGCCACCGACAACGCCGAAGAGCTCAAGATCACCCTGAGCCGCATCATGAACCGGGCCCGCCAGGACGCCATCACCACCGAGATCATGGAGATCGTCAGCGGTGCCGAAGCCCTGGGCTCCGACACGGGGTCCAAGGAGGACACCCTGCCGAGCTTCCTGCAGCCCGAGCACCTCTTCGCGCCGCACCTCGACCCCCGCGATCCCGTTCCGTCCAAGCATTGACCCCGTCGCTGCCCTTCTGCCTCACCGCCGCCGAGTCGGCACACACCCCCGGAGAGAACCGATGACCGTCACCGAGAACCCCACCACCCTCAAGGAAGGTCGCGTGGTCGCCATCGCCGGCCCGGTGGTCGACGTCGAGTTCCCACGCGGCTCGCTTCCCGAGATCAACTTCGCCGTCGAGATCGACGTCACCGTCGACGACAAGCCGGTCACCATCACGTGCGAGGTCGCTCAGCAGATCGGCGACAGCCGGGTCCGCGTCGTCGCCCTCAAGCCGACCGACGGCCTCAGCCGCGGTGCGGTGGTGCGCAACACCGGGCGTGGCATCTCGGTGCCCGTCGGCGACGCCACCCTCGGCCACGTGTTCAACGTGATCGGCGAGCCGCTCGACACCGACGGCGCCCCGCTCGAAGGCGTCGTCGAACGGTGGGACATCCACCGCGAGGCCCCGTCCTTCGACTCCCTCGAGCCCAAGGCGCTCGTCTTCCAGACCGGCATCAAGGTCATCGACCTGCTCACCCCGTACGTGCAGGGCGGCAAGATCGGCCTGTTCGGCGGCGCCGGTGTGGGCAAGACGGTGCTCATCACCGAGATGATCCGCCGCGTGGCCCAGAACCACGGTGGCGTCTCGGTGTTCGCCGGGGTGGGGGAACGCACCCGTGAGGGCACCGACCTCCTCATCGAGATGGAGGAGTCGGGCGTGCTCGAGAAGACCGCGCTGGTCTTCGGCC
>JBBSTY010000013.1:0-42464 GCA_038235385.1 Acidimicrobiales bacterium | reverse complement strand
GGAGGGCGTCGACCGCGGCGAGTCGGGCTCGTGAGCCGGTTCGAGCGTGCGATCGCCGAGATCGACCGGGCGAACGAGGATGACCCAGCAACCGTCGTGGTCGAAGGCGTGGAGCGACCGAAGGAGCAGGCGCACGCCGAGCTCATGTCGGCGATGGTCGTCCGTCTCGACCCCGAAGCCGACGACCTGGCGCTGCTCGCGGCTCGGGCGCACCACCTCCGCCGTTGGACCGTGCCGCGTGCGTCCTACCCCGAGGGTCGGGCCGGCTACCTGCGCTGGCGGGCCCGGCTCCAGCGCCAACACGGCGACGACGTCGCCGTCATCCTCGAGCGGTGCGGGTACGGCAGCGACGAGGTGGCCCGGGTCGTCCAGATCGTCCGCAAGGAGGGCCTCGGCACCGACCCCGTCGTCCAGGTGCACGAGGACGCGCGCTGCCTGGTGTTCCTGCAGACCCAGCTGGCGGGTCTCCTCGACCGGCTCGGTCACGATCACGCGGTATCGGTCGTCGCCAAGACGATCGCCAAGATGAGCGACGCCGGCATCGCCGAGGTCGCCACCTCGGGTCTGCCCGACGAGCACCTCGCCCTCATCGACGAGGCCGCCGGATCCAGGTGACCTCGGGCTGACGGCACCGGGTATCGACCGGGTGCTCCCCGCCGCCGAGGTGCCGGTGCCACCGGCCGAACCGGCGGCGATCCGAGGATGTCGTGACCCCCAGGTGGGTGCGGGCGTGCGCGACGAGGAGTCGTCGAGACGAACCAGAGGGCGGCCGCAGACCCGCGCCACGTCGCGGGCCCGGGCACTAGTCTGGCCGCTCCCAGCCGGGCCTCGGTCCCGCGGCGGGGAGTCGGTGGCGACCGGATGACCAGAGGGGTGCGATGAACTGTCCAGCGTGTTCCGCAGAGATTCCCGAGGGTTCGAAGTTCTGCATCACGTGCGGACGCAAGGTGGAGGCCGTCGACGGCGCACCGCCGCCGCCACCACCACCCCCGCCACCACCGGCCGGCGCTGGTGCGATCCCGTCGCCGCCACCTCCTCCACTCGCCGATGCTGGCGCGATCCCGCCGCCGCCGCCTCCTCCTCCTCCTCCTCCTCCTGGAGCCACGGCACCATCGCCCGGACCGTCGGCCTCCGACGCGCAACCCGGCGATGCGTCGGACGCGCTGGCCGACGACGTCGACGATGACACGACCTCGGTGGCGCCCGGGGTCGAGGCGGGCATCGACGCGGAGGCCGAGGTCGACGTGGTGGATGACACCGACGTCGAGCTCGACCAGGCCGCAGCGGCTGACGACGCGACCTCGCCGCCGGCCGAGGCCGACGATGCGACCTCGCCGCCGGCCGAGGCCGACGATGCGCCCTCGCCGCCGGCCGAGGCCGACGACGTCGCGGGTGTCGCACGTGTCGCGGGTGGCGACGGTGGCGCAGGTGCCGAGGCTGTCGAGGAGGCCGACGTCTCGGGCGATGCGTCGGACCCTGACGCGCTCGAAGCGGTGACGGCAGCGAGCGGGGACGCGTCCGAGTCGGTCGCGGGCGAGGACGACGCGTCGAGCGCTCGGACGGGTACGACCGACCCGTCGGACTCGGATGAGGCCGCCGACGGCCTCGGCGACGACATCGCCGCGGTCGATGGCGACCTGGGTGCTGCCTCCGTCGCCGCCGACGCGACAGGCTCCGCCCCCGCAGAGGATGAGCCCTCGGGTACCGATGACGGCGACGAGTCCGTCGACCCGGAGGCGACGCCCAGCGACGGTGCGTCCCCCGGTCCGGAGCTCATCGAGGATCCGGACGCGTCGGCCGCCGACGCCCCGGTCGGGTCAGCCTCCGATGACGGCGGTTCGTCGGGTCCCGACGAACCGGCCATCGAACCGGACGCGTCCGACGGTGGTGCAGATGAGGAGCCCGCCGCCGTTGTGGAGGTCGCTGAGGAACCCGTCGACGAACCGGTGCTCGAGGGGAGCGAGGCGAACCCCGGCGCCGTCGTCGATCCTGCCGTGAGCGCCGATGCGCCTGCGTCCGTTCTCGATCCCGCTGGGCGCGCTGATGCGCCCGCGTCCGCTCTCTATCCCGCCGTGAGCGCCGATGCGCCTCCGCCTCCTTCCGATCCCGCGGTGATGGTGCCGCCTCCGCCGCCCCCCAGCTTCACCGCGGCGGCGCCACCCCCGCCGCCCCTACCCGCGCCGTCGGCAGTTCCCCTTCCGCCCCCGCCCCCGCCCCCCGGTGCCGTGCCGTCCCCGCCTGCGCCGCCTGGTTCGGTGCCGCCCCCGGTTCCGCCTGGTGCGGTTCCGCCGATGCCTGCGCCGCCTGCGCCGCCCGGTGCGATGCCGCCGCCCCCGCTGCCTGGCGCGATGCCGCCGCCCCCACCCCCCGGTGCGGTACCGCCGCCCCCGCCTGCGCCGCCTGGTTCGGTGCCGCCCCCGGTTCCGCCTGGTGCGGGTCCGCCGAGTCCGCCGCCGCCGGGAGCGGTACCGCCGCCTCCGCCGCCTCCGTCGCCCGGTGGGGCCAAGGCTCCGAGCTGGGGAGCGCCCGGGTCGCCTCCTCCCGATGGCGAGGCCCCGCTGCCAGGACCGGCTGCCGCGGGCCCGTGGTCCGACCAGGCCCGGCAAGGTTCCCCGGCGATGTCGACGGTTCCTCCGCCGCCCGCGCCGCCCGCCGCCGTGCCGCCACCGCCGCCCGCACCGTCATGGACCGACGCCGCCGGCGCCGACGACGCGGCGGAGACGGGTCCGTCCGGTCCGTCCGGTCGACCCGATGCGTCGATCGATGCCGAGCAGGGGTCCGCCCCCGAAGCGGCGGCGAGCCCGTCGGACGAATCCGATCCGGAGCCGGGCATCGCCGCCGGGTCCGAGGGTTCTGCGGGCGGGGCGCCGTCGCTGCCGCCAGGTTTCGTCGCCACGCACCACGCCGATGTCGCCGAGCCGCCGCCGCCCCCATCCGTCGCCCCGGTAGCACCCGAACGTGAACCCGAGCTCGAGCCCGGGTCGGAGCGCGAGGCCGATGTGGTCGGGTCGACCCCCGTCAGCCTGCCCCCCGAGCAGGAGCACCCACGCGAGATCGTCGACCCGAACGGTGTGGGCGCGGTCGTCCCGCAGATGTCCGCAGGGGCGATGCGCACCGGTCGGATCGCCTTGGGGATCCTCACCGGTCTGCTGGAGCCGGACGAGAAGGTCGAATCGCTGGTCCAGGGCGTGTACCAGAGCTACATCGCCATGGCGGCGCTCACCGATCAGCGGGTGCTCCTCGTGAACGAGCAGGAGTGGGTCCCACGGGTGCGCTCCATCCCGCTCGCTCCCGAGCTGGTGGTGCAGGGCTGGCAGGACGATCGCACGGCGTCACTGATCTTCCTCGCCGATGACCAGAGCATCACCTTCAGCGGCATCGTCGACCGCCAACTCGCCCAGGACTTCGCGCACCGGCTCCGCGATCACGTCGCACGCATCGCCCAATGACGACCCAGGTCTCGTGATCGGGCGTGGCCGGCCGTCGCAGTTGTCGCCCCCGGAACGATCCTTGCTATGGTCGTCTCTCCACGCGGACGTGGCTCAGTTGGTAGAGCATCACCTTGCCAAGGTGAGGGTCGCGAGTTCGAATCTCGTCGTCCGCTCCAGGAAGTGCTGGTGGGAGGCCCCTTCGGGGGCCTCCCACCGTTTTCGCCGGGCGAGTTGCCCATGGTGTTGCCCATGGCCATCTCGGCCATGATCCCGGCCGGCTGACGGCGACGCTCGCCGTCCCCGGGGGGAGACGGTCATGAACGGTTCGTTGCGGCAGCGGGGTGCGAACAGTTGGGAGCTGAGGGTCTACGACGGCACGCACCCCGACACAGGCAGGATGCGCTACGCGACCCGCACGGTGCGAGGCTCGCGTCGGGAGGCCGAAGCGGAGTTGGCGGTGTTCGCCGCGCGGGTGAGCCAGCCCCCGTCGTCAAGCGTTGGACACGACCTTCGGGGAGCTCTTCGAGCAGTGGTACGCGACGGCGGCACCCGGGTGGGCGGTGAACACCCAGCGCCAGACTCGCAGCGTCATCAACGTGCACCTGGACCCACGGTTCGGTCATCTCCCGGTGGGGCAGTTGACCACGGCCAACATCGATGCCTTCTACGCGGACCTTCGCGACCACGGCGGTAGCGGCGGGCGCGGGCTTTCGGACGGGACGGTGCATCGGATCCATGGCGTGCTGCGTCGGGCGCTGACCCAGGCTGTCGAGCCATCGAACGGTCGCCGTCGGTTCGTACCTCTCGCGCCTCGATCCCGTTCCGCGACGACCGACAACGTTTTGGGCGTGCCCCGGGCTCATGCCCACCACCAAGTACCGTCGTCGTCACGCCAGCGAGCAGAGGTGCGACGGAGGAGGATGGATGGCAGCGGAGGTCACCTGCCCACGATGCAACGGTGCGGTGCAAACTGACTGGGATTGGTGCCACGCATGCGGGTTCGACCCCGAGGGCCTCAAGCCCCGCAATTGGACGCCGCCGCCCTCGGCCGGATCGGGCCCGCCATCGGCCGGCGTGTCTCGGACCTTCCCGCCTCCGGTGGGTGCTTCGCCGCCGACCTTCGCCCCACCGATGTTCCGGGGAGCATCACCGCAGGTGGCCCGACCTCGGTCCGGTTCCACCGCGGTCATGGTGGTGAAGGTGCTGGGCATCCTCGGTGTCGCGTTCGTGGCCCTCATCGCCGTGCTCGTGCTGGCGGTGAGCCTGATCGGAACCTCGGCCTCGGTTCAGACGACCTCCCTCGACGGCAACGATCCTTCGACCGTCGCCAGCACCGCTCCGACGTGGACGACCTGGAGCCCGACCGACGGCTCGTTCGTGGTCGAGTTCCCGGGCGCTCCGATCACGGAACCCGTCGTCCAGGACGATGTGAAGTTCGGGCGAGGCCAGGCGGCCGTTCACGAACGGGGTCCGACCCTGTACATGGTCATGTACTTCGACATTGCCGACGGGTACTACTTCGACGACCCCCAGGCGGCGATGAACGGGGCGCTCGATGGCATGGCCAACGAGGCCGGCTTCGTCTACGAGACGCGTGAGCCCAGCCAGTTCGGCTACCTCCCGTCACAGAACTTCACCGGCACCGCCGACGTCGCCGGCCAGACCCGGACGGTGCAGGGTGTGGCATTCGTGTCAGGACGTCGGACCGTCATCATGGTGTCCGCCGCCGTCGTGGGCACCCTGGTCGACCACGAACGCTTCATCGCTTCGTTCGCTCTCCGCTGAGCCGGCCAACACACCTCGGCCCGACGAGACGAGGTGGCCGATGCGAGGCTCGATTCGGGAGAAGGTGCCGACGAAGAACCGAAGGCGCAACCGGGTCTCGATCGATCCCGCAACCACCCCGATCCTCGTCGGACAACTCGCAAGGGCGCGGCGGCGGGTCGACGGCGCCGATGTCGAGCTCCCGCCGGACGCCTACGTGTTCGC
This sequence comes from Acidimicrobiales bacterium, assembly GCA_038235385.1. Lineage (GTDB taxonomy): Bacteria > Actinomycetota > Acidimicrobiia > Acidimicrobiales > Acidimicrobilacustridaceae > JBBSTY01. Next base: position 37,044 of record JBBSTY010000013.1, on the reverse strand, counting down.
TTGGGACGCGCCCGGGCTCGATCCGTGGAAGCCGCACTGGGTGACCAGCGGTTCATCAACTTGCGAGGCCAGGTCGGGCTCGGCGGGCATCGTCTCCGCGATCTGCGCCACTTCATGGCCACCGAGATGCTCGCGGCCGGCGACGCTGTCCCAGTTGTCGCCGCCCGGTTGGCGCACGCCCGCGCCTCGACCACGCTCAACGTGTACGCCCACGCCATACCCGCCGGTGACCGCCACGCCGCAGAACAGCTCGCCGACCGCCTCGACCGCCACCGGTCGCGTGCCGATTGACGTCGGCGCTAGTCCGGTGGGCGAACGGCAAGACGTCGGTGATCCGCATACCGGGCTGCGAGGCGTGGCCGAGGGGACCTGCAGTGACGAGGGCTCGAAGTAGGTTGCTTGGCCTGGTCTCATCGTCGGCCCGCGGTCAGGAAACCACCTGTCACGAATGACGGCCCTCGGGTGACTAGCTAGAAGGTTGTGGGTATCGCAGAGAAGCCACAGACGTCCGCTCAGATGACTGCCCAGGGCATCTGACCAGCAGTTCCACGAATCGGCCGGATGGCGCCTCCGTGCCCGGCCGTACCATCCAGGATTGTGCCCTGACGGCCCGTACCGCCCACTTTTGTGCCCAAAATTGTGCCCACTGGTGGACGTGTCATCAAGGACGCTGACTGGGTCGCCGCGGCGGAGCGTTCCCTTGGTCGCCATTATCGACACATGGTCGTTCGGCCGGTCCGATGAGTGCTTCGCGACGGGTCACGCGCTCCGAGATCGAGATCTTCCGGCGGAGCGTCGGCGCGGTCGGTCAACTTGCCGTGTCCGTCCCGCGCTAGGTTGTAGCGCGTCGCACTACAGGAGGTGGCAATGTCCCGTCCTACGTCCTTCCGGCTCCCCGAAGACCTTCTCGAAAAGCTCGACCAGGAAGCGGATGCCAGTGGAACATCAGTGACCTCGTTGGTGGCCACCCTGCTCAACGAGGGCATCAACACGCGCCGGTTTCCCGGGGTCATCTACCGCGATGGTCCGGTGGGCCGTCGTGCCGGCCTCGTCGCAGGGCCAGATGTCTGGGAGGTCATCCGCGCGGTCAAGACGACCAGTGGCCGAGGAGAGAAGCGCCTACGAGCCGTCTCGGAAGCGACCGGGTTGCCTGTCTCGCAGATTCGCCTTGCGGTCGACTTCTACGCGGCGCATCCCTTCGAGATCGACCAGCGCATCGATGCGGACGATAGCGAAGCCGAGCGAGTCCGCGAAAGCATCGCTCGGCGCGAGCGACTCCTGTCGTCGTGAAGTGGCTCGTCGACGAGATGTTCCCGTCGGCGGTGGCCGAAGAGCTTCGAGCCAAGGGTCATGACGCGGTTGCGGTGTTCGAGGTCGAGATGCAAGGCGCGTCCGACGATGAGGTCTTCGATCTGGCAGCGGGGGAGCGGCGAGTCGTCGTGACCGAGAACTTCGCTGACTTCGCAGCCCTCGTCGAAGCCCGGCAAGCCGATGACCGTCCGTGCACCCCAGTCGTGTTCGTTCGCAAGGCGTCGTTCCCGTCGGGAGGAGCGCTTCCCCCACATCTCGCCGAGCACCTCGACCGCTGGGCTGGGGAGAATCCCGATCCGTACCAAGGCCTCCACTGGCCGTAACGAGACCCGGCGTACGGGGCTCCCCTCGGCCACGATGCCGCGCTCGTCGTCCCCGTCGGACTCGGACAGATCGAACGACGAGCGCCGCTCGCCTATCCCGAACACGTCGACGCCGGCGCGATCTGCGGCCTCGATCTCCTCGAGCAGGTTGGCGATGCGGTCGTCCGCCCGAAGGGTCGTACCGGTCTGCGGGTCCGAGACCACGGCAGCGAAGCTGTCGATGCCGATCTGCACGGATTCTCCTCGAGACGTCAAGCGGTTGACACTTCAACCATCAGGGATAGGAACCGTGGGCCCATCGTGCGCATTCCGGGGCGCGGGGCCCCTCAGCTGAGCGCGAGCAGGTCGACGACGAACACGAGCGTCTCGTTCGGTCCGATTGTGCGACCGGCACCCTGCTTGCCGTACGCGAGGTTCGGAGGGATGACCAAGCGTCGACGACCGCCCACCCGCATGCCGGCAACACCTTGGTCCCATCCTGCGATCACCCCACCGGCACCGAGGGTGAACGAGAAGGACTCGCCGCGATCCCAGGACGCATCGAACTGGGCTCGGGTGGACCATGCCTTGCCGACGTAGTGCACCTCGACGGTCGATCCGCTGACGGCCTCGTCGCCGTCACCGACGGCGACGTCCTCGATCACCAGCGCGGCCGGCGGCGCCTCTCCCGGAGGAACGTACACATGTGGCTTCTCGTCATCGACCATCGGTCCACCGTACGAGGTGGAGTCTGCCGACGGTGCTCGTCCCGAGCACCTCGAGATGGGCGCAACCCGCGAGAAGGGGCTCGGCGAGCTCGGTGTTCACAACGGCCGTCGGGGTTGCCGGTTCTAGGGTGTGGTCTGTGGACACGATCTGGGTGTTCGGTGACCAGCTCAACCGGCGTCTCGGTCCGCTCCGCTCGGCCACGCCGGCGACCTCGCGGGTGCTGATGGTCGAGAGCCGCGCCAAGCTCGCGTCCAAACGGTGGCACCGCCAGCGTGCGCACCTGGTGGTCTGCTCGATGCGGAGGTTCGCGGCGGAGTTGGTGGCCGAGGGCTTCGAGGTCGACTACCGCTCATCGGCGAGTCTCGCGGCTGGCCTTGCCGCCCATCGGGCCGAGCATGCACCGTCGCAAGTGGTGGCGATGGAACCGGCGTCGTTCGACGGGTTGGCGCTGCTCGGCCGGTTGGGTGTCGACGTGGCGCGTTCCGACCAGTTCCTCTGTCACTACGAGGAGTTCGGCGCCTGGGCGGCGGCGCGCCGCTCGGTGAAGATGGAGGACTTCTACCGCTGGCAACGCGGCCGGCTCGGCTACCTGATGGACGACGGCGAACCGGTCGGTGGCCGCTGGAACTTCGATGCCGACAACCGCGAGCGGCCACCCAGGGATGGGCGGGCGTGGCCGGAGCCGCTGCGGACACCGCTCGACGATCTCGATCGTTCGGTGCTGGCCGATCATGCCGGTCAACAGCACCAGGTTGCCCAGGATCATCAGGCGCTGGATGTGGTGCGCGTAGCCGTGCGCACCGACGTCGTCGATGACCTGGCCGACGCAGCGCATCCGGGTGGGTGCACCCGAGAACAGCGGCGGCAGCGCCGCTTCGAACGCAACGCCCGCGTGGCCCGGCAGGTCCACGCCGGGCAACGGCTGGGCGATCTCGACGAGGTCAACATCCGGGCCGCCGAGGTGCTCGTCGCCCTCGACGCGGGCGCGCTGTGATACCCCGTCGACGAGTCGTGGTGGTGGGTGCCGGGGTCGCCGGGCTCACTGCCGCCCGGCACCTGAACCGGTCCTTCGATGTCGTGGTCCTGGACAAGGGCCGCGGTGTCGGTGGTCGTCTCGCCACCCGTCGGATCGGGGACGCCACCTTCGATCACGGCGCGCAGTTCATCACCACCCACACCCCCGAGTTCGCCGAGACCGTGGCCGGCTGGGATCGTGCGGGCGTGGTCCGTCCGTGGTTCCGGGGTCGCATCGGCCCCGACGGGATCCACGACCGGGACGGTCACGCCCGCTTCCGCGGGGTCGCCACCATGAACGCCATCGCCAAGCACCTCGCCGATGGACTCGATGTGCGGCTGAGCGCGCGGGTCGTCGCCCTGGCTCAATCCGGTGCCGCCTGGCGGGTCCGCCTCGACGACGGCACGGAAGTCGGCGCCGACGCGGTGGTCCTCAGCGCTCCCGTGCCCCAGGCGCTCGATCTGCTGACCAGGGGCGCCGTTCGCCTGTCGGTGGCCGATGCTGGATCGTTGCGGTCCATCCGGTACGAAGCTTGCCTGGCGGTGTTGGCCCCGCTGCACGGACCGTCCGGGCTGGCGGAACCCGGAGCGGTCGACCCGGCCGGCGGCCCGATCGACTGGATGGCTGACAACCATCTCAAAGGCGTGTCCACCGTTCCTGCGATCACGATCCACGCCACCGCCGACTTCAGTGCGGCGCACTGGGAGGCCCCCGACGAGATCGCGGTCGGCGGACTGATCCGCGCGGCGGGACTCGGATCCGAACCGATCGACGACCTGGTCCAGGTTCATCGGTGGCGATTCGCCCGCCCCGTCGTGATCCACCCCGACCGATGCCTGGTGGCCGACGGCCTCCCTCCGTTGGTGTTCACCGGTGACGCGTTCGGCGGCGCCAAGGTCGAGGGCGCCGAACGCTCCGGCGCCGCGGCATCAGAAGCGGTCGCTTCCTTGCTCGGCGGCCCCGACCCGCACGTTCGGATCGGCGAATCGGGAGCAGACCGATGAGGCACCTGTGGGTGACCGCGGCGATCGATGCGCCGGCATCGGAGGTCTGGGACCTGCTCGTCGACCCGGCCGCATGGCCACGGTGGGGTCCATCGGTGCGGCGCGCGTCGGTGGAGGGCGGCACCTTGGAACTGGGCGCCCGCGGGACGATCGAGACCGCGCTGGGCGTCAGCCTGGCCTTCGAGATCACCACCTTCGTGAACGGTTCTCGTTGGGCCTGGAAGGTCGGGGGCGTCAACGCCACCGACCACCGTGTCGAGCCCCTCGGACCCCACCGCTGCCGGGTGGGCTTCGGCGTCGCGTGGCTCGCCGCCCCCTACCTCGGGATCTGTCGGATGGCGCTCGGTCGACTCGACCAGCTCGCCGCGACGTAGGCGGGAGCCCGAGGTCGTCGAGCATCGCCGTCGGGGTGTGGATGTGGCAGCGGGGCGCAGGGTCGAGCGGCCTGACGGGCCCGCGGGGCCTGCGTTGTTCGAGGTGGGCGTCGGAATAGTTGACGGGGCGCGAGCGGTTGGGGCGAGCATGAACGCTGGGCTCCGTCAGAACCTCACCCGTGGTGCTTTCCGTGCGCTGAACCGGGCGGTGCTCCCCGCCGTCAAGACGGGATTGGCCTCGCCCCTGCGGCTCGGGGTCGGCCTCGTCGTCCTGGAGACGGTCGGGCGTCGTAGCGGACTGCGCCGAGAGGTCCCCCTCGTATCGGCCCGCTTCGGCGACACCATCGTGATGAGCACGGTGCGTCACCCATCTCAGTGGGTGGAGAACGCGGCGGCGGCCGGGTCGGCTCGGGTGTGGGTGGGTGGCGCGGCCCGCCCGGGTACCGCATCCGTCCGGCGGGGGCCGCTCCAGCTGGTGGTGCTCGATCTGCACGACGGAGCCGAACCGGCCGCGGCGATCGCGTGCTGAGCTCCTCGGTGCCCGGCCTCCCCAGCGGCCCGCCGTCGGGTCACGCCTTCCCGTGGGCCGTTCGGGCCCACGGCGCCTGAGGTCGTGCCCGAGTTCGATCCCTGATCTCCGAAGGCAGTACCGCTCCGGCTCACCCGGTGACCGACGTGCCCGAGCACGTGCGTTGCGGCGACGCCGCTCGGGTTCGCATCGGACTCCCGCGGCTGCTGTGCGCGACACGCCTCGCCGTTCGAAGGTCGACTGACGCCATCGGGTGGACCACGGATCAGCCGACCGGGCGGGTGGTGATCTTGATGATCCGCCCGTCGGCCACGGCGAACGTGCTGACCAAACTGGGTACGCGCGGATCTCGCACTCCGACATCTCGCAGCACCACCTCGTGATCCACCTCGACGAGGCCGTCGACGAGCCGCCAGCCGACGAGGCGGTCGAGGTGCTCGGGATGGCGATCGGTCGCCACGGCGATCTGATCCAGCACCGACGCCCGGCCAGAGAACCTCTGCTCGTCGAACTGCCACCGGACCGAGGGGTCCAGTAGCGCCTCGATCCCGACCGGGTCGGACCGTCCCTGTGCGTCGAAGAACGCGCGCACCACACCCGTGGGGGACAACGTCGGCTCATCCATCCGACGTAGCGTGGCACGCCCCGTGCTGGTCAGCCGGCGTGAGCGGAACCGCGGGCACGCTGTCGAGGCGAGGATCGCGACGTAGAGCCTCGTCCTACCTCTGTTCGGCCGGTTCGCCGAAGCAGAGGCCTGCGCGGCCGAACGCGACGAGCTGACCTCGGTGATCGGCGGTCATGACAGCTTCCACCGCGTGCACGCGCTCGAGCTCGCTGCGTGGCGAGGCGAGGAGAAGGCGACGCGCGTCGCGTGCGGGGGGATCGCCGGCACCGATGCCGGCGACCCCGGCGAGGCGTCGTCTCGTTGGTCAACGCCGCTCCTCGGTGGTCGCGACGCGAGCTGGTTCGCCGAGCGCCTTCGAGCCTCCAGATGAAGTCCGGACTGCATCGAGCACCTCATGCCCGAGCGGTGCTCCCAGGCCGACGGCCCACGTCGGTCACGCCGGTCGACGGATGGGTGCGACGTCCCGATGTTCCATGTGGGCGGTTCAGGTGCTCGTCCGAGCTCGGGAGCGGGCGAGGATGCAACGATCTCGCGCTCGCCGTGGACCTGATCGAAGGAGCGGCACCGAGCCGGGCGCGGCGAGGGCGTCGATGACGAGGAGCTCACATCGTCGAGAGGAGCCGGTCAGCTGGGATCGTCCCGTGGCGTCGTGTTGGTGTCGCGGACGGCGATGAGGGCAGCGTCGAGGGTTGGGTAGAAGTGGTCGTGGTCGAGGGTGTCGAGGAGCCCGTAGCGCAGGACGAGCACCTGGAGGCGGTGGCGCATCTCGGCGAACGCGAGGTGGACGCCGTCGCGGTTGAGCTCGTTGTCGAGTTGCTCGAGCATCTCGGCCGCGGTGACGTCGATGTCGGTGATGGCCTCGCACTGCAGCACGATCCACCTCGGGTGACGCTCGGCGGCCAGGCGGCGCACCTCGCGTCGGAAGGCGGCGGCGTTGGCGAAGAAGAGCGGTGACTCCCACCGGTAGACGACGATGTCGGGCAGCTCGGTGGCGTCGGGTCGGGTGGCGACGTCGTGCCAACCGTCGGTGCCCGCCGTCTGGCCGAGGACGGCACCGTGGGGCCACCAGCTCCGGCGGAAGAACATGAGGACCGAGAGCGCGATCGCGATGATGATGCCGGGAAGGACCCCGAAGAGGATGACCCCGGCCGTCGCAACGATGGAGAGCGCGAGGGCGGACCTGCGGATCCGGGCGTAGCGCCGCAGTGCGGCGACGTCGGTGAGCGAGAGGGCGGCCGTGATGACGACGGCGGCCAGCGCGGACTGCGGGAGGTCGGCGAGGAGGGAGTTCAGGAACAGCAGCAGGACGATGACGAGGCCGGCGCCGACCACACCGGTGAGCTGGGACTTGGCGCCGGACTGCTCGGCGACGGCGGTGCGAGATCCGCTGGTGGAGATGGCGAAGCCCTGGAACATCCCGGCGGCGATGTTGGCGGCGCCCATGGCGACCATCTCCTGGTCCGGGTCGACCTCGTCACCCCGACGGGCCGCGAAGCTGGTGGCGGTGGCGATGGTGTCGGTGAGCGAGACGAGGGTGATGCCGACCGCGGCGATCAAGAGCGGGGCGACATCGCTGATGTCGGTCCACGGCAGGGCTGGGGTGGGCACGCCCTGGGGGAGCGAACCCACGGTGGCGACCCCGGCGTCGGCGAGGGCGAGCGCCGCCGAGACGACGGTCGCGCCGATGACCCCGACGAGGATGGCGGGCACCCGGGGAGCGACCCGGGGGAGGACCAGGAGCAGGCCGAGGACGGCGGTGCCCACGGCGAGGGTCGTGGTGTCGGTCGATCCGAGGTTGCGGACGAACTCGTTGATCTCGCTCAGGAACCCGTTCGCGTCGGTGGAGAACCCGAAGAGCTTCGGCAGCTGGCTGACGATGATGGTGATGGCGAGGCCGTTCATGTAGCCGACCTGCACCTCGCTGGAGAGCAGGTCGGCGACGAACCCGAGCTTGCCCAGACCGAGCGCGATCTCGATGAGTCCCACGAGGACGGCGAGCATGCCGGCCAGGACGATCGCCGAACCGGGGTCGTCGGTAACGAGCAACGGCGTGATGGCGGCGAAGATCAGCGGTGACACCGAGGAGTCGGGACCGAGGACCAGGACCCGTGACGGTCCGAAGAGGGCGTAGCCGACGAGGCACGCGATGGTCGTGTAGAGACCGGTCACCGCTGGGAGCCCTGCGAGCTCGGCGTAGGCCATGCCCTGGGGCACCAGGATGGCGGCCAGGACCAGCCCGGCGATCAGATCCGATCGGAGCCATCCTCGCTCGTAGGTGCGTGCCACGCGGACGCCGGGGAGCCAGCGCTCGATCACGTTGGATGGGCGGCGCCGCCACCACCTGCTGTGGGCGATGCTTCCGCGGTTCGGGGGCGGTTCACGTCCGGATGCTACCGATGGCATTCGCGCTGCGGATCTCGGCGGGTCGCGAGCGGGGGCGTCCCGAGAGCTGCTCGAGCCAGGCCGAGGCGATCTCGCCGTGGTGGCCGACGGGCCGAGTACCGGTCACGACCAGGGCCCCACGGCGGTCCGATGCTTCACCCCGCGAGTGCTGTTCGGCGGTGCGTCGGACTCGATCACCGTCCTCACCGTCAGCCGACGACACCGGTCCGGAACGCCCAGGCCGTTGCCTCGCTGCGGCCACGGACACCGATCGCCTGGTAGATGGCCGTCGTGTGGTGCATGACGCTCTTGGGGGTGATCTTCAACTGGGCGGCGACCTCTTTGTTGCTGAGTCCATGGGCCAGGAGGCGCACCACCTCGAGCTGACGAACGGTCAGCTTCTCGGCGCCCGAGTCCGTCCCCAGCTGTGCCGCTGGCGGATCGGGTGTCGTCACCGACGTGATCGTCGCCTGTACATAGCTGAGGGCAACCTGGACACCCTCAGCCCAGCTCCGCTCGGCACCCAGGTCGGCCTCGGTGTCGAAGGCGCTCGTGCCGATCTCGGCCAGTGAGGTCTCGACGGCCGAGGTGAACCGCTCCATCTGGTCGGCGGCCAGCATCCGTTCGAGCTCAGGCAGCCTGCTTCGGATGACACCGTGGAAGTGGGCGACTCTGTCGTGGTCGCCCCGGGCGGAGGCGAACAGGGCGAGCGCCATCAGGTGGAAGCCGACGATCGTCGATCCCGGCATGGACCGGGACATGTTGAGGGTGTCGACCGCCCAGCGGGCCGACGCTTCGAGGTCGCCGGTCCGGGCGGTGTCGCCGACGAGCCGGGGCAGCAGCAACGCCTCGTAGAAGGGCATGCCGACGGAACGGGCCAGTTCGAGGGTCTCGGCGTTGGACGGGACCTGGGCCAGCTGCTCGGGATGCCGGTCGCGCAGGGGTTCGAGCAGCATCGCGGCACGGACGATGGTGGCCCGATCGCCATGCCGGCGGGCGGCGTCCAGCGCGGCGGTGCCCAGCTCGACGGCGCGGGGATCGTCTCCGATGAGATGGGCGAACATGCCCGCCCACACCTGGATGTGGCGGAGCCAATGATCGTTCGCCGGTCGCGCAGCGAGCTGGAGCCCCTCACCGATCGCGAGAGCGGCGCGACCGACATCACCCGTGGATGGGGCGACCAACATCCATGCGCTGAGCACGCGCAGGAGCTGGTCGTCGTCGTTGTTGGCCCGAGCGAGGACTTCGGCCTGTTGAAGCCGCGCCACGAGTGCCTCCGATTCGAGGTCGGAGCGGTGGCGCAGACCGAGCTCGGCCGAGGCGACCAGTGCACCGACCATCCGGGCGGCATCGGCTCCCTGTCGCGCTCCCAGCGCGAGCGCTCGTTCGAGGAGCACCTCCTGGGCGCGGTGGTAGCCGCGGGCATCCCACACGACAGCGAGGCCGCCGACGACGTCGAGGGCGACAACGCCGGCCTCGGCGTCGAGCGCGCCGAGGAGCACGGCGTTGATGTCGTCGTGGTCGGCTTCGAGGCGGTGGACGAGTCCCTCGTCGGTCCCGCTCGCGATGCCATCCACATCGGCGACCCGCCGAGCCTGGCATGCCCGGAAGGTCCGGTGTCGGAGGCGGACCTCGTCGGCCTCGCCGCTTGCCTCCAGCTCCGCTGCTGCGAACGCTCGGATGGACGACGGGATGACGAACCGGATCGGATCGGTGTCCGCTATGGGGTCGACGAGGTGGAAGTCCACCAGGGTGGTGAGCTGGTCGAGCACCTGCAACGAGGAATCGTCGTTGCCGCCCACGTGATCGAGCGCGATCGCGGCGTCGATGTCGAACGTACCCGAGAAGACCGAGATGCGACGGAGCTGGCGCTGCTGGGAGGGGCTGAGGCGCTCGTAGGTCCATGCGATCGCCGCTCGCAGCTCGTGGTGGCGCTCGGGGGCGTCGGCACGCGTTCGTTGCAACAGGTCGAGCCCTGAGTCATCGAGGCGGCGCAGGATCTCGGCCGCGGGCAGGGTGACTGCTCGGGCCGCCGCCAGTTCGATGGCGAGGGGCAGACCCTCCAAGCGGCGGCAGAGCTCGACGACGGCCGGCGCGTTCTCTGCGCTGAGCTCGAAGTGGCGATCGACGGCCGAAGCCCGCTCGGCGTAGGTCGCGACCGCCGGCTCCTCGGCCAGCACGGCCAGATCCTCGCCGGGGGACGGGATGGGAAACGGTGCCACGGCGACGACGCGCTCGGACCGAAGGTGCAGGGGGGCTTGGGTGGTGACGAGGATGCGGAGGCCGGGACACCGATCGAGCAGTTCGCCGAGCACCGGAGCCGCCTCGAGCAGATGCTCGAAGTTGTCCAGCACCAGGAGGTGGTCGTCGTCGCTCAGGTAGGCGACCACCGTGTCGCTGATGTCGGCGTTGGCGACGGAGGTGACCCCGAGGGCGGGAGCGATCTCGCCCAGGACGTGGTCCGCAGCAGAGACCCCGGCCAGGGCGACCACCGTGGTCGGGACCCCGAGATCGACCATGATCGCAGCGAACTCGACCGCGAGGCGGGTCTTGCCGACGCCGCCGCGTCCGGTCAGCGACACGAGGCGGACCAATGGCGACCGCAGCAGGTCGCGCAGGTGGTCGACCTCGGCGTCGCGCCCGAACATCGGGCTCCACGCGGCGATGAGCGCGCCGCTGTCCGCCGTTGTCAACCCTCCGCCTCCATCGGGGCCGATCGTAGCTGGCGGGCATCGACGCGTTGCGACGCCACGACGAGGTGCGATGCCTCGGCCCGCAACTCGCGGGCATTTGCCCGATGTCTCCCGCCGAGCGGGTTGGTAGACCTCAGTGACCTGACCTCTCGGCCGGCAGTTCGCGGCGACCCGGGGTACAGGACGAGCGGGCAACTCTGGAGAGTGACCTCATGGTGGGAAGCGACGACACGACGTCGATCGGTGGAGCAACCAGGGCCACATCGGCTCCGCCATCCGCTGGAGCGCGACGCCGGGGTGGAGCTCGACTCGGTCGCCAGATCTCCGCCCGCGGGTCGCGTCGGCAGGGTCGACGATCCGCCGTTCCGATGGTGGTGAGCATGGTCCTGGCCATGGTCGCGTCGTTGTTCGTGCTGCCACCTTCGGCCGAGGCGATCACCCCCGCCGCGGCCGTCCAGGCCGAGCCCGGAGGCGTGGCAGCGGGCGCCGCGCCGACCTGCGTCGTGGACTCCGTCTCGACCACGTTGGTGACGTGTTCGGTCGAGTATTCCGGCGGCGTCTCGCAGCTTTTGATCCCGCCTGGCGTCCCCCAGGTGACCGCGACCCTCATCGGTGGAAGGGGCGGTTCCGGTAAGGACGGGAACTCCGGCACGGGCGGTCCGGGAGCTTCGATCACCGCAGCGATCCCGGTGTCCGATGGTGCACGACAGCTCGACGTCTCGGTTGGCGGCGCCGGGGCGACGTCGGCCAAGGATGGCGGCGAGGGCGGTTGGCCAGGTGGAGGTCGGGGCGGCGCGTCGAGTGACAGCACCAGCGGGGGCTGCGGCGGTGGCGGCCTTTCGTCGGTGGCCGTCGACAGTCGAACCGTTCTGGTGGCCGGAGGCGGGGGTGGCTGCGGCGGCTCCGCACTTCCGTATGGCGGCGGCAGCGGTGGGACCCCGATGGTGATCGATGCGACGTTGCCGCCGTTGTGCGTCCCCTGGTTGCCCGGGTTCCCGTTGTGCGTTCCGGTCAGCCCGACCCGGGGCACCAACGGCACCGAGAGCAAAGGTGCGGTTCCGTGTGAGGGAACCGGAACCTACGAGCACGGATGGGCCGGCGAGGGCGGTGGGGCGGCCGTCGCCGGCGATGGCGGCCGCCATGGTGCCCAGGGCATGTACTTGGACGGGCTCTCCTGCGTTGCCGGCGCGAACCACGAGGGGACCGATGGTGCCGCACTCGCCGGGGGGAACGGCGGTCAAGGCGAGCACGACGGCGCCGGCGGTGGCGGCGGCGGAGGTGGTGGCTGGTTCGGTGGTGGCGGCGGCGGTGGTGCCAACCACTTCGGTGCCTATGTCGGCGGCGGCGGCGGCGGCGGCGGCGGTCTGAGCCGGGTCGATGCCGACCACGGCGTCGTACGCTCCGACCAGACCACGTCCACAGGCACGACGAACGGCCGCGCCGAGATCTCCTACACCCTTCCCACGATCACGACGACGATGTCGGCCTCGACCGATCATCCTGCGGCCGGCACCGAGATGACGGTGAGCGCGAGGTTCGACGGTGGCTGGCTGGCCGGCAAGGTCACCTTCGTCGACAGCGGGCCCGACGGGGGGCCGCTCGAGTGTGTCGAAGGGGAGCGGACCCTCGACCACGCCGCACCGCTCGACGTCTCCTGCACGTTCACCCCGAAGGTCGCGGGTAGTCGGTCGATCGCTGCTTCCAAGGCGGGGTCGGTGGATGGCTTGGCTGGCTCCGGCGCAGCCAAGGCATCGCCCGCGTCGAGCTCCCAACCGTTGTTGGTCAACGTCGAGAGGGCGGCGACCGACATGACACTCGGGTGGGACGCCGCGACGAACATGCTCAAGGCCAGCGTCGCCAGCCCGGTCCCCACCGATGGGACGGTGGCGTTCTACCTCGGAGCCGATCCCGACCTCGATCCGATCTGTGACCCCAGCTTCGCCGTGACCGCGACCGGTTCGAACTGGTTCTGTCTGATCGAACCCGAGGTCGGCACTTCGCATGGTTACCGCGCGACGTACACGGGCGGGCCCAACACGCTTGGTTCGCAGGCGTTCGAGACCGTCACGATCGAGAACCTGGCCACGACAACGGCGCTCACCCCGATCGCGGGCCCCGTCATCTTCGGTCAACAGGTGATCGCGACCGCGACAGTCGAGGTCACGAACGCGACTGCCCTGCCCGATGGCACCGTCGCCTTCACCGACTTCGGCTCCACCATCGACTCGTGTGCGTCCGTCGAGGTCGTCGACAGCTGGGCGGGTTGCACGTATCGACCTGACGCCGGTGAGCATTCGATCACCGCCGCCTATGGGGGCGGCCCCGTGACCAAGGCTTCGAAGACGCCGGAACCCGTCACGTTCGCCGTGGACGTGGCGACTCCCGCCTTGAGCCTGACCGCGGACCCGGCGGGTGGTCAGGCCGCCGGTCAGCCGGTGGCGTTGCGCGCCACCGTGAAGCTGGGTGACGGCATCTTCGCCGACCAGGGTTCGGTGAGCTTCGCCGACGGGTCCGATCCCATCGACCGATGCAGCGACCTCGCCGTTGACGCCAGCGGCATCGCGATGTGCACGTTCGTCCCGACCGCCGGTGATGCGACGCGGACCTTCACCGCCACGTACACCGGCACCGCGAACATCGCCGACGGTGGGCCGATCGACCTCGTCGGTTACAAGATCGACAAGCGCCAGACCCGGACGGTCCTGACCAGCGAATCCGGGTCGGACATCGACGCGGGCACCCCGTGGACGGTCTCGGCGACGGTTGCCAACATTCCGCCGTCGGGGACGCCGACCGGGACCGTCACGTTCTACGACAACGGCCACGAGGTGGTCTGCAACGACTCCGATCGGGAGCACCCGCCGGAGCTCGAGGAGGGCGTCGCGACGTGCACGTTCGTCCCCTCAGCCGGTGTCGAGCACGAAGTCAACGCCACCTACAGCGGCGATCCGACCAACGTGTCCTCGTCGAGCGTCGAACCGGTGACGGTCAAGGTCGGCACGTTCGGGAGCACGACCCATCTCGAAGCTTCGCCGTCGAACCCGACGTTCGGCGACGAGGTGACGCTCACCGCCACGGTGGACGTGCCCGATGGGCCGCGACCGGTCGGGTCGGTGGCCTTCGCCGAGCGCGACACCGCGAACGCCGACACCGAGATCGGAACGTGCTCGAAGGTGCCGGTCGTGGATGGCACGGCCACGTGCAGGATGCGGCCAGGTGCCGGCGACCACTCGTTCGTCGCGTCGTTCTCCGGTGGGATCGAGGTGGCGGGGTCCGGCAGCGACCTGCAGCTGGTGACCGTCGCGGCGGCCGCCACCAACGCGAGCGTGTCGGTGCAGCCATCAGGGGTCGATCAGCTCACTGCGGTGGTGACCGTGAGCCCGACCTCGGGTTCGGTGACGCCCACCGGCACCGTGACGTTCTCGGTCGACGACCAACCCGTCGCGTGCGACGCGGTGCCGCTGGCCGCGACACCAGGATCGGGGACGGGCGCCGCCCGCGCCTCGTGCACGTGGTCGGCGACCGATCTCCTCTCGAGCGCGCACCAGGTCGACGTGACGTTCGCGCTCGACGAAGGGTTCGAGGCGCCGACCGACCCGACCGCCGTCACCTACACCCCGGCGATGGCGTGCAGCGCGGGGTTCTCCAGCGTGTGGGACGCGCTCGCCACCAACCCCGCCGACCGATCGATCGCCGGTGATCCTGGGACGATCACGGTGACCGCGACGGCGCCGCAGCCGTCGGGTGGGTGTGTGGCCGCCACCCCCATCGGGTTCACCGGTGTGGTGTCGCTGTTCGGCGGAGCCCTGACCTCGCGTCCGGGATCCCCGGTGAGCGGGGCCATCAGTTCTGTCGGCGGGCTCTGCCTGACCGCCGGCATCCTGAGGCCGACCTCGACCTGGACCAACATGGGCGAGTTGACGATCACCGCGCCGGTGTGCTTCGCGCTCAGCAGCTCAGGGGGTCTGGGTACCGTCAGCGGTGGTCAGCTCGCGGCCACCAGCCCGGTGGGTACGTTCCCCCTGGTGGGTCTGGGATCGGGTCTCCTCGGCGCACGTTCCGCGAAGACTGCCGTTGGGTTCGATTCTGCAACCGGCGACCTCCTGGCACGGTCCGTCGCCGGTCCGGACGCCACGCCCGACGTCGTGCTGACCCTGGTAATCACCACCGATGGGGTCGTCGACGGGACGATCGTGACGCCCGGGTTGGTGGCGTTCGGTCAGTCCCTGTCGGCGATGCGGGGCACGGTCGAAGGGCCGGTCGCGGGACCGTTGACGTTCGCGGGCGGCGCCACCCTGGGCCCGATCGCCGTCCAGCCGGGCCTCGTGCTGGACAACCTGGTCGCCAAGGCCGACGGATCCGGTCTGCGCATCGAGGGGCGCGCCTCGGTCGGTTCGACCGGGCACACCTCCGAGTCGAAGGTCGCCGGACCCTACCGGGCACCCGACGACTGGTCGTTGGCGGTCACCGCTGACAGCGCGCCGCAATGGGAGCCCCTCGCCGGTCTCCGGCTCCCGGCCCCCACCGGCACCATCGAGGCGGACGGACCCACCGGGTTCGCCGTGTCGATCGGCGCGGCCGGAAACGGACAGCACCTGACGTCCTGGAAGCCGACGCCGACCGCCGCGATGACGATCGTGATCGACGAGATCGACGTGGTCGACGGCCCCGCATGCACCGGGCTGGCCTTCGCCGGCGGGGTCGAGTTCGGCGCCGTCGTGGTGCCGGTCACTGGTTGCATCGAGCTCGCGACGGGCGCCTACCGGTTCACGAACGCGCCAGGACCGAGCACCGGTCCGGACGGCCTGACCATCGACGTCGACTCGCTCGCGGTGAGCGGATCGGTCGCCGGCGCGGTGTCGGTCAGCGGGACAGCTTCGGTCGAGGTCACCACCGCCACGAGCACCCTCACCGTTCCCATGACGCTTCGGCTCACCGCCGACGGAACCTTCGTCATGGGAGGGATCACGCCGTTGTCTGCTTGGGGTCTCCCGGTCGAGTCCGGCTTCGTCGCCTACGCGTCGGGCGACCTCACCTCCTTCGATACCGGAGTGCCCGCCATCGGTTCCGTCGCCCTGCACGCGGGGACCAGCGCCGCCGGCATCTGGACGGCTCCCCGCCCAGGGGCGGCGGTGCTGCTCGAACAAGCCGGCTTCGTCCTGCCCGACGGCGATCACATCACCTTCGCGGCGATGCTGAGCCCTGACACCCAGGCCCGTTTCGACGCTGAGCTCGCTGCACCCTCAGCGCTTCCGTTGTTGCGCCTGCCGGACGGGGCGACGGTCCACCACGTCGTGCTCACCTTCACCGCCGATGGCCTGGGCCTCGACGCGGCCGCCACCATCGGCTCGCCCGGTGATGTCGCCCTCGCGATCGCGATCGACCCCGCCACGGGCAGGTTCACCGGTTCAGCCTCCGTCACGGACCTCTCGATCTTCGGCAGGACGGTGACGCTCACCGGTACGCTCGAGGGTGAGCCCGGAACCGACACCGCAACCGTGAGGTCGTCGGTCGTCGGGACGGTTGACGGAAGCTTCGCCCCCACCGGCGGGCCGGGGATCACCTGGAGCGGGGTGCAGTTGACCCTCGGTCCGGACGGGATCGCGGTTGACGGCACGATGTCAGCCGGTGGCCGCGACGACCTCACGATCAGCGGCGTGCTGAACGCATCGCTCACGGTGTGGACGCTCGACTTGAGAACCCCTGAGGTCACCGTTGCCTGGACCCCCACCGAAGGGGTCGACACCACAGCGATCCTGACCGGGACGGTCTCGTCGGCCCAGGACGGCCCGGGTGCTCCGACCCACATCACCTTCGCCGTCGGCGCCGACACCTCGATCCGGTTCGACGCCGATGGCACCGATCAGGTGCTGGTCCAGGTGACCAGGATCCGGCTCAGCAACATGGGCGATCGACCCGCTGTCTGCGGAGCCGCTCCGCCCAACGCTGTGTGGCTGCAGCTCACCGGAACGCTCGATGCGGCAGTCGGAACCGCGACCGGTTCGGCCGATGCCGAGGGCTGTCTGGTCACCGACACCGGTGCGCTCAAGGTCGTGGCGACGTTGACGAGCCTGACCTACACCGATGGTGCGGCCGGCGTCACGGTCACGAGCCCGATTCTGACGATCTCGCGCACACGAGTTCGCTTCGCCGGACCCAACAACCCCGAGAAGGTGATCACGACCATCACCGCGCAGGTGGGCCTCGTGGTCACGATGCCCGACGGTCGACCCGTCAAGGTGCTCGAAGCCGGGATGATCCTCGCCGGTACGGACTTCGCCATCGGCACGAGTGTGGACCTCAGCCCGTGGCTGGGCGGCAACGGTGCCGTCGGCTCGCTCTTCTACGCCAGCAAGGATCTGAAGCTCAAGGCTGGAACACTCGGTTTGTCGAGCTCGTTGGGCGATCTCGACCTCAAGAAGGGCGTGAACTTCGCCGTCCGCTTCGCCCTCGACCCCACCACGAGCGCCAACGTGGCCAAGGCCGGCGGCGGCGATCCCGGAGAGTCGACGCTCACCGCCATCGGTCGCTATGACACGGAGAAGTCCGCGTTCACCTTCGAGGTCGGCTTCGCGCTCACGTTCGACGACGAAGGTTCGAAGCTGTTCGAGACCGCCGACGGGGTCGCGATGTACCTCGACAGCGGCTTCTTGAAGGTGACCCTGAGTCCGACCGCCGTCAGCTTCGCCATCGGCTTGAAGGCCCACCTGCACCTGCCGCCGGCGAAGTCGGGGGGACAAAGCCAGGACGTGACCCTCATCGGCGAGATCGCGGTCTCCGACACCGGGTTCTCGGTCAGCGTGCAACTCGGCGTCTGCGGCGCCGCCGACGGCGGGTGGCACGACGCCTTCGGAGTGGAGGGGCTCACGGTGCAGTGCGCCGCGGTCACGGGTGGCCTCTCCTACACCGGCGTCCCGACCGTCGGCATGACCGGCGAGATCACATCGCTGCCCAACGACGTTGCCGGCCCGCTCGGCTACGTGAACGGCTCACCGATGACGTTCGCGTTCAACTTCGAACCCTTCGTCCTGAGCATCGCCATCGGCACCGCGAACTCGGGCCAGGTCGCGCTGCGTCCCCTGACGATGATCGGCATGCCGGATCTCATCGAGGTCAACTACGCCGGTCTCTACATCGCGCCTCGCGCCGCAAGGATCGGCCAGACGTCGTTCCCCGCCGGGTTCGGCATCGGGTTCCAGGCCAAGGTCAACGGGGTGGATCTCGACATCCTCGGCGAGTTCGACCCGACCGCGCCCCGGCTCCATGCGCACGTCTCGATGTCGAAGGTCCAGGTCGGTGCGCTGGCCCTGGGGCCGGTCGTGGTCGACCTCGATGCGTCCAAGTTCGGGCTGAAGTTCTCGCTCGATGCGTCGATCGCCATCGGACCCGCTGACATCGACCTCGGCCCGCTCCTGAAGATCAGTGGGGAGCTCGGCGCTCACGTGCACGTGGACTTCGGGATCACCGGGCTCAGCGCGTTCATCGACGGGTACGTCTCCGGGAGCATCTCGGTGAACCTGGCTCAATCCACCTGCTACTACGGGGGTATGCTGCCGTACCCGTGCGATTTCGAGTGGAGAACCGATTCGTTCTCGGCCACGTTGCCCAAGACCGGGTTCGCGATCAACTCCTCGGGCCTGACGTTGACCGTCAAGGGCCACGACTTCACGCTGTCGTGGAGCGACATCGCCTCGAGCTTCACGTCGAACGCGGGCGTGTCGCCGGCGTCCGCGGGGGCGCCGGCACCGACGCCACTCGGAGCTCCGATCGAGGGGCCGGGCGGGGCGCCATCGGGGACGACGGCACCGCACACCATGGCAGGCGGACGTTCCATCGCGGGAACCGCGACCTCGCCGACCGAGACCAGCGCTTCTGCTTCGGAGCCGGGGCGGACGGCTCTGGCTGCCGAACCTGCACGATCCGAGCAGGTGCGCGCCGTCCGTCCAGTTGCCACTGCGGGGAACCCAACCGTGCTGGCCGTGGCGTTCGCTCCCGAAGACGACGACGAGCCGGCCATCGGCCCGATCACCGATCCCGAGTTCGGGCCCGATGACATCATCACGCCCCAGCCCGTCGAGGACATCCCCGTTCCCGAAGGCTTGTCCGACGACGCCTCCGTGATCGAACCACCGTCGGGCGACCACTCGACACCCGCCGACGTGGACGAATCCGAGGTGCCGACCGTCATCGCGGTCGACGATCAGGCGCTGCCCCGGGTCACCGCGGGTCGTACCGGTGGCACGTGGCGTTCGACCGGGTCGTTGCACACCGCTCGCGCTCACGCCTCGAGCGCATCGCTGCCCGACGGGCGCGTGCTGGTGGTCGGCGGCGCGGTAGGCGCGGACGGCGCGACGAACAGCACCGAGCTCTACGACCCGGTCACCTCCACGTGGTCGCCAGCAGCGTCGATGAACGATCCCCGTGCCGGAGCCACGACCACGGTGCTCCCCGACGGACGGATCTTGGTCGCAGGCGGATCGAACGGTTCGGAGGTCCTGGCGACTGCCGAGATCTTCGATCCCGCCACGGGATCCTGGACCGGCACCGGCGCGATGGCCCAGGGTCGCCGCTTCGCCTCGATGGTCGCCCTCGCCGACGGCACGGTGCTGGTGGCCGGTGGCGTGGGATCGGGTGACCCCGACACCGTTGTGCCCCTCGCTGGTGCCGAGGTGTTCGACCCCGCAACCGGGGCCTGGCACTCGGTGGCCGACATGCCCACCGCCCGGGCCTTCGCCGCCGCCGCGGCACTCCAGGACGGATCCGTGGTGGTCGCCGGCGGGCAAGGGCCCGACGGAATCGTGGCCGCGACCGAGGTGTTCGATCCTGCTTCTGCGGCGTGGCGGTCGGTTGCACCGATGCCCGAGCCGGGGATGATGGACGCGGTCGTGCGGCTCGACGACGGGCGGGTGCTCGTCGCCGGACACGGCCCCAACGCGCTGGTGTACGACCCCCAGACCGACACCTGGGCCTGGACCGGTGCGCTCACCACGGTGCGGTCCCAGGCCGTGGCCGCCCGACTCCCCGACGGCACGGTGCTGCTCGCGGGTGGCTCGGCCGCCGATCAGGTGAACGCCACCGCCGAGGTGTACGACCCGGCGACCAACAGCTGGCAGGCGACGCCGGACCTCCCCGCCGCCACGTCAGCAGCGTCGGTCACGGTGCTGGCCAACGGAGCCGTCCTCGTGGACGGCGGCGCCGACGGCCCCGACGCCCTCGCCGCATCCATGGTGTACGCCGCACCCGGAGTTCAGGACATCGTGCCTGCGGCACTCACCCCGGCGGCGCCCGTCCCGACCGACACCGATGCAGCGATGAACCCGACCACGGGCCCCCTTCCGTTCACCGGCTCCAACGCCAGCGGCTTCCTCGTCCTGGCCAGCATCTTGGTGCTCAGCGGCTTGATCATCGCCCGCTTCGCCCGCCGGGGTGAGGGCCGGCGACGGATCTGATCGGCGGGCGATCGCCGAGGTGAGGGGCTGGTGGGCGAGCGGTGAAACCGTCGCGGTTTCAGGTGTTCTTCCGCGCTCGGGAGAAGGCAAGGATGGCTGCCCCGACGGCCATGACGGCGAACGCACCGACGAGCAACGGCTGGACCGGCTGTCCGGTGGGGGGGAGCGATGTCGTCGGGGTGGTGGTCGGCGGCGCGGCGATCGACGACGAGGTCGTCGAGGTCGAGTTGGGCCTGGTTGTCGAGGTCCGTGGGGCGGTTGTCGTGACCGTTGGCCCCGTCGTGGAGGTGTCGGGGAGGGTGGTGGAGGTGTCGTCGGGAAGGGTGGTGGAGGTGTCGTCAGGCAGCGTCGTCGTAGGCGACCGTGAGGTCGCTCTGGGCTTGTTGGGCGACCGGGTTGTCGATGTTGATCGTGCCGGGCGGGAGCACCTCGCCGGGAGGGAAGCCGGTGACCGACGTGCCCGGCCAGAGGCCGAGGCTGCCGTCGAGGACGCTCGCGCCGGTGTTCGTGACGGTGCTCGCGGCCAGGACCGAATGAGAAGCGGCGCTGGCGAGGTCGACGGTGGGGACGACGGCTGCGCCGGCGGTGCTCCCGCCCGAGGCGACCGCCGCGGCGACGACGGCGAGCGTCAACACCGTCGCTCCCGTTCGCCTGGCCAGGGCGGTCTCGCGGAAGCGATGTCGTGTCGTCGCGACGACGCCGAACGCGAGGAGAGCGATGGTTGCGAGTCCCATGAGCATGGCGGGTTCCTTCTGCTTCTCGGAGGGGCCACCGTGTTGTAGACCCCCGTCCGGCTACAGAAGAGACACTACTCGCGAAATATAATTCCAGTAATCAATATCTTGTTTTGTTTGTCTAGTCTCTCGTCATGCCGCAGTGGAGCTTCCTGACCAACCACGCCCGGGTGCTGGTGTTCATCGCCCAGCATCCCGACGCGCGCCTCCGTGAGATCGCCGAGGCGATCGATGTGACCGAGCGCACCGCGTTCGGCATCGTGGCCGACCTCACGGCAGCCGGCTACATCGAGAAGGAGAAGGCCGGCCGCCGCAACCGCTATCACGTCCAGGGCCACCTGCCGCTCGTCGAACCGGTCGCCGTCGAGCGCACGATCGGTGAGATCCTCGATCTCCTCGTCGAGCCCGGCGCCAGGGAGTGGACCGTGAGCAAGCCGAGCCCGGGATCATCCGCCGCAACGACGGCCGCGTGGTGAGCTCGTCTCCGACCGGTCACCGCCGCGCTGGCGTCGCTACCGTGGAGATGGTGAGGAACCTCGGACGGTTGATCGTTTCGCTGGCAGCGGTGGTCGTGCTCGGCGCGGCCTGCTCTCCGGGCGCGGAGCCTGATCGCGCCGAGGTGACCAACCAGGCGAACCCCGCGTCGCTGGTCGGTCCCGACGCCTTCGCCGCCCGGATGGCGGAACCGAACGTGGTCACCATCAACGTCCACGTGCCCGACGAAGGCCACCTCGACGGAACCGACCTGACCATCGCGTTCGACACGATCTCGTCGTCGACGCTGCTCCCGAGCGACAAGACCACGCCGCTGGCGGTCTACTGCCGATCGGGAAACATGTCGGCGGACGCGGTCGAGGATCTCGCGGCGATGGGCTACGTCGACATCGTCGAGCTCGACGGCGGCTTCGACGCCTGGGTGGCTTCCGGACGGACGCTCGAACCCCCCGGCAGCTGACACGTGCCGGTCAGCGCGTCGCGACGGACCGGGCGTGATCGTAGAGCTCGAGGTCGAAGGCGTTGCCGTCCTCGATGCGGCGCCGGAACGACGTCGAGATGTCGACCTTGGCGCCGGTGTTGACGTGGATGCCGTGGTCGATCGTCCAACCCATCCGATGGCCGAGTCGGTCGAGGAACTGGTCGAACTCCTCGTGCAGACCTCGAGCACGTCGACGCGCTCGAGGTTGCGCCGGGCGTTGTCGAGCGTCGTCTGGTCGACCGGGACGTGACCCATCACGACGCGGATCTGGGCACGGCGGTCGGCGTCGAGCGACTGCAACTTCGCGACGCTGCTGTAGTGCGACATGCTGGCGATCTCATCGGGCTCCCCGTCGGGGACGCCCCACAACGCGCCGCGTGGCACGTTGGCCATGACCTGGTAGAGCAGCGAGAACCCGACGCCGAGGAACCGGACGACCCGGGCGTCGGTGAGCGCCGTGGCCGCGTCGTCGGCCAGGAAGGGCTGGGTGATGGCGTCGAACGTGCCGGCCATCAGGAGCACGGGCAGATCGCTCGAGACCGGCTGGCTCACCGACCCCCCCCAGCAGACCTGATCAGTTCGATCAATCAACACCCGAACGAATACGTCTTGCGCCGCTGCACTCGCTAGCCTGGCGTGTCGATGGGTCCTCCTCGAGCACGCAAGCCATCGTCGAACTACCACTCCCCGCTTCGGGCCAGGCAGGCGGCAGAGACACGACGTTCGATCATCGCCGCCGCGCTCTGGCTCTTCTGGGAGCATGGCTGGACGGCAACGACCCTGCCCATGATCGCGGCCGAGGCGGGCGTCTCGGTCGACACCATCCACGTCACCTTCGGCACCAAGTCGGCGCTGCTCATGGACGTCGTCGAGGTTGCCATCGTCGGTGACGACGGCGACGCGCGGATGATCGAGCGGCCCGACTTCGCCCGGGTGGGCGAGGGTCGACGATCACAGCGCGTGCGAACCGCGGTCCGCTACGCGATCGACGCCTACGAGCGTTCGGTGCCGATCCTCGACACCCTTCGAGAGGCGGCGGCGAGCGACGAGACCGCACGGGCCCGCCTGGACCGGTACGACCAGGACCGCCATGAGCTCGCCGCCGCGGGCGTGGCGTTGATCCTCGGTCACGAACCCTCGGCCGATGTGGTCGATGCGGTCTGGACCCTCCTCAGCCCCGAGGTCGTGACCCACCTGGTCACCGACCGCAGTTGGTCATCCGAGCATGCCGAGAACTGGCTGATCGACATGATGCAGGTCGCCCTCAAGCCGACTGCTCACCGCTGAGGCGTCGCGATGCGCTCACAACGCTGGGTTCGTGTGTTCATTCGATCGCTGGTTGAACGACCGTCGTCAGGACGGGTAGGTCTCGATCTCGGTCGCCTTCACGGCGGTCCAGACCTCCTGGCCCTCGTGCAGGCCGAGGGCGGCGACCGCAGCGGGGGTGATCTCCGCGACGAGCGGCACGGACCCGTCGACGCGGACGCGCACGCGGTCACCGAGGAGGTCGAAGCCCACGATCCGACCCGGCCACTGGTTCCGGGGGCTCCCGTCGGGCCGGGCGATGTGGAGGGCGACCGCGCTGGGGTGGACGAGCACGTGGACCGGTCCCTCGGTGGGTTCGGCGACCGCGACGACGGCGGCCTGGGTGCCGTCGAGGATGACGGTGGTCTCGTGCCCCACCCCGTGGAGGAGGTTGAGGCCGATGAGGTCGGCGACGTAGCGCGAGGTCGGGTGCTCGGTGATCGACCGGATGTCGCCGGTCTGGCTCACCCGGCCCGCTTCGAGGATCACGATCCGGGAGGCGAGGGCGATGGCGTCGAGCGGATCGTGGGTGACGAGCACCGTCGCACCATCGAAGTCGTCGAGGTGGCGGCGCAGGTCGCGGCGCACATCGAGGCGGGTGCCTGCGTCGAGCGCGGCGAGCGGTTCGTCGAGCAGCAGGAGGCGAGGGGACGGAGCGAGGGCCCGGGCCAGCGCCACCCGCTGGGCCTGACCGCCCGAGAGCTCTCGGGGACGGCGTCGGGCGAGCTCGCCCAGCCCGAAGCGGGCGAGCCAGGTGGCCGCGTCGGCGCGGGCGGCCCCCGCCGGGGTGCCGCGGGATCGGCGCCCGAAGGCGACGTTCTCGAGTGCCGAGAGGTGGGGGAAGAGCATGTAGTCCTGGAAGACGACCGACACCGATCGGTGCTCGGGCACCACGAAGGTCCGCCGGTCGGGGTCGTCGACGGTGGTCCCGGCGATGGTGATGTGGCCGGCGTCGAGCGCGAGGAGCCCGGCCAGGAGCCGCAGGGTCGTGGTCTTGCCCGACCCGTTCGGGCCGAGCACGGCGACCACCTCACCCGGCTCGACGCGGAGGGCGACGTCGAGATCGAAGTCGCCGACCGTGACGAGGAGGTGGGCGTCGAGGGTCACGAGCGATCCAACCATCGGTCGCGGAGCAGGACGATCACGAGGAGCGACACCGCCAGGAGGACGAGGCTCAGCGCGACGGCGACGTCGGGACGCGAGTCGAGGAGGAGGTAGACCGCGAGGGGCAGGGTCTGGGTGCGGCCGGAGATGTTGCCGGCGAAGGTGATGGTGGCACCGAACTCGCCGAGGGCCCGGGCCCACGCCAGCACCGCTCCGGCGACGAGCGACGGGGCGACGAGGGGGACGGTCACCCGCCGGAACGTGATCCAGCGGTTGGCGCCGAGTGTGGCCGCGACGTCCTCGTAGCGGGCGTCCATCGACCGCAGGGCCCCCTCGACGGTGATGACGAAGAACGGGAGGGCGACGAAGGTCTCGGCGAGCATGGCGCCCGCCGTGGTGAAGGTGAGTTGGATCGGTCCGCCCGGCAGCCACCCGAGCAGCGCGCCGTCGGCGGTCACCTCGTGCAGCGGACCACCGACGATGCCGCGTCGGCTGAACGCGGCGAGGAGGGCGACGCCGCCGACCACGGGAGGGAGCACGAGCGGGAGCAGGACGAGGGCGCGCACCAGCCCCTTGCCGCGAAAGGGCACACGGGCCAACGTCCAGGCGAGCGGCAGACCGAGCACGACCGAGAGGGCGGTGGCCCCGAGCGAGCAGAGCAGCGAGAGCCGGAGCGCGGCGAGCGCGTCGGGCGTCGTGAGATCGGCGGCGAGGGTCGACCAGGACGCGCGGCGGATGAGCCCGATGAGCGGCAGCGCGAAGAACGCGACGGCGATCGCGGCGACGCCCACCACGAGGATGGGGGGTCGCCGCCGTCGGTCCATGTCAGCTCGCCGGCAGGAACCCGGCCGCCCCGAGCACGGCCTGGCCGGCGTCGCTCAGTACGTAGGCCATGAACGCCTCGGTGGTGGCGCGGTCGGCGGTCCCGGCGAGGATGCCGATCGGGTAGGTGGCGATCTCGTTGTCGGCGGTGGGGATGGTGACGGCTTCGACGGCGTCGCCGGCGATGTCGGTGAGGTAGACGATCCCGGCGTCGGCGTCCCCCTCGGACACGGCCGCCAGGGTGGCCTTGACGTTCTGCCCGCGGGTGATGCGATCCGGCGCGATGGCGACGCCGGCCCGGGCGAGGATCCGCTCGGCGTAGGCGCCGCAGGGCACCTCGGTGCCGCAGAGCGCGATGGTGCCGCCCTGGGCCAGATCGGCGAGCGACGTGATCCCGGTGGGGTTGCCCGCCTTGACGACGATCGCCAGCTGGTTCCGGGCGAAGACCTCGGGCTCGCCCTCGATGAGGTCGAGGTCGGTCAGCTTGGTCATGTTCGTCGGATCCGCCGAGGCGAAGACGTCAGCGGGCGCACCGTCGATGAGCTGCTTCGAGAGCGTGCCCGACGAGTCGAAGGTGAAGATCACCGTGGCGCCCGGGTGGGCGGCCATGAAGTCGTCCCCGATGGTGGTGAACGGCCCCGTGAGCGACGCCGCCGCCGCGACGGTGATCGTTGCGGAGGTGCCCCGAGCGGCCGAGGTACCGTCGGTCCGGGCCGCCGTCGGTTCGCTCGACGAGCTGCACCCGACGGCGAGCAGGACGATCGTGCCGAGCACGGCGATGAGCACGGCGACGGACCGGGACCTGGGCTCGGTTGGGGGAGCGGGAGGCCACATCCCCGACAACCTAGTCATAGAGGTGGCATCTGCGATACCTGGTAGCAGCGAGATGGGCATTTCCGTGCTCTGTGTCCACCTGTGGCCGTGAAGGCGGGTTCTGCTGTCAGCGTCGTCGGGCGGCGACGACGCCGGCCGTGCCGGCCAACCCGGCCAACCCGACTGCGGCAAGGGCGCCCCGGCGCGCGACGGCCACCCGGCGCCCGACGAGGGCGGCTCGCGCGGCGTTGGCCCCGCAGGCGCCGTGCACGCTCCCGCCCGGATGCGCCGAGGACGACGCGAGGTACAGCCCGGTGATCGGTGTCTCGGCGCGGGCGAGACCCGGCACCGGACGGAAGACGAGCTGTTGGTGCAGCTGGGCGGTGCCGCCGCTGATGTCCCCACCGACGAGGCTCGGGTTCGCCCGTTCGAGGTCGTCGGGGCCCTGCACGTGACGGGCGATGATTGTGTCGGCGAAGCCGGGCGCGTAGCGCTCGACGCGGGCCTCCATGCGGGCCACCACCGCGTCGAGCGCGTCGCCGCGGATCCGGCCGGACACGTCGATCGCGCCCGCCGCATCGCCCCGGGCGTCCTGGGGCACGTGGGTGTAGATCCACAGCGACTCGGTGCCGGCGGGGGAGCGGGTGGGATCGGCGGTGGTGGTCTGGCCGATCAGCAGGAAGGGGTCGGTCGGGATCAGGTCGTTGGTGAGCTGCGCCGCGGTCATCGTGAGCTCGTCGACGCTGTCGGCCACGTGGACGGTTCCGGCGCCGGCGACGTCGGGGTCCGACCACGGGATCGGCGAGCGCAGGGCGTAGTTGATCTTCACCGTGGAGCTGGCCCGGTGGAACGTGCGCAGCCGCGCGACGAACGAGGCCGGCAGGTCGTCCTCGTCGATGAGCTGGGTGTAGAGCAGGTGGGCGTCGCACGCCGCCAGCACGCCGTGGCGTGCCGTGTAGCTGCCCGACGCCGTCTCCGCGCCGACCGCTCGCCCGTCGCGCACCGTGATGCGGCTCACGGGCTCGCCGAGCCGGACGGCGCCTCCCGCCTCGGCCAACCGCCCGAGCAGCGCGTCGGTGATGGCGCTCGATCCGCCGACCGGCACCGGGAACCCCACCGTCTGGCCGAGCCCGACGAGCATCCAGCCGAGGAGCCCGCTCGGCGCCGACTCGGGGGTGACGTCGGCGTGGAGGGCGTTGCCGGCGAGGAGCAAGGGGGCCATCTCACCGCCGAAGAGCTCCGATGCCATGGTGCGCACCGGGAGGACGAGTCGCCGCACCAGGTCCCAGAGGTCGAGCCGAGCGGACACGCCGAGGCGTAGGGCCGCACGGACGGGGGGGAACGGCGCCATCAGGGCGCCGAGGAGCTCGGTGCCGTAGCGCTCCCAGTCGTCGGCGAGCACGCGCCAGCCCTCGCCGTCGCCGGGATGGTCGAGCTCGATCCGGGCGGCGTTGCGCGACGCGTCGCGCTCCAACCGGGCGGCGGGGCCATGAGGACGGGGATGGGCGAGCACGGCGGGCGCATGGGACCACCGCAGGCCATGACGGCCGAGATCGAGCCCAGCCATGACCGGCGAGGCGGCGGTCATCGGGTAGAACGACGAGAACAGGTCGGTGACGAACCCGGGAGCCGTGACCGTCGAGTCGGAGCGAACGGCGCCTCCCGCGACGGTCGACGCCTCGAGCACCACCACATCCCACCCGGCGTCGGCGAGCACGTTCGCGGCCACGAGTCCGTTGTGGCCCGCTCCGATGACGATGGCGTCGCAGTCGGTGGTCACGGTCGGGCGTCGCCTCGGTGCATCGCTTCCTCCTACCCGTTCCCGTCCGAGGGGATGCCCGGCTCCGGCGTGGTCACGACCGACCCAGGACGTCGTCGTCGATGGGCCGACCGAGGCGGCTGGCCAGTCCCACCACCATCGTCGTGAGTCGCTCCTCGAACGCGTCCCCGGGATCGGTGGCGATGCGCACGTCGAGCAGCTCGCGAAGGGTCGACTGGTCGTGGTTGCCCTCGGCGAGACGCTCGTGGAGCTGGTCCCGCCACGATCGGCCCGCCTCGGTCGCCTCCCGCTCGCGCAGGTCGGTGACCGCGGATCCGAGCCCGACGCTCGACACCGCGTCCCAGGCGGCGAACGCCGAGGCTGCGTCGAACCCCTCACGGAGCAGCAGATCGAGGGCGCCGCCGATCACGTCGAACATGCGCTGGCTGTCGATCTCACCCGAGATGTAGTGCTCCATGAGCTGGGGCTCGGCCATGGCGTTGCGGGTGTATCGGGCCCACTCCCGCAGCCACTGCGCCCAGTGCTGGCCCTCGTCCACCGGCAGCGGCGTGCGGGCCAGGGAGTAGTCGGCGGCCAGCCGCAGGAGGTCGTCGCGGCCCCGCACGTAGTAGTAGAGCCCGGGCACGCTGACGCCCATGTGCCCGGCCACCCGCCGCATGGTGGCCTCGTCGAACCCGACCTCGATGACCGCACGGGCGATGTCGTCGAGGTCGATCCGCGCCGGCCGCCCGACCCGCCGCGGCGGGTCGGGTTGTGGGGCCACGCTCGTCATGTCGCTCACGGTAGGCGAGCCGACGTCCGCGGGTTCCGGGTCAGGACGGCGCCGGCTCCGGGTTGGGGCCGTGCACGTCGTCGGCGGTGGGTCCGATGCGGTCGACGGTCGTCGCCAGCGCGCCGAGGTCGAGCCGGTACAGGTCGGCGGCGGTGGCGCCGAGGATGGCGCGTGCTTCGTGTTCGGGGACGTCCCGGAAGCGTTCGTTGATCCAGTACCGGGTGTGCGGATAGGTCCCTTCGGGGTGCGGGAGGTCGTTGCCCCAGAGCAGGTTGCCGATCCCGATGGCGTGGCGTCGGTCGATCTCGTCGACACCGGGGGTGGACGCGGCGAAGAAGCAGCTCTCGTCGACGAACTCGCTCGGCTTGCGCCCGAGGTCCGCCTTGAAGGCGTCGCCGAACTTGCGGGTGTTGTGGCCGCCGACCCACTTCTCGTCCATGCGGGCGACGAGATCCGGCACCCACCACGCACCGTTCTCGGCGATCACGTACTTGAGCCCGGGGTGGCGCTCGAACACCCCCGACAGCAGGAGCACCCAGAACGGCCGGGCCGCCCACCACCACGCCTCGTTGGCGTAGATGCCCACGATGCCCGGGCCCAACCCGTAGTCGGCCGGACCGGCACCCGAGTGGGTGTGCAGCACGAGCTCGTGGTCGGCGAGGGCCGCCCAGATCGGCTCGTAGACCGGTTCCATGTACGCGGGCTGATCGAACCAGCGCGTCGGGATCATGACACCGGCGAGGCCGAGCTCGGCAACCGCGGTGATCTCGGCCAGGGCTTCGTCGATCCCCGCGGTGATCGGCAGCACGGCCACGCCGATGCGCCGCTCGGGCGCGAGGGCGCAGAAGTCGGCGAGCCACCGGTTGTGGGCCCGGGCCCCGGCGACGAGCGCGTCGGGTTCGGCGTCGACGCCGGACCCGAGGCCGGATCCGAACGGTGACGCCGATAGCCGGCCGGTGCCCAGCACGTCGGCATCGGGGAACAGGACCTCGGCCGCCACTCCCTCCTGGTCGAGCACGGCGAGGCGGGCGTCGGAGTCGTAGGCGGCGAGCATCTCGTGGTCCCCGGTCTCCTCGTCCCACTCCTCGACGAAGCTCTGGGGCACCATCCCCGTCGTGGCCAGGCTGGCCTGGTGCTCGTCGAAGCGCACCGTGAACGCCTCGTCGAGGTACTCGCGGTAGACGTCGGCGGGCGGGCCGGCGTGGCCATCCGCCGAGACGATCAGGTAGCGGCTCATGTCTCCTCCCCGAGCTCGCGCCACGGGTGGCGCTGGACGATCTCGACCTGGTAGCCGTCGGGATCGGTCACGAAGGCGATCGACACCGGCCAGCGTTCGAGGCGCTCGGGTGCCGAGATGCTGGTGGCCCCGTGGGCGATCGCCGCCTGGTAGGTGGTGTCGATGTCGTCGGTGTTCACGTAGAGCTTCCACAGCGACGAGCCCAGATCGATGGGGCCGTCCTGGTCCTTCTGCTGGGCGAGCTGCATGGTCGAGCCCTTGTCGGGGTGCTCGACGATGGCCTCGAAGGCGTGGTCGATCTCGGTGCGGCTGGTGCACGTCAGGCCGAGCGCCTCGTAGAACGCGACCGTGCGCTCGAGGTCGGTGACGTTGATGCAGTACTGGCCGAGCCAGGTGGTCATGCCACGACCTCGCTGGTCTGGTGGACGGGCTCGATCGTCGTGTAGTTCGCCACGTCGGCCTGCACGTCGGCGGTGCCGGGTGCCGACAGCGCCGCCCCCATGGCGTCGAGGCTCTCGAACCGGAAGTGGACGGCGGCGACGTAGGGGCCGTCGATGCCCTTCTCGATCACGGCGTGGTCGAGCCCCCAGGTGCGCAGGGCGAGCGGCACGTGCGAGTCGCGGTAGTAGTCGTGGTCGAAGGTCGCACCGTCGGTCGACGGGTACAGGACGCTGAACGTGATCATCGGATCTCCACCTCTGGTCGGGTCGGACTGGCCCCCCATGATATTCATACGCCAACATGATAATAAGGGGGACGAGGGGGACCACGTGGATGCACTGAGCGGACGGACAGCGGTCGTGACCGGGGCAGCGAGCGGGATCGGCCGCGCCATGGTCGAGCGGTTCGCCGCCGAGGGCATGAACGTCGTGCTCGCCGACATCGAGCCCGGCGCGCTGGGCGAGGCCACCGACGCGGTGGTCGCCGGCGGGTCACCGGCGATCGGGGTGCGCACCGACGTCACCGACATCGACTCCGTGCAGGCGCTGTGCGACGCGGCACGCGAGCGGTTCGGGCCCGTCCACGTGCTGTGCAACAACGCCGGGGTCGGTCCGCCGGCCGAGCCCCAGCTGTGGCTCAACACCCCGAACGACTGGCGCTGGACCTTCGAGGTCAACGTGTTCGGCGTGGCCAACGGGATCAACGTGTTCCTGCCCCACATGGTCGAGCACGGCCAACCGGGCCACGTGGTCAACACGTCGTCCACCGACGGCGGGTTGGTGGCCATGCCGAGCGCCGGTGTCTACGCCGCATCCAAGGCAGCGGTGGTCACCCTGACCGAGTGCGTCGCCCACCAGCTCGGCGAGCTCGGCTCGGCGATCGGCGCGTCGGTCCTCCTGCCGGCCGGTGGTCTGCTGCTCACGGGGCTGTGGACCGCCGACCGCAACCGTCCCGACTCGCTCGAGCGTGAGCGGCCCCGGTCCCGGCCCGGCATGACCGCCGCCGCGTTCCGGGACCTGATGTCCGAGCAGGGACGCGAGGTTCCGATCCTGCCGCTCGAGGACGTCGCCGGGTGGGTGGTCGACGGCATCCTCACCGAGCGCTTCTGGATCCTCCCCGATGGTCTGATGGACGACGACGTGCGGGCGCGCGCCGAGGCGATCATCGACCGCCGGGAACCGTTCCTCCACGTCACCGGACTCTGATCGGAGATCACATGACCGACACCCGACCGGACTCGATCGGCGCCGTCGCACCCGACATCGAAGGTGGCTGGGACGGGGTGGGGTTGCCCATGCCGCGGAACCTCTCGCTGCTCGATCCCACCACGCCCCGCCTGCGGGTGCGCACGGTGGTCGACCGGTTCCCGTTCCCCATCCCGAACGGTTGGTTCGTCGTCGCCATGGGCGCCGACATCGTCGCGGGTGAGGTGCAGGCCCTGCACTACTTCGGCCGCGACCTCGTACTCTTCCGCACCGACGACGGCGATGCCCGGCTCATCGACGCCTACTGCCCGCACCTCGGTGCCCACCTCGGCGTCGGCAGTCGGATCGAGGGCGCCAACCTCCGCTGCGCCTTCCACGGCTGGTGCTTCGATGGCGAGAGCGGTGCCTGCACCGAGATCCCCTACGGTCCGGGCGAGCGCATCCCTGCCCGGGCGCGCGTGCGTGCCTACCCGGTCATCGAGCGAGGCGGCGCGATCTGGGCGTGGCACCACCTCACCGAGGGTGAGCCGTTCTTCGAGCTGCCCGTCGTCCCCGAGACGGACGACCCGGCGTGGACGGCGCCGCTGCTGAAGGAGTTCTGGATCTCGACGTCGTGCCAGGAGATGGCCGAGAACAACCACGACTTCGCCCACTTCCAGTACGTCCACGGCACCGAGGGCATCCCCGACGGCGAGGAGGTCATCGACGGCACCTACAAGTCGGTGAAGAGCCCCGGTCTCGAACGCGAGACCTTCGGGCTGGGGCTCGGCGTGGTGCGCGTGCCGGGCATGCTCACCTTCGTCTCGTCGGTCACGCCCATCGACGGCGACAACGTGCACGTCCGATGGATGTTCACCGTGCCGACCGAGTCCGGCGACGCGGGCGCCGCCTTCTTCGCCGAGCAGTTCAGCAGCGGTGTGTCCCAGGACATCCCCATCTGGGAGAACAAGATCTACCGGCCGCTCCCCGTCCTCACCAAGAGCGAGTCGGGCATCATCGCCCACCGCAACTGGTCCCGGCAGTTCTACAGCGAGCCCGTCGAGCTCTGAGCTCGTCGGTCCGGGGTGTCGTCGAGCACGCCCCGCTCGGCCAGGCCGTCGAGGAGGAGGTGGAAGTACACCATCCCGGCGAAGGGACGCCACGGTTCGAGGATCGAGATGATCTGCGCGTAGTCCGGCGGTGCGCCGAGGTCGAGGAACCGCTCGAGCTTGTTGCGTGCGCCGACGTCGTCGCCGGGGAAGACGTCGAGCCGACCCAGGCCCCGGAGCAGCACGTACTCGGCGGACCACCGCCCGATGCCGCGGAGCGCCGTCAGCTGCTCGGTCGCGTCGGGTCGCTCCGCCGCGTCGAGCGCCTCCGCGTCGATCTCGTCGGTGAGGACCGCCTCCGCCAGACCGATCAGGTACTCGGCCTTGCGGGTGCTGAAGCCCAGGTCCCGGAGCGGCCCTGTGGAGGAGCCGGCGATGGCCTCGGGCGGCGCGAAGGTCCTCGTGGGGTGGTCGGGATGCGGGGTCACGATGCCGAACGCGTCGGTCAGGCGGTTGAGCAGCTCGATGCCCACCTCGAGGGTGAGCTGCTGGTTGGCGACGGCGTTCGCCAACGCCTCGAACAACGTGGGGAACCGCGGCGGGCGGACGCCGAGGAACCGATCCTTCAGCGGTCGCAGGTGGGCATCTCGATCGGCGACGTCGTAGAAGCCCTGGAGGTTGGTGCCGAGACCGAGGAGCCGCTCGGTCGCACCCACCGCCGCGTCGAGCTGCGCCGGCGAGATCTCCCCGCTCGTGGTGACGGTGAGGGTCAGCGACGGCGCCGGTGCCGGTGCCGGTGCTGAGCTGTCCTGGTGCACCTCGATGGTGGCGGGCTGGTCGTCGAGCAGGAGCCCACGCCGGTACCGCCCGTCCCAGGCATCGAGGCGGTTGTGGGCGCGGCGTCGCAGGGCCCAGACGGTCAGGTCGAGCCGGTAGGGGCCGACCGGTCGCAGCTCGACGACGCGCTGGACGTGGCCGATGGCGCCGGGCGCCCGGGTCACCACGGCATCCGGCGGCCGACCTGGCCGGAGCGGTCGTGGGCACGGCTAGCCTCTCCGGCAACGACCGCCAGACCGACGAGGCGGGTGACCGGGTTCGCCGCGAGCGGCTCGATCGTGATCAGCTGGTTCGGTCCCATCCGTACCCCGTCGGATCGCGTTAGTTCTAGCCTAGACTAGAGGAAACAAGGGACGACCCCGGACGTCTGGTTCGGAGAAGCGAAGGAGTGTCGATGAAGGTTTGGATCGATCAGGACCTCTGCACCGGCGATGGCCTCTGCGAGGAGATCGCGCCCGACGTGTTCTTCGGCCAGGACGACGGCCTGTTCTACGTGATGGAGTCGGCCGCCAACTTCGGCACCGAGGTCCGCTTCGACGGCACCAACAACCCGGCCGGGTCCGAAGGCATGGCCCGCATCCCCGACGGCGGCGTCGAGCGCGTCATCGAAGCCGCCGAGGAGTGCCCGGGCGAGTGCATCTTCATCGAGGTCGACTGATCGAGATGAGCCGTGCCCGCTGAGACCCACAGCCGGCGCGACGCGGTCACGGCCGCCGACATCGTCGAGCTGATCGGTTCGATCCTGGTCGACACCGATCCTGCGTCGACGCTCGAGGACCTGGTGCTCGCGTCGGTCGGCGTCGACGACGACGGCGCCCTGTTGGAGCTGTGGGATGCGACCGCCGAGGAGTTCGGCGAACGCACGCTCGTGCTCGAGGACATCGACGTCTGCCTCGAGGCGTTCCGTGAGGCCGACACCGTCGGCGAGTTGGCCCAGGCGTTCGCCCGGTTGTGCCAACCCGACGGTGGGGATCGGTCCACCTCGTCCTGAGCGCGCCCCATCGCCCACCGAGGACCCGTGTCGGGCCCCCGGTGGGCGACGTGGCGGAACGCCGTCAGTGCTGATGCAGGGATGCGGCCATCATGGCCCCACCGCCGAGCCCGCCGAAGGCGCCCACGAACACCGCGCCGGCGATCGCCTCGAGGACCTCGGTCTGGGCCATGTAGTACAGGCTCAGGCCGGCGAGCACGAACACGATGACGAACCCGATCGTCCCGCCGATGGCTGCCGTCTTCAGCAGGCCGCTCTCGAACGGGACCTCCTCGGCGATCTCGTCCGCAGGGCGAGTGCCGGCACCTCCCGCAGCCTGGTCAGCGGTCTCGGACACCGCAACGAGTCGGGTTCGATCGTGAGATCGATCAACCTCCGGCTGACGAAGTGGGGTGGCCATGGGTGCAGTCCTCGCTTCGGATCATGAGACGGTCGATGTGACCAAGAGACATGAACGTTCCAGCCTATCGCAGCAGAACGCATCTGCGGCCGGCCAGGATCCCAGCGGGACGCCGGTGTAGGTCGTCGGACAATCCCGACCTGATTGGTCAACTATTGGCGCCCGCCGGTATTGTTCTCGTATCCACGAGAAGAAAGCGCAACCACACCATGACGATCCAACTGGGCGACACCGCTCCCGACTTCACCGCTGACACCACCGACGGCGAGCTCTCCCTGCACGACTACCTCGGCGACAGCTGGGGGATCCTCTTCTCCCATCCGGCGGACTACACGCCGGTCTGCACCACCGAGCTCGGCGCCTTCGCCACCCGCAAGGACGAGTTCACCAAGCGCAACACCAAGCTGATCGGGGTGAGCGTCGACGACGTCGAGTCCCACCGGGGATGGTCGGCCGACATCGCCGAGACCCAGGGGACGGCGCTCAACTTCCCACTCGTGGGAGACGAGGAGCGCACGGTGGCCGGGCTGTACGGGATGATCCATCCCAAGGCCATCGCGACGGCGACGGTGCGGACCGTCTTCGTCATCGCCCCCGACAAGACCGTCCGCCTGACCCTGACCTATCCGGCGTCGATCGGTCGCAACATCGACGAGATCATCCGGGTGCTCGACGGGCTGCAGCTGAGCTCGGAGTTCCCCGTCTCGACGCCCGTGAACTGGAACGACGGCGACGACGTCATCATCTCGCCGGCCGTGTCCGACGAGGACGCCGCCGAGAAGTTCCCCAAGGGATTCACGACCCTCAAGCCGTACCTGCGCACCACGCCTCAGCCCAACCGCTGATCCGAGCAGCCGCTGCGGACGGGCGGGAGCCAGGGCCGAGTCGCAGGGCTCACGGTCCGCTCCCGCCCGGCTCGCCCGGCGGTGGGGTCAGAGGAGCCCGAGCTGGAGTCGGGCGGCCTCGCTGATGCGGTGCATGCTCCACGGCGGATCCCACACGAGGGTGACCTCGACCTCGTCGACCCCGGGGAGGGCTTCCACCGCGCGGGTGGCGTCGCCGCTCAGGACGTCGCCCATCCCGCAGCCCGGTGCGGTCATGGTCATGTCGATCTCGACGCGCCGGCGACCGTCCTCCAGCTCGATCGCCTCGCATCGGTAGACCAGACCGAGCTCGAGGATGCTGATGGGGATCTCGGGGTCGTAGATGGTGTCGAGCACGGCGTTGACCTGATCGATGTCGAAGTCGCCGTCGACCGCGTGCGCGACCGCCGTGGGCGCGTCGAGGCCGAGCGCGTCGGCGTCGTGGCCGTCGATGCGCAGGAGCAGGCCGAACT
This sequence comes from Acidimicrobiales bacterium, assembly GCA_038235385.1. GTDB lineage: Bacteria > Actinomycetota > Acidimicrobiia > Acidimicrobiales > Acidimicrobilacustridaceae > JBBSTY01. The sequence continues at coordinate 850 of JBBSTY010000013.1, read as the reverse complement.
CGGTGCGCACGGTGATGCTGCCGCCGAGCTGTTGGACGATGTGGACCTCGCCGCCAGCGTCGAGGACCACCGATTCGCCGTAGGGGACGGTGGTGGCGACGCAGTCGCGGGTGAGCACCGTCGGTTCCGGGGTGGTCATGGGCGGCCGTTCTCGGCGACGGGTTGCATGGTCGCCTCGAGGTGCTCGCGGAGCGATGCCGGCTCGAGGGTGGCGATGATCTCGCCGATGAACGCGTCGATCAGCATCGCCCGGCTCTCGGCGACGGGGATGCCTCGGCTCCGGAGGTAGAAGAGGGCGTCGTCGTCGAGACGACCGACGGTGGCACCGTGGGTGCACCGCACGTCGTCGGCGAAGATCTCGAGCCACGGGCGGCTGTCGGCCTGCGCGGTGGGCTGGAGCACCAGGTTGTGGTTGCTCTGGTGGGCGTCGGTGGCGACCGTCCCGGGACGCACGATGATGCGCCCGGAGAACGCGCCGCGGGCGTGATCGTCCACGACCCCCTTGAACAGCTGCGTGCTCGAGCCGCCGGAGGCGGCGTGGTCGACGCACACGGTGGTGTCGTGTCGTTGGTTGCCGACGGGGTGGTAGAGACCGGTGAGCGCGGTGTGGGCGTGGGGCTCCGCCAGGATGACGTCGATGGCGTGGCGAGCGATGTCGGCCCCGAACATGATCGAGGTCGCCTCGTAGCGCGACTCGGCGCCCTGGAGGACCCGGGTGTGGCCGAGGTGGGTGGCACCGGCCGCCTCGGACTGGATCCGATGGTGGGCGAGGGTCGCGTGGTGGCCGAGACGGATGTCGGTGTCGGCGTTGGTCATCGCCGATCCTGGCAACCCGGTGAACGTCTCGATG
>JBBSTY010000012.1:0-43561 GCA_038235385.1 Acidimicrobiales bacterium | reverse complement strand
GTGTGGCAGGCGGCGCTGCGGCCATCTGGAGCATGTGCAAGGCCATGCGCAGCGCGTTCACCATGCACATAAGGTTCCCAGTACCAGGACCTGGCGCAGCGGACACTCTGCCGGACGCGCTGCATGCGCTGCTGGATCGACGAACGCCGGCCGGGGCGGATCAGCAGCACGACCTCGCAGTCGGGAACGCTGCGGAGCAGTCGCTCCAGCAGGTTGGTGCCGAGGAACCCGGTCGTGCCGGTGATGAAGATGCGCTTGCCGGCGAGCTGTTCGCGGATCACGGGAGACATGTCTACCATTTGGTAGAGGGGCCGTCTACCATCTGGTAGATGAGCGAGCGCACGACGTCGGCGACGCCCGCCCGGGCGGGTCGACGAACCGGGAAGGCGGTCGGCGCCGCCGACGCCGGCTCGGCGCCGCCGACAGACGCAGGGGTGGCGCCTCCCACCACCGCACGGCCGTCTTCGGCCACCGTGGGAACCCGTCGGGAGCAGGTGCTCGACGCGGCTCGTCAGTCGTTCGGCACGAAGGGCTACGAAGCCACCTCGCTCGACCAGCTCGCCATGGAGCTCGGCGTGCGCAAGCAGACGATCCTCTACTACTACCCGTCCAAGGTCGAGTTGCTCGACGCGGTGATCGACACGTCGTCGGCTGAGCTCGCCGAGGTGCTCGAACGCACGCTCGCGTCGGCCGGGGCCGGGTTCGATCGCATCGAGGCGATCGTGCGGTCGGTGTTCCGCTTGGCCCTGCGCCGCCCCGAGCTCCTCGGCGTGCTGCGAGAGGTCGCCCGTCTCGGCCCCCCCGCTGCCACCCGCCTCAGCAAGAACCTCGAGCCCCTCGTGCAACGGGCCCGTGAGTTCCTGGTGGTCGAGATGGAGCTGGGCCACTTCCGCGAGAGCGATCCGAGCTTGTTGCTCCTGTCGGTGTACTCCACCGTCGTCGGCGTCGCGACCGAGGTCGAGGTCCTGCGTGCCGTCGGCATCGAGCCCACGCTGCGCACGACGGCCACCCGTCGCCGCGAGCTCATCCAGTTCCTCCGTCGAGCGCTCGTCGAGGACGACGCCCGCTGACGCCGGCCGGTCGTGTCTCCGCTCCCTGCCGCATCCGAGGCCGGCGCGGGACCCGTACCGGACGGCCTCGCAGGATGATCGGAGCAGGAAACCGATCGGTAGACCGATCGGTGCGGTCGAGGCGCGACGGTGCCGATGGGCGCGACTACCGTTCCGCCGATGGCCGATCTGCCCCAGCACGCTGGTTCCCGGGCGCCCGCCGGAGGTGCCTCCGTTCGAACTCGGTTGGTCGTCCTCTTCGGCGGCCAGTCGGCCGAGCACGACATCTCGCGCATCTCGGCGCGCCACGTGCTGGCGGCGGCGGATCCCGGCCGGTACGACGTCGTGCCCATCGCCATCACCAAGGACGGTCACTGGCTCGCCGCACGCGAGGCGGTGGACGCGATCGCGGCAGACCCGGGAGCGAGCCCCGAGCTGCTCCCGGTCTCGGGGCCCGCCGTCGAGCCGGCGGCGGTGCTCGCGTCGTCCGACGACGCCCGCCCGACGGTGGTGCTGCCGTTGCTGCACGGACCCATGGGCGAGGACGGCACCGTGCAGGGCATGCTCGAGATGGCGGGGGTCCCGTTCGTGGGGTGCGGCGTCCTCAGCTCGGCGCTCGCCATGGACAAGACCAAGGCGAAGGAGGTGTTCGCCGCCAACGGCATCCCCCAGGTTGCGTGGTCGTCGTTCGGCGAAGGCGAGGTCCGCGAGGTCGGCGTCGAGGCCTTCGCCACCGAGTTGCTCGGCTCGCTCACGCGGCCGATCTTCGTGAAGCCCGCCAACATGGGCTCGTCGATCGGCATCTCCAAGGCCCGCGACGTCGATGAGCTGATGGCGGCGATCGAGTTGGCGTTCACCTACGACGAGTGGGTCGTTGCCGAAGAGGGGATCATCGCCCGCGAGATCGAGTGCGCCGTGCTCGGGAACCAGGTGCCGCGCGCGTCGGTGCCGGGCGAGATCGTCACCGATGCGGACTTCTACGACTACGAGGACAAGTACTTCGGCGGGACGGCCGAGACGATCATCCCGGCCGACCTGGACCTCGCGACCGCCGCCGAGTTGCAGGACCTGGCGGTGCGGGCCTTCGTGGCACTCCGGTGCGAAGGCCTGGCGCGAGTCGACTTCTTCTTCGAGAGCCCCGGTCGAGGGCTCCTGGTGAACGAGATCAACACCATGCCCGGATTCACGCCGATCTCGATGTACCCCCAGCTCTGGCAGGCGACCGGTCTCTCGTACCAGGCGCTCATCGATGAGCTGGTTGCGCTCGCCATCGAACGTCACGCCCGCCGAGCGGCCAAGCGGCGGATCGATTGAGCCCCGCCGCGGTGCACCCAGCGGTCAGGGATCGGCGATGAGGTTCACGGCAGGGGAGATCGCCGCTGCGGTCGGCGGCGAGCTCATCGGCGAGGACGTGACGGTCGAGGGCGCCCGCCACGACTCGCGCGAGGTCATCGGCGGCGAGCTCTTCGTCCCCCTGGTCGACCAGCGTGACGGTCATGACTTCATCGGCACCGCGCTCGCCTCCGGGGCCGCGGCGTACTTCACCGCCCGCGATCCGGTGGGCGGCACCGCGATCCGAGTCGCCGACCCGGCCATCGCGCTCGGCCAGCTCGGCACGCACGCCCGGCGCCGTCTTCCCGGTCGGGTCATCGGCATCACCGGCTCGGTGGGCAAGACGTCGTGCAAGGACCTCACGGCATCCGCCGTCGGTCGACGCTTCGAGACCACGGCCAGTCTCCGTTCGTTCAACAACGAGTACGGCGTGCCGCTCACGTTGGTGAACGCCAGTCCGTCCACCGAGGCGGCCGTGATCGAGATGGGTGCGCGTGGGATGCGCCACATCGCCGCGCTCTGTGCCATCGCTGATCCCACGGTGGGTGTCGTCACCGCCGTCGATGCGGTGCACACCGAGGCGTTCGGCGACCTCGAGAGCGTGGCCGAGGCCAAGGGCGAGCTCATCGAGCACCTCCCCGCGAGCGGCACGGCCGTGCTCAACGACGCGAACCCGCTCGTGGCAGCGATGGCGCAGCGATCGATGGCCACGGTGCTGCGCTACGGGTCGGCTCGGGCGGAGGTGCAGGCCACCGAAGTCGTGGTGGACGCCGATCTGCGCGCATCGTTCACCATGCGAACGCCCTGGGGAGACGCGCCGGTTCGCCTCGCCATCCGCGGTGAGCACCATGTCGGCAACGCCCTCGCCGCTGCCTGTGCAGCACTCGCGGTCGGGGTCGACCTCGCCGACGTCGTCGCCGGGCTCGGTGCGGCGGAGCTGTCGCCCTGGCGGATGGACCTCCGGGTGGCCCCGTCCGGTGCGCGGATCCTCAACGACGCCTACAACGCAGGTCCGGCTTCGATGGAGGCGGCGCTGCGTGCACTCGTGCGCCTCGATGCGGTCCGACATGTGGCGGTGCTGGGTCCGATGGCCGAGCTCGGCGATCACAGCACCGTCGCCCATCGACGCATCGCCGAGTTGGCCGCTGAGCTCGGCGTGCAGATCGTGGCGGTCGCTGCCCCGGAGTACGACGCGCTCACCGTGGCCCACGTGGTCGATCAGGATGCCGCCCGCGTCGCCATCGAACCGTTGCGGGCTGCCGACGCCGTGCTCGTCAAGGGGAGTCGGGTCGCCGGGCTCGAGCGGCTGGCGGAGGCGTTGGTCGAACCCGACTGATCGCCGGTCGATCGAGTGCCGATCGAGTGACTGCCTCCACCCCCACTCTCACCCGTTCACGTCGCGGGTGCTCGGACCGGGCCGGCGTTTTCGTCGAGCCGGGAGTAGAAGGCGAGACCCACCGCGACGACCGCGCCGAAGATCATCACGGGTGTGATCGACGTGGCGGCGATGACGATGCCGAAGACCGAGGCGCCGAAGGGCACGACGCCACCGAAGCCCATGATCCACAGCGCCATGACCCGGCCGCGGTTGCTGTCGTCGAGACGTTCCTGCAGCACGGTGGACAGGGACGTGATCACGAGGAAGTAGAAGAAGCCGACGAGGAGCGCGGTCGGATACGCAGGGGCGGGCGTGCGCCACAGGGAGAAGACGGCGAGCGACACGGCGAAGCCGATCAGCCCGACCCTCACGAGGCGGGCCAGGTTCCTTCCGGCGAAGACGCTGCCTACTGACAACGATCCGATGAACGCGCCGCCCGCGAAGCTGGCGTAGAGCCAGCCGTAGGATCCCGACTTCGGATCGATGCCGAAGTTGGCGGCCACCGTGGGCATCTGGACCACGAAGACCAGGCTGCAGAACGAGAAGATGACGAGGGTCACGAGCACGCGGGTGATGATCTTGTCGCGCCACGCGATGACGAACCCCTCGACGACTCGGCGGAACCCCGTGACCGAACCCGCTTTGGGCGGGATGGGCTTGGGGACGTCGACGGTCCACACGCCCGCGATGATGAAGAGGTAGCTGACGGCGTTGAGGGCGAAGACCCACGCGACCCCGTAGGTGGCGTAGATCGATGCGCCGACCACCGAACCGATCATGCGCGAGAGGTTCATGTTGGCCGAGTTCAGCGACACCGCCCCGGCGAGATCCCGCGGTTCGACGAGTGACGGCAGCACCGACGCGAACGTCGGCGCGGCGAACGCCTGGCCGATGCCGACGATGAGCACGAGCGCGAACAGCATCGAGCTCGATGGGTCCGGGAAGGTCACGAACCACGCGAGCAGGAAGGTGAAGACCGCCTGTTGCACCGAGATGACGATGAGGATCTTCCGTCGGTCGAACCGGTCCGCCAGCGACCCCCCGATGAGCGAGATGGCGAGGAGCGGTCCGAGCTGAGCGAGGCCGATCAAGCCCGCGAAGCCGGCACCGCCGATGCTCGTCGCGTAGGCGAGCAGGACGACGTTCTGCATCCAGGTTCCGACGTTCGATGCGATCGAACCGGCGAACACGCGACGGAACCCGGAGTAGGTGAGCGCCGCCCAGGCGGTCCCGGCCCTGAACGGGCGGTCACCCTCGAGGTCGGCGTCCTCGAAGTCCTCGACCGTCATCGACGAGCCAGGCGGCTCGTCGGTCCGTTCGTCGTCCTGATGATCGGTGGCCACGCGACTCCCTTCCGGTGGGGGATCGTACGGTCACGGTCGGGCGTTCATGACATCGGCCGTGCAACGAGTTCGCCGACCGGCGCCTCGCGGTGCCGGCGAGCGGAGCGAAGGGCGCGAGGGGCCCAACACCGGCCCCGCGACGGCGATCCGCTCAGGCGCGGCGGCAACGAGTGGGGGAGCACCGCGAGGGCGAGCCGTTCGTGTCGTCGACCGGCGAGCGGCCGATGTGGGCCCCGTCAGGTGGGCAGGGTCGCTTGGGCCATCTCGTAGCTGGGGAGCTGCTCGATGCGGGTGAGCACCCAGTCGAACTCACCGGACATCACCGGCGCCTTGCAGTACTTGCAGATGCCCGCGAGGTCGAGGTCGAGGGGAGCGCCGCAGTTGGGGCACTTCTTGGCCATGGTGCCACCGTTGGGCTTGGTGGTGGCCTTCGAGGAACGCTGGAAGACCCAGTCCTCGGACCAGTCGGCGACGGACTTGTCGCCCTTGATCACCTTGTGCTTGTCGCTCGACAGGTCGATGTCGTAGTCGGCGCAGCTGGCGAAGAAGCGCACCACGATCGTGTCGAACGCATCGTCGGTCGTGACCGACACCGTGCGGGTGTTCTGGATCGCCAGGTTCTCGAGCACGTTCTGCTTGTTCATCGAGAGGTACTGGTCGATCTGGAACTTGTGCTGCTGCCAGATGCCGTCGTGCATGACCTGGCGGCTGATGTCGGGCCGTCGCTCGGTCCAGGCCTGCTGGATGGTGAAGAACGCCCGGTTGCAGTCCGAGAGGAAATCGGCCTCGTTGAAACCGGTGTCTCGGGCGGTGATCAGTTCGATCCCTGCGTCGATGTCGGCCCGCGAGGTGATCAAACCGGCGTTCGGGTTGTTGCCCAGCGACTGGCCCGATGCTGAACCGCCGGCCGCGCCGACGGATCCGAGGGCACCCATGGCCGCCGGGAGGAGTCCGGCCATGCTCGAGCCGCTCCCCTTGGCCTTCTTGGCGATCATCATCACGAAGATGACCACGATGAACAGGCAGACGCCCCCGAAGATGAGCGATCCCAGGGCTCCGGCGGCGGTACCGGATCCGCTGCTGCCACCGCTGCTGAAGCCACCGCCGCTGAAGCCACCGCCTCCGCCGCTGGAACCGCCGCCGCCGCTCGAGCGGCCTCCGCCGCTGCCGCCACCGGCGCGCCAGAACAGATCGGTGAGATGGTGCGCGATGCCGTAGGAGCTGGCCTCGAGGCCAGTGAACGCGGTGGTCATCGGGGCTAGGCCTCCGGCGCGGCGGGTCCGCCGTCGGTGGGTGCTTGGGGCGGAGGCTGCGGTCCGGACGTGTCGGCGGGGGGTGCGGCGGGCGGAGACGCCTGCGGAGGTGCGGCGTTCGGGTCGGCCGCAGCCGGTGGGGCCTGAGGTGCGGCCTGAGGTGCGGCTGCAGGTGCGGGTGCGGCCGCGCCGTTGGGCGTGCCGCAGGACGCGCAGAACTTCGCGTTGGCGTCCATCTGGCCTCCGCAGTTCGAGCAGAACGCAACCGCCGGCGCCATGGCCGATCCGCAGTTGGCGCAGAACTTGGAGCCGGGTGCGTTGGCCGTGCCACAGGTGGCGCACGCCACGCTGCCCGCCGCTGCCGCCTGGGCAGGAGCGGCGTAGCCGCCGCCGCCACCGACGAACCCGGGTCCGGACGGCGGGGTGGGGCCGGGGGCCATCTGCTGGTTGCCCATACCGCCGCCGATGCCCATGCCCATGCCCATGAACGCTGCCTGGGTGCCGCCTCCACCCTTGGACATGCCCTCCCCGGCACCGCGCAGCGCTTCGGCCTGGGCGAACTGGCCGTAGCTGCCGGCCAGGCGGCTGTAGGCGGTGTCGCTGGCCAGGCCCTTGAGCTTCTCCTCGTCCTGCTCGTCGAGGTTGACGTCGAAGTTGCCCATGCGGGCGATGGCGATGCCGTAGCCAGCCAGTTCGGTGTTGGCGGCCTCGGTGACGGCCTTCTCGATCTCGGGGGTGAACGCCGCGAGCCCGAGGATGGGCCAACCGTTGCGCACGATCTGGCGGGTGACCTCGGTGCGCATGACCTTCAGGAGCTGGTTCGACATCCACGAGGTGATGTCGTCGTTGTTCTCGACGTTCACGGTGCCGACGAGGTTGAGGATCAGCTTCGAGGGGTCGACGACCTGCATCGAGTAGTCGCCGAACACCCGCAGGGTGATGATCATCCCGGTCTGGGGGTCCTGCACGTTGTCGATGCGCCCGCCGAAGGTCTGGCCGGTGTACTCGCGCGTGCCGACGAAGAACGTCTCCGCCCGGTACGCGTTGCCGTCGGTGGCCCAGTCGACGACGATGCCGAGGAACATGATCTCGTCGGCGTCGAGCTTGTGCTGCCCCGGACCGAGGGTGCCGATGACCTCACCCTTGTTGATGAAGACGGCGACCTGGTCGGGCTCGACGATGGCGCGCGCACCCTTGCGGATGTTGATGTCGGGCCACTTGAAGACGATCTGCTGCTTCTTGTCGTCGGGTACCGCGATGAACTGGCGACTGACCTCATTCTTGAGAATTCCCATGGCCCTCTCCCTCTCAGCTCGCGGATCCCGCCGAGGCGGTCCGGCGAATATACCAGGGGCCACTTCAGGCAGTGACCCGACGCGGCGGCACGATGACCATCCGCGCGCCCGACGGGTGCGTCGGTGCCCTCGCCGTCGCGACGGCTGGGTCGCTCGTCGTCGCCTTCGGCGACCGTGGAACCGTCGGCCCGGACGACGTTCGGCGGCGTGAGCTCCGACCAGCTCCGTCCCCAGCGCCAGGATCACCGCCTGGCTGCGGTGGCGGTGGCCTCGCCGGTGACGACCACCGGCGCGAGACGGCCGGGAAGCGCCGGCGCGAAGACCGGACGGGCGGTGGTCCTGAGCTCGACGGTGACCTGGTCCGGGGTGGGTCCGACGGTCACGCGCACGACCGAGGTTCGGCCGTCGGGATCGTTGGCGGCGACGGTCCGTTCCACGGCATCGGCGGCCAGCGTCGGATCCACCACGTAGTCCCCGGTGGCTCGGAACGTCGGCTGGTCGAGGCCCGCGGTGACGGCGTCGTTGGCGGCGCTCGCCGCGAGATCGAGGACCTGACGCTTCGCGAGGTGGACCGCCGACAGATCGACGGCGATCGCCCCGAGGACGAGCACGATGAGCACCGCCGCCGGGAAGAGGAACAACGAGCTGCCACGGTCGCAGGTGCATCGAGGCGTCGTCGGTCGGCGTCGTCGGCGGTCCGCTCGTCGGTCGGCCGGCGCTCGGTTCGGCCACCGCGATTCGGTCGTCATCAGCATCCGTCTCCGGTGACCGCCGGGCCGGAACGGTAGGGATCGATGATCTCGGAGTGCCGGGCGGTGACGACGTACCCGTCGCCTCGTCCCCCGATCCACGGAAGGGTCAAGGTTGCCACCTGGTAGTGGACGGTGAAGGTGACGGGCGCGCACCGGGCGAACGAACCTCCGTCGTAGGACGGCTCGTCGATCACGAGCTTCGACGGGTCCCGACCGTGACCGGCGACGGCGTCGGCCGCAGCCTCGTGGCTGCGGCTGATCGCCGTGGTTTCGTCCGGGGCCTCGACGAAGGTCCGGACGCCCTCGCGTGCGGCGGCGTCGGCCGCGAAGCGGGCGTCGACCACCGCCCATGCCTGCGCGACGAGCAGCGTTCCGATCACGAAGACGAGCACGCCGAACGGAATGGTCTCGATGCCGCCCATCTGGCCTGCGTCGTCGGCCCAGTCGATGCGGGGTCGGTGGACCCGCCCCGACGAGCGCGACCGCTCGACCCTGGCCGCCGCCGTCGCCCCGGTCGTGAGGTGCGGTCGTGGGTCGGGCGGGACGGTCGGGCTCATCGCAGCCGCTCGATTCGAGCGTGCACGGTGCGGTCGATGTGATCGGTCGCCAGTGGACCGGAGAACCCGGGAAGGGAGAACCGCGGGTTGTCGGCCTGCACCCGGAGCACGACGGTGTCGGCGTCCGAGCCGCTCCAGTCGAACATGGCCCGCTCGCCCACGTCGCCGAGCTGACGGCGCATGCGCTCGACCGCCGCGGTCCGGGCGGCCTCCTCCGCTGCCGGGTCGTCGTGCGCCACCCGGGATCCGGCGACGGAACGGGCGCCGTCGTAGGCGGTGCTGGTGACGACGCTGCGCCCGTAGAGCCCGATGAGGATCTGCACGGTGAAGAGCAGGAACACGAGGAAGACCATGACGGTGACCGACGTGCCGATGAGGCCGGCACCCGTGTCGCGTTCGACGCGGGACCGTGTCGTGCCCCCTCGCTCGGTGTCGCCCGGCTCAGCGCCGTTCGTGCGGTGCATCCTCGTGGGACCCGGCACGATCAGGGCCCGTCGCTGCCGATCCGGGTGACCTGTTCGTTGGTCTTCTCACTGGTGGTCTGCCACATGCTCTGGAAGCCCACCCACATCGCCGCGCCCAGGAACGCCATGATGAGCACGGCGATCGCCACCGAGATGACTCCCTCGCCGCGATCGTCACGCCCTCGTCGAGGTGTCGGTTCGGGGCGCGGCCGGTTGCGTCGGCCGTGCCAGGCGGCGAGGAGCCAAGCGGTTGAGGTGGTCATGTGGGGACCCTTTCGTGGGACGGACGGACGGACGGACGGACGGACGGAGGGGGTGGGCGGGTCAGGCGTCGGTGAAGAGGCGCATGGCCTCGACGAACGGAACGGCCATGACCAAGACGCCAGGGACGAGCGTGGCCACCGTGACCGGTATCCACACCTGTTGGCTCCGGCGCTCGATGGTCTCGAGCAGCTCCCGGTGGGCTTCGCCGCGGATGCTGCGGGCCTCCTCGCTGATGAGGGTCCCGAGGTCGCCTGATTCGGCGTTGAGCGCCAGCACCCCGACCAGACGATCGACGGCATCGACCTGCACCCGATCGGCCCACTCGCGCAGGGCGGCGATCTCGCTGAGCCCCTGGCGGATCCGCCCGGTCACCAGCGCGAGATCGAGCGCGCACGCGCCATGGCTGCGCCGGGCGAGGCGGTTGATGGCGGCTCCGAGCGAGTAGCCGGCGGAGAGCAGCATGCCGAGTTGCTCGGTGATGATGGGCAGCTCGAGGAAGACGCGGCGTTGCCAGGTCGCCGCCTCCCTGACCGCTTGCTGCTCGAGCATCAGGAACGCGAGCAGGGGGGAACCGAAGATGATCAGGAGCGCGATCGGGGGAGCAAGGCCGAGCGTGAGTCCCACGAGCGAGCCCACGCCGAAGGTGGCGACGGTCCACCCGAGTTGGCGGGTGCGGAACGCCGCCACGGTGAGGGGGGAGTGGCACCGCTCGAGCCGGGACTCGAGGCCGTCGCGGACCCCGAACAGCCCGGCCAACCGGCTGCCCATGGACTGTGCCAGCGGAGCGATGACGTCGCGGAAGGAGGTGACCGAGAGGGCACCCCCATGTCCGGATGCGCGGAGCCCTCCGGGTGAGTACGGCCGCAGGCGATCGATGAGCGAGGGTCGCCGGAACCAGCGCAGCTCGGCCAGGAGGAGCGTGGTGCCCGCCCACAGGACCAAGGCGCTCAGGACGACCAGCCGCATCACGGAACCATCACTGGTGGAACACCCGTTCCTCGTCGGGGAGGCGCATGACGTGGCCGGCCCACAGCCAGCACACGAGCACGAGGCTCAGGGCGACGATGACGGTGATCTGTCCGAACCCGCTCTGATACGCGTCGCGTCCCGTTCCGACCGACATCCCGACCAGCGCCATGCCGAGGGGAACGATGAGCACGAATCGGCGTGCGAACCGCGCTCCCGCCTGCTTCGCCTGGGCGTCCTTGCGGTCGTGGGTGTCGCGGCGACGATCCTCGGCCAACGCCTCCAGGCGTCGCGTCAGGTCGGTGCCACCGAGCTCGTGCGCGATGAGCAGCGTCTCGAGCGTCGCATCGGCCGTGGGGTCGGCGAGGAGCGTCTTCAACACATCGACCGTGCGCCCGAAGTCGGTGGACAGGAGCCACTCGCGGTGCGCGGCGGCGAAGGCGGAACGAAGCTCGTCGGGGCCGTGCAGGCCCACCTCGAAGAGCGCGTGCGGGATGGACCGCCCGACCGAGCCGGTGAGCAGACGGATCTCCTCGATCATGCGCGGCCAGGCATCCTGGGCGGCTCGCCGTCGGGTCCGTCGTCGGCGCCGGTACGCGGCGATCGGCGCACAGGCGCTGAAGGCGCCCACCATCACGGCGGGCAGCACCCCGGCGAAGAGGACGTAGCCGATCAGGCACCCGACCACCCAGAGCGTGACGACCACGCCGCCGAACTCTCGGCCGTCGATCCCCTCGAGGCCGGCCTGGGCGAGCCAGTCACGCCCGCGTCGGCGCGTTGCCAGCGACGATCCGACCGCGGGCCCGAAGCCGAGCCCGGTCCAGTCCAGGGCGATGGCCGTGTACAGGTAGAAGACGCCGAGTGCTGCGACGACCGAGAGCGCGACGGGCATCAGAACCGGTTCCAGGAGCCGGCCGGTGGCTGGAGCACGTCGTGCACGTCGATGCCCGCCTCGTCGAAGGCTCGCGCGCAGCGCACCGGGATGGTGCCGGTCCACGAGAGCGACGGGTTGTCGCCGCGACGGTCGAACAGCTCGGTGACCGTGAACTGGGTCGCATCGGGACCACCGGCCTGATCCTCGACGGCGGCGATCTCGCTGACCCGTGGACCGTCGGCGCCGCGGGTGCAGGCGACGACGATGTCGACCGCCTCGCTCACCAGGGTGTTGAGCGCGGAGATGGGGAGCTGCGTGGACGAGTCGGAGAGTTGGCAGATGAAGCGCAGCCGGGTCAGGGCCTGGCGGGCCGAACCGGCGTGGATGGTGGTGAACCCCTTGACCCCTGATGACAGGGTGAGCAGCAGCGGCAGGGCCTCTCGATCCCGCACCTCGCCGACGATCGCCACGTCGGGTGCCATGCGGAGGAACCCCGACACCAGCCGGCGGAGGTCGATCGCGGGACGGTCGGCGCGGCCGGCCCGGGTCTGCATGCTGGCGAGGTTGGCGATCGGGACATCGGCTTCGAACACCTCCTCGGCGATGACGACGCGCAACGAGGGATCGAGCTCGGCGGCGCAGCACGACAGCAAGGTGGTCTTCCCCGAGCCGGGAGCCCCGGCGAAGATGATCGACAGGTTGGCGCGCACGCAGGCACGCAGGAACGAGGCGGCATCGGGCGACAGCATCTCGCGCTCGACGAGCTGGTCGAGCGTCTTGAAGGCCACGCCGGTCGTGTATCCGTCAAGATGTTCTATGTCGGGTACCGTCGGAGGATGGACAACACCCCGCCGCGCTACGCGCTCTACACGCGCATCTCGAAAGACCCCACCGGCGAATCCACGTCTCCCGCCCGTCAGGAGAAGGAGTGCCGGGCCCTCGCCAGCGAGCGCGGCATCGAGATCGTGGACGTGTTCACCGACGTCGACCTCTCCGCCTACCGGACAGCGACCCGGCGCCCCGCCTACGAGTCGATGCTCGAGGCGATGGAGAGCGGCGCCGTCGACGGAGTCCTGATCTGGAAGCTCGACCGTCTCGTGCGCCGCATCACCGAGTTCTCCCGGTTCTGGAAGGTAGCGACCGACCACGACATCGCCCTCGTGTCGAAGTCCGACCCGATCGACACCACCAGCCCGATGGGCCTCGCGTTCGTCTACGTGCTCGTCGGGATCGCCGAGCAGGAGAGCAACAACACCAGCACCCGCCTCCTGTCGATGGAACGCCACCTCGCCGAGACCGGCGTCCACAAGGCCCGCACCCGCAAGGTGTACGGCCTCGCTCCCGGGTGGGACGCCATCGACCAGGCCGAGGCCGCCGTCGTCACCGAAGCGGCCGGCCGGATCCTCGCCGGCGAACCGGTCGGGTCGATCGCCGCCGACCTCAACCAGCGCGGCATCCCCGCGCCGAGGGGCGGCGAGTGGACACGCCGATCGCTCAGCGTCGTGATGACCTCGGCGCGCCTGTTCGCCAAGCGCGAGCACCACGGGGAGATCACCGCCGACGGCACTTGGCCGGCCATCCTCGATGAGGCGACCGGCATGCGGCTCCGCACCGTCCTGGCCCCAGGCCAGCGCGCCCGACCGACGCCGCGCCGCGGGTCGTTCCTCCTGTCCGGGCTCATGCGGTGCGGCAAGTGCGGGGCCACCATGCGCGTCACCGGTTCCGCCGGCGCCCGCAAGTACTCGTGCCCCCCGAAGACCGGTGGCGGCTGCAACGGCACGACGATCCAGAAGGACCCGGCCGAGACCGCCATCGCCGGCATGGTCCGTGACGCCCTCAAGTCGCCCGACCTCGCCGCGACCATCCGTGCGCGCCGCAACGCCGAGTCGTCGGCGGCGAGCGACGCCGAGCTGCTCGCCGAGCTCGTCGACCTCGAGCGCCAGGAGCGCGAACTGGCCGAGATGTGGGCCGACCGCGACCTGTCCCGCAGCGCGTGGAAGGCGGGAAGCAAAGCGCTCGACGAGCGCCGCGACATCATCGGGCGCGAGCTCGCGGCGGTGAAGCGCTCAGCACCCCTCGAGGCCGTCCTCGCTGCCACGGGTGGCCTCGACGGCGTGTGGGAGTCGTGGGACACCGGGAGGCGGCGGGCGACGCTCGAGACAGTCCTCGACCACGTCGTGGTCCACGGCAACGGGTCGGAGTGGTACCGGGCGAAACTCGCCGAAGCGTTGCAGGCCGAGGCCGACGAGGCGCGCTCCGCTGGCGACGAGGCGCTGGCGAAGCGCCGGGAGCGTCAGGCGGCGAGCCGGACCGGCGGCGGCGGGTCGTTCCGCCCTGAGCGGCTCCAACCCATCTGGCGGGTGTGACATCGAGGCGGCGAGGGACGCCCGACGGGTCAGCCGCCTGTCTCGGCCCCCGACGACGAGATCAGATCCATGAAAAACTGCATCGAGGTGTCGGGGCGAGGCACGCACGGCCCGGCGGCGCTCCGTGCCGCCTTCCAGAGCTCGAGCTCGACGTCGACGAGCCCGCGGTCCAGGTCCTCGGCCATGAGTTCGCGCCGGCGGGCAGTCCGGCACCGATCGGAGCACGTCACCGTCTGACGGCGCCGACCGTCGAGCGGGTCGAGGCAGACGGCACATCGCTGCCTGAGGGCGCGGGCATCGTAGGCGGCCTGAAGTTGGCGGTGCCGCCTCACTCTGCACGCCGCCGAGCACGAGACCGCCTGCGGGCGACGGTCCTCGAGCGACTCCCCGCAGTTGCACACCCGGCTGGTCACGGCTCACAACCGTAACAGAAACCGTGACAACGTAAGTGCATCCGGGGCAGGTCAGGGCGTGTGCAGTCCCATGACCGCATGGCAGCAACGGAACGGAGCGACACCGCTCCCGAACACCTCGAGCCCATCCCGGCCCGGCTCATGTATCCCCTCGACGAGACCGCCGCCCTCATCGGCGGCGTCTCCCTCCGCACCGTCTACCGGCTGATCGGCGACGGCCACCTGGCCGCCGTCCGCGTCGGCCGCCGGCGCATGGTCCCCGCCGCAGCGATCCGCGCCTACGTCGACGAACTCACCGCCGCATGACACCCGCTGAGCGCATCGCCCGAGCTACCCGCGTAGAGCAAGGCCTCCCCGAGCACGTCCAGGATCCCGCAGCCCTGGCGCGCGTCGCTGCCCTCATCGACCCGCCCACCCCAACGACACGTCAGGCCGCCACTCACCGCGCCGCCTGACCACCAGATCGTGTCCGGCCCTCTTCGCCCCAGGGGCGGCCGGACGCGACAGAGGCCGAGGGCGCCCTCCCTCGGCCTCTGCAACACGACCACCCGGCAAAGGATGAATCAGATGTCAGAACACCACGGGGCACCACCACTCGCGACGGATGCAGGAGGCCCAGTAGCCGGGGCCCGCCTCGTCCTCGAGCTCAAACGGACCCTCAAGACCATGACCGAACGAATCGAGTCCGACGAGGCCGTCGCCGGCCACATCAGCGCCGAGCTCCGCACCGTCGCCGCCATCCTCGAGAACGCCATCACCGCCCTCGTGCGACGCCAACTCGAACACGATGCACCCGACGGGTACACCGACGACGAGCTGATCAAGATGCTCGACAGCGCCCAAATGCGAGCCCGGCGAGCGGCCAACATGTCGGACCGCACACGGTGACCGACCTCGACCGGTTTCGCCCCTTCTGGCGGTGGTACGACGACCGCCGCCTCATCCCCACCGACCCCGCCGCCGAGCTCACCGTCGCCGGGTGTGCCGTCGCCACCGACCACGGCGCCCGCCTCGCTCTCGTCGACCACCACATCAGCATCGACGACTTCCATGACCGGCTACTCGGCCGCATCACCGTCGCCGCCGGCGACCTCGAACCCGGCCTCACCGAACTTGAACGGATCCGCGCCGTCGCCGACATCGTCCAGGCCTACGACACCCAAGTCACACGGGCCGTCACCGGACGCTCAACACTCACCGACACCACCGGCTGGTTCGCCCGCCGCATCCGAGCAGCGGCCGCCGCCCGCGAGCACATCCGCACCCACCTCATCGAGCTCGAGCAGCTCGGCGTCGACGTCGACACCCTCACCGCCCACACCGGATCCCTAACCCTGGTCCTGTCATCACTCTTCGCGAGCAGGGCCCGGCAGGTCGCCGCCACAAGGGCCGCAGCGTGAGCGACGACAAGAAGACAGTCGCCCAGCTCGCCATCGAGCTCGCACTCCAGCTCTACGACATCGGCCGATCCACCACCGGCGAAGCGTTCGCCGTTGAGAAGTGCGGCCCGAACATCGCCCTCGTCCTCAAAGGTAGCTCCCGCGGACTCCGGGCCCAGCTCGCCCGGGCGTTCCTCGACCGGCACGCACGGGTAGCGAACGCCGGCGCTCTCTCCGACGCCCTTCTCGTCATCGAAGGCATGGCCCAGGACTACGACGCCGTCGACGTCGAAGTGCGCGTCGCACGCCACAGAGACGGCATCGTCATCGACCTCGGCGACCCCACCGGCCGCGCCGTCGAGATCATCCCCGGGTCCTGGCGCGTCGTCGACACCAGCCCCGTCCTGTTCCGCCGCTCCCAACTCACCGCGCCCCTCCCCGTCCCCCAACAAGGCGGAACCCTCGACGAACTCCGCGACCACATCAACGTCTCCGACCAGGCGTGGCCGCAACTCGTCGCCTGGATGGTCGCAGCGCTCCTCCCAGACCGGCCATGCCCGATCCTGCTCGCCACCGGCATCCAAGGCACCGCGAAGAGCACCACAGTCCGCCACGTCGGCGCCGTCATCGACCCCTCCGCCGCCCCCCTGCGCGACGCCCCCGAAGACGCCCAGGAATGGGCTGTGGCCGCCAACGGATCCCGCGTCATCCCGCTCGACAACCTCTCGATGATCCGCGAATGGTTCTCCGACGCCCTCTGCCGGGCCGTCACCGGCGACGGGTTCGCCCGCCGCCAGCTCTACACCGACACCGAGCTCGTCGTCGTCCAACTCCGCCGCGCCCTCATGATGACCTCGATCGACGCCGGCAGCCTCCGAGGCGACCTCCTCGACAGAGTGGTCGCCGTCGAGCTCGAACGCATCCCCGACGACCGCCGCCGCGAAGACTCCGCCATCGCCGCAGCGTTCACCGAAGCCCAACCCCGAATCATCGCCGGCCTCTACGACACCGTCGCCCAAGTCCTCGCCGAACTCCCCAACGTGCAACCCGCACGCCTACCCCGCATGGCCGACTACGGCCGCATCCTCGCCACCGTCGACCACCTCCTCGGGACCAACGGCCTCGCCACCTACCTCGCCACCGGCAAAGCCCTCGAAGTCGAACTCGTCGAAGGCGACCGCCTCGCCGCCGCCGTCCGCAAATTCGCCGTCGACGAAGGCCACTGGCGAGGCCCCGCCGCCCTCCTCCACAAACTCATCACCCCCAAAGGCATCAGCCACGAAGACCGAAGCTGGCCCGCAGACGGAACCCGCCTCTCCGGCCAACTCAAGCGCATCACCCCAGCGCTCCGATCCGTCGGCGTCACCATCGACAGCGGCCGCAGCGGACGAGAAGGCCGATGGATCTCCGTCACCGACGAAGCCCAACAACCGGACCAGCCGAGCCACCCCGACCAGCGCCCCCTCGGTGACGCTGACCCAGCACCCGGTGACGCTGCCAGCGTCACCGAACGACCCAACCACCACCCCAAAACCCGCCCCGGTGACGCTAGTGACGCTAAATCCCCTTCTTGTTCGCAACAAGGCCAAAACCCCCAGAAAAAGACAATTAGGGAAACAGCGTCACCAGCGTCACCAGCGACACCACCCGACGACTACCCACCCGACTGGCCCACCGACCACGACCTCGAAGCATGGGCAGCCCAGGAGGCCACCACATGAACACAACCCCACCCCTCCTTCCCTCGGCAGCGGGACCCGTCGGGTTGCGTTCCGGGACCGCGACCTCATGGGTTGCCCCATCTGGCGACAGCGTGGGAATCATCCACGCCGAACTCGCAGGTGTTCAGAATCGAACAGCTGCTCCGGGAGACAGCAAGGACACGGTCCACAGGGCGCTCGCAGGTGGGTCAAATGACGCACCTGGGCCTGAGTCGGACGGTCCGACCGAGCCGGATCTTGCTCCCGTTCCGCCATTGATCCCAGCGCCGGAGCCGACCGCCCCCAAGACGGTGACGGGGCTCGCCGGCGACGCTTCAGAGCGATCGATCCACACGCCCGATAACGAGGGGTACTGCGCTCCAGGTGGCCGGCGATGATGCCGGACGACGGCACCGAGACGCCGCTCAGGTTCGACGCCCGCTACCGGTGCACGAAGACCTCGAAGTCGACAGGCCGCCGCTGCCGCCGGCGGGCGATCCCCGGTGGCGACTGCTGTACGACGCACGGCGGTAAGGCACCGCAGACGAAGAGGGCCGCGAACCGTCGGCTCGCTCTCGGCCAGGCGATGGTCGAGCTCGAGGAAGAGCGCCGGCTCGGCCGTAGCCTCCCGGTCGAACCGGCCGACGCGATGCTCGCCATGGTCCAAGAGGCCGCAGCGAACGTCGCCCTGTACCGCGGTCTCGTCGAACGGCTCGAGGTCGGCTGGGTCGATGACCCGTTCCCCGAAGACCTCGACGACGACCCGGGATCCGCCCGCGACGTCGAGCTCGGCCTCGGCTCCACCCTCGCCATCCGCACCGGGTCGACGCAGAAGCCGAACGAGGCCACCCCGCACGTGTGGGTGGCCATGTACGACGCCGAGCGCGAGCGGCTCGTGAAGTGGGCGAAGGCGTGCCGAGACGCCGGCGTCGACGAACGCCGCATCGAGCTCGCCGAGGCCCAGGCCCAGATGGTGGCGGGCGTGTGCCGTTCGTTCGCTGCCGGCTCCCTGGCGATGGTCCTCGACCAGATCGGGGACGGCGCCGACCGAGGGCGGGTCATGTCAGCTCACGAGGCGGGCTGGCCGGGCTTGATGCGCCGTGCCCTCGAGTCCGCCGACGGCAGAGCCCCGATCGTCGAGACGACCGCGACGGCGCCCCCTGATCTCGCAGCCATCAGAAGGAGAGCAGAAGCATGACCGACAACGAACAGACAGACGGCGACCAGATCTCCGCCGAGATCACCGCCGCCCTGGTGGGCCGGACCTCTGATGAAGCGGCGGCGCTCACCGGTCGCCTCATCGACGCGATGTGTGAAGGGCTCGCCGAGGTGGTGAGCGAGGTTCGCCCCGCCGGCTTGCCTGCCGACACAGCGGCCGCCACCCACCGACTGGCGTTCGCAGCCCTCGACCAGGTGCGGGCGATCCTCGACGGGACGGGGCCCGCCGATGCCTGACGACCTGCAAGGCGTCGCCTCGACAGTCGTCGTCGCCATGGGCCCCTCGTGCTCGGCGCTCATCGCCGCCGCCCATGACGACGCGGGTGGCGGCCTCGATGGTGAAGCGGCGTCGCTGCCGAAGGTGGCCGAGATCAAGGGCATCGTGGTCGACCTGTCGCGGTTGATCGTCGGCGCCGACCAGACGCCACGGCTGTCCGAGGAACTGTCGATCGAGCAGGGCCGGCCTCGCGAGGAAGGCCGATGGCGGGCATCGGTCGGGTTCCAGGCTGCCGCGGTCGGCTTGGTCGACCGGATGATTGCGGCCGGCATCGACGAGGCGGGCATCGCTGCGTTCCGGTCTGCGGTGCGGAGCGTCGGAGGTCGGTTCCTGTGATCGGCGAGACGTTCCTGTTCTCGGAGCTGTCGCCGCCGCCGGAGCGGACCGACGCTCCACCGTTCGTGCTCGACCCGGACGAGCCGATGGTGACCTGGTCGGTCGACGACCCGCCGTGGCGGCGCGGCCCGCCGCGGGGTCACTCGTGGCCGGCGCCGAGGCCCGGGGTGGTCTTCCAAGCGAGGGAGGTCGAGATGATGCGCAAGGCGGCCGAGCTCAACGCCGAGGTGAACGCCCGTGCGGCGTGCCGGTCGGTTGACACGGCGGTGTTCTTCCCGCGCCGTCGGGCCGGCAGGTCGAACCACGGCGTCGAGGCCAAGGCGGTCTGTCGTGGCTGCGCTGTGCTGATCCCGTGCCTCGAGGGGGCGCTCGACCGTCTCGAGGAGTTCGGGATCTGGGGTGGCGCCGGTGAGGATGAGCGCCGCCATCTGCGCCGTGCGTTCGTCGCTCGCGACGCCGACCCTGAGCGGTGGCGGGGTGCGCTTGAGGGGCACATCCAGCATCTCGAGGGCGAGGCGGTCCCGGTGGTGAACCGCACCGGGCCCGGCGCCACCCACGGGTTGCGGGTCACGTACAACCGGGGGTGCCGCTGCGTGGGTTGTATCTGGGGAATGAAAGACGATGTCGAGGCGATCAGTGAGCGGAAGGCGGCGGCGTGACGGCGGACCTGTTCGACGTGTGGCTGGCCGCAGGCGATGCCGCTCTCGCCGAGCTCGAAGCGGATGGGGCGGCGTTCTGGCCGGTGGGGGACTGGCTGGCCGAGGGGTGGGCGAGGTTCGTGACCGGCCAGGCCGAGCAGGCTCTCGCCGCGGCCCGGCTCCGCACTTCGGTTGCGGCCCGCACGACGGTCGATGTCGACACGCTTCGTGCGGCCCGCACGGTTGCCGAGACGTTCGCCCCGCACCGTCGGGTCCCGGGGGTGACGATCGAGGTGTACCGCCGCCTGGTGACAGCCTCGGTGAAGGTCATGGCGGTGCTGCCGCGGTGCGAGGTCGACGCCCTGGTGGGGCGCGCCGGCGCTGAGGGGTGGGACACGGCCCAGCTCGTGAGCGAGACGCGGGCCCGTCTCGCCGAGCTCCTCGATGCGGTGGCGGTGGAGAACGGATCCATCCCGGAAGGTGAGTCGTGCTGATCTTGGCGGTGTCGCCTGATGTCGCTGCTCACCTGGCCCGCGCCCTGATGCTCTACGAGCGGCGAGCGGCCGACCGCGGCGAGGTGGTCCCAGCGGAGCTCGTGACGGTCGCTGAGGCTGCGATCGTCGCCAGTCGCCGCCAGGCGGCGCCAACATGGCCGGTGGGGGTGGCGGACGGCGGGCCCGGTGCGGATGATGCCCCGGTGCTCCTCACGACCGCTGCCGCCGGCCGGTTGCTCAGCGTCTCGACCCGTCAGGTCGACCGGCTCCTGAGCGACGGGACCCTCTCGAGGGTTCGGCTCGGCGGCGCGGTGCGGGTCGCACGCTCCGAGATCGACGAGCTCGTGGCCTCCCGGGTCGCGGCGCAACGGAAGGTGTCCTGATGACCGATCCGACCATGCGGGGCGCACCCGTCAACGTGCTTCGTTCCGCCGAGGGCAACACCGGCGTGCAGTCGCTCGGCCCGGCGGCTCACCGCGCGCCCGCCACCTCCGACCAGATCGTCGCGGCGATCGTCGCGGACCCGGCCGACGGGTTCGGGCGCGGGACGATCATGGGCCTCGAACACTCGACGCCGTCAGGGTCGGCCGAGGGCGGCCTGGCCCGGCAGCTGATAGCGAGGGCTCAGCCGCGGCCGACCGGGCCGGGCACGTTCAGTGCCCCGGCAAACCCGGTGTTCTCCGCATCCCAGTCGGGTCTCGCCATGTTCGAGGCGAACCGCAGGGCCGGTGTCGAGCAGCCGAGGCTCGGGGCGAGTGACCTCGCGTGGATCGAACGGCTACCGGCCGACCCCGCAGCGGTTCCCCTCGAGGACGCCAGGCGGATCGTGACGATGGCGGTGACCCACTCGGCCGATGAGGGCGACGCGAGGCTGCTCCGGTCGATCGCCGGCCCGATCTCTCGTCATCACGAGATCGAGCACGCCCGCGCCGTGCTGGACCACCGGCAGAGGTTGGCCGAGCAGACCAAGGCCAGCGCCCGGGCGGTCGTGCTTGCGCTCACGACAACCGCCGCCGACCCGCCCGGGCTGGGCCTGCTCGCCGAGCGGGTCTACGCCGAGAGCCCACAGCTCGACCCGGCCCAGCGGGTGGCGGCGGGCCGTGACCGGGTGATCTCGATGGACGAGGCCAGGGACGTGGCGAAGGCCCGCCTCCTGGCCGCCGCCCATGCCCGCGCCGAGCAGGCCGACCGGTCGCTCGAGTATCCGGCCCGCCGACTGCGCGAGCTCACAGCCGCCGACTGACCGGGAATCTTTCGTTCTCAACCCCAGGAGGGGAACCCATGGCTCTGACGATGGACACCCGCAGGACCGAGCACCTCGAGGCGCTCCTCCTCGACCCCGGCCGGATCCCGGACCGGGTGCGGCTCGGCGAGATCCAGGCGGACTATTCGCCGGCGGACTTCGCCCCGCCCGGCGACTCGACCGAGCACCTCGAGGCTGGCCGGCTGGTGATGCCGCCCCGGCATGGACTCACACCATCGCAGGAGGCGGCGGCGGCGCTGCGGTGCGCCCAGTGGTCCGAGGTGTTCGTCTCGACGCCGGTGCTCTACCGGGGAAGCGCGGAGTTCCAGGTGCTCGTCGACCTGAACCCGGGCATGTCCCGAGTGCAGGTGATGGACCAGCTGCAGCCTGTCGCTGTCGCCGCCGCTCAGGCGCGTGTGGCGGCGTTGTCCTGATGTCGGCGCTCGCTGCACGCATGGCCCGTTGGGCGCGACGGCGCAGCTGGTCGTGGCCGCCCGCCACGATGCGCTGGGATGACCTCGAGGCCGAGGACGACCAGCCGGCACCCGAGACACCGGTGGGGCGGCCGGTGACGAACTGGCGGGGGCAGCCGGTATTCCCCCAGGTCGAGCCCTCGCCGCGGCGGAACCGGTACCCCGACTCGATGGGCCGCCGCTGACCAACGAGAACACCCCGTTATTCTCGCGTGCTCCTACGGTCGGGGCGAGTGGGCTTTGTCGAGTCGCTCCTTGCGGGCAAGGGCATCACCGATTGTGGGCGAGCGTCGGGAGCGCGGGTTGCCCTTCTTGCCCGCTCTCAGATGGGGGCCGCCGTCTGGGTGCTGGTCCCACACGCGGTAGCCGTACGGCCGCCGCTCCAACTCAGCCTTCCATCGAGGCATGTGGAGCGTGATCCGGCGATGTTGTTCGAGTAACCCGACCAGTTCACGGTTGAACACGATCACCTCGACTCCATGGCTAGCGAGTAAGCCCGTCCGTTCCCACCGACCCCGGAAGTCCTCATCGCAGGTCACCAAGACGTACGCCGTGGACGCGCACCACTTCGATATCGCTTCGTCGGACGCCGGGCTCTGACCGGCAACCGTGCCCGTCGGGACAGCGATGGCGTCCTTGACATGGATGAAGGGGTGGCCCACGTGCGCGAGGGCCTCAGCCACCTTGAAGCTCAAGTTGGCGTCGAGACAGAACCGTCGCCGGTGATCAGTGGACGGCGACGTAGTCTCTCGCGCCTTCGACCTGTTCCACCGACAGGCCGTACCACTCGGCCACCTCCGCCGGTGTGCCCGCCTCGAGGTTCGCGATCACGGTGCGAACCGTCACCCGTGTCCCCCTCACCGTTGGCGCACCGAACTGCACACCGGGGTCGATCTCGACCCACGGGCTCAGCTCCCACGCGATGGCCTCATGCTTCGCTCCGAAGCGAATCTCGCTCGCAAAGGTGCGGATGGCGTCAGACCAGACGACGTGCTTCTCCCGGGCGTTCGCTTTCTTGCCGAGGAGCTCGACCATGACGACGGCGCCGTCCTCACCGAACCGCTGCGCCCACACGTCAGCACCATCGGTGTAGAAGATCTCGTAGGCGAAGGGCCGGTCGACCCCCGGGAACTCGTCACGCAGCGCACGCTCGAACTCCCTCACCCGCTGCACCGACATCCCTGATTCGGTGAAGCGCCCCACCATCTCAAGACTCACGAGGTCGTGAAAGTTCAAGATCGGATCACCGGTGCTGCTTTGGTGCGATGCTGGCGACAGCCCCGAGTTCATCCAGTGCCGAAGGCGCCGCGTGGTGATCGGTCGCGCACGGTGGGAAAGGATCTCTCGGGCCTGCGGGAACGAGTACACGCCCTGACCGAGGACGGCGGGCCGTTCGATTGTGGTCGTCATTCGATCCCTCCCGCCTGTCGATCGCAAGGCCCAGGATAGGCCCGGATCGGCGGCGGCTGCCCGCAGCTCCGAGAACCGAGTCTTCCCGACCTCGTCGTGGTCTCGCCTGTCTCGTGGCCTGGGGTTCGCTGAGCAGAGCGCCGAGGGCCTCGAGTCCAATAGGTACGACGGTTCCTGAGCTAGCGTCGTCGCCGCGCTGAGGGACCGGGCGCCCACCCGTCCGCCTCCCTCGCCTGGCCTCTGGTCCTCGGATCGGAGCCAGCGCGCCGACGGGGGCGGGCACCCGCCGTCCACCTTCGTCACGCCGGCCCCCGGTCCTCGGATCGGGGGCCGTTGCGCGTCCGCAAGCCGAGGACCTCACGTCACTCTCGCCGCCCCACCTCGATCGACAGGTGCTGTCAGGTGGCGAGCATCGCTAGGAGGGCCGACGCTGCGAAGCTCAGCACCGTGACGATGCCCGTCCACGCCAGGATGGCGACGAGCATGTCGTTGCGTCGGGCGGAGCGGGGAGTGATCCATGCCGACCCGAGGCGGCGTCTCGTGGCCCCGCAGCCGTTGCAGATCGTGGCCATCTCGTGCACGTCGGTCATGCAGAACGGGCAAGCCTGGAGTCGATCGTCTGGCATCTCCGCCTTCTTTCCTCACCGTTGGCGCCGCTGAACCTAGCAACCCCGGCCGTGCATCCTGACCCGAGGGGGTTGCGGCCCGCACGGTGACGCCATGTCGATGGGCGCCCAGATGAAAGTGATCGAGGTCGCGCTCCGGGCGAACGTGTCGCAGTACTCCGCTGGGCTTGGTCTCGCCGCCGCCCAGACGAAGGCGTTCGGGAAGGACGTGACGGACTTCTCCGGGACCACCGAGAAGGGCCTCAAATCGATGGCGACGGGCGCCACCATCGTCGGCGCCGGGATGCTCGCCGGGTTCGGGATCGCGGCCGCCGCCGCCGCGAACTTCGGGTCCGCTATGTCGGAAGTCGAAGGGGCCACCGGCGCGAACGTCGTCCAGATGGGCCAGCTGCGCCAGGCCGCCCTCGACGCCGGCCAGGCCACCGTGTTCTCCGCTTCCGAGGCTGCGACCGCCCAGGCCGAGCTCGGCAAAGCGGGGGTGTCCACCGCGAACATCCTCGGCGGGGCCCTCACCGGATCCCTGAACCTGGCCGCCGCCGGCGGCATGGACCTGGCCCGCGCCGCGGAAGTCGGCGCGTTCGCGATGAACACGTTCTCGCTGTCCGGCGGCGAGATGTCCCACGTCGCCGACGTCCTCGCCGCCGGCGCCAACAAGTCGGCCGCGGACGTCGACGGCATGGCCCAGTCGCTCCAACAGACCGGGCTCGTGTCAGCACAGTTCGGCATCGGCCTCGAAGACACCGTCGGGACCCTCTCGATGTTCGCCCAGGCCGGCCTGCAGGGCTCCGACGCTGGCACGTCGATGAAGACCATGCTGCAGGCGTTCACCCCGAAATCGGCTGAGGCGAAGACGGCGATGCGGGAGCTGAACCTCGAGTTCTTCGACGCCCACGGCAACTTCGTTGGGCTTGAGGACGCCGCCGAGCAGCTCCAAACGAAGATGGCGGGTCTCACCCAGGAGCAGCGGGTCTCCGCACTCCAGACCATCTTCGGGACCGACGCGATCAGGGCGGCGTCGATCCTGTACCGGCAGGGCGGCGAAGGTGTGTCGTTCTGGGCGGGGCAGGTCAACGACGCCGGTTACGCCGCTGAGATGGCCCGCATCAAGAACAACAACTTGAAGGGCGACCTCGAGGAGCTCCAGGGGACCATCGAGGTCGCGTTGATCACGACGGGGGAGCGCGCTGATGGTGCGTTGCGGTCGTTGACCCAGTCGGTGTCGGCGACGGTGGAGGGCTTGTCGGCGATGCCGCCGGTGCTTGACGCGGTCACGATGGGTGTTCTTGGGGTGGGCGGCGCGGTTCTGACCGGTGCTGGGATCGTCGGGTCGGCGAAACCGAAGTACGACGAGTTCATGAAGTCGCTGGCTGGGGCCGGGACCGGCGGCGAACGCGCCGCCAAGGGGATCGGGATGCTCAGCACGGGGATTGCTGTCGCTCTCCCGGGTCTGCTCTACGCGGCGAAGCTGCAAGGCGACATCGAGAAGGCCGGCGACGCCATCGCGAAGCAGGCCACCCAAGGTCTTGAAGGGGCCAAGTCCCTCCAGGAGTACGGCGACGCCATCAACCAGACCATCGATGTCCAGGAGATCTTGCAGGGGACCCTCACCGCCAGCACCGAGAACGCTCACGCATTCGGAACGTCACTCACCAGCGTGGGCGGCGCCATCGGCCTCGTGGCCGGCTTGGCTGGCCAGTCGAACGACTGGGCCCAGATCCTCAACCCGTTCGACGAGAACACGATCTCGAACATGGAGAACGGCACCACGAAGATCCAGGAGGTCCTCGCCAAGGCCATCCCCGGGTACACCCACTGGGCTGAGGTCACGAAGCAGCTCCGCGACGAGACCGGCATGACCGACGAGGAGATCACGAAGCTGGCAGCGACATCCGGGATCGATCTGCGCGGCGCCGCGGTGGGGATGGCCGAAGACCTCGGCCTGTCCGAAGAAGCGATGAAGGAACTGACCGACGCCGGGTTCTTCGCCGCGGATTCGACCGACTCGACCGTGCAGGCGATGCTGGCCGCACGCGACGCGGCGAACATCGCGGCGCCGGCGGTGCGAGGCCTCGGCGCCGGTTTCGGTGCGCTGTCGGGTGAGCAGCTCCAGGCGGCCACATCGATGCAGTCCACGTTCCTCGCCGCTGTCGACGCCACCTCCGCCTACCAGGGGGCACTCGACCGGGTTGCTGAGGCGCAGCGCGGCGTCGAGACGGCCGGTCGTGGTGTCGCGAACGCCCAGCGGGCCGTGCAGGACGCTGTGGCCGGTGTCGCTGACGCCCAGCAACGCCACACCGATTCCTACCGGGCTGTGCAGGACGCCCAGGAACGGTACGCGGACTCGTTGAAGAGCGAAGCTGACGCTCTTGGTGTGGTCGAGGAAGCGAAACGCAAGCTCGACGAGGCGATGCGCGGTCCGACTGAGAACGACGACCTCTCGATCGAGGGCGCCCAGATCCGCTTGGAGGAGGCGCGCCGCAAGATGGCGGCCGGCGGTTTCGATGATGATCTCGACGAGCGGCGCGCCCGCCTCGATCTTCGCCGCGCCGAACTTGACCTGCAACGCATCCAGGATGACATCGCCGGTCGGCCCGCTGAGGCCGCGGCGAACCTGGCGACGGCTGAGGAGCGTCTCGTCGCCGCTCACGGGTCGGTCGAGGACGCGGCGTGGGGGATCGAGCAGGCCAACCGTGGGGTCGCCGATGCTGCTGATGGGGTGGCCCGGGCGAATCGGGCGGTGACCGACGCGTCGTTGGGTGTGGCTGACGCCCAGCGGGCGCAGTCGGCGGCTTCGGCTGCGGTGTCGGCTGCGACGGACGGTGCGGCGCGGGCGGCGATGGATCTTCATCTGCGGCAGCTCGAGTTGGGGGCGGCGATGCAGGCCGAGTCGGGGGCGTCGAGTGATCTGCTCGGGGAGTTGGAGCTCTTGAAGCAGATGTTCCCGGAGACTGCTGCTGCGATTCAGCCGTACATCGACAAGTTGAAGGCTCTTCAACGGCTCCGGAACGAGGCGTCGAACCCGAACTACGGGAAGCCGTTCGAGGCAGGCTCGGGTTTCATGGGCCCGCAGGGTCGTGCTGTGGGCGGCCCGGTGTCGATGGGGCAGCCGTACCGGGTCCACCCCAACGAGATCTTCGTCCCAAACGAGGACGGGATGATCCTCCCCGCACACGACTCACGCCAAAGCCAAATCCTCGCCGGCCCCGGCGGCGGCGGTGCGGGCGGTGCGGCGGTTGTCCGGCAGGTCACCCACCGGTACGACGTCACCCTCCGGCTCGACAACTACATGGGCGACAAGAGCTCCGTGATGCGCGAGATCCGCGAAGAGCTCCGCGTCCTCGAACGTTCCACCGCAGGAAGAGACTGATGTCCCGCCACAACGGGGGCCCGTTTCGAGAAGATCCGCTCTGAGCATCTGCCGACGCGCCGGCAGGAGAACGACTACCAGACCAGAGCGAAGGCGATGGGGTTCACGGTCGGTCCGCTCGGGCACAACCCCAAGACGCTCCCGCCCGTGCTGCTCTCGGCCGACGATGGTGGATCCGCCGCTGTCAGATGGCGACGCTGCGACTCTCTGGACCTCGGACCGATTCAACGCCGCCGAGCTCGCCGAGCTCTTCACCGCGGCGTTGATGGTCAACCAGTCGGCGGCCCGTCCGCGTCTCTGACCGCGCCTGAACCTCACGCGTCCCAGCGGTGGCCCTAGGCCGTCGGCGGGCTCGCCGTCACGAGATGGCTCCGACGGGCACGAGCCAGCATCCGCCGGCGGGGATCCGGTCGACATGGGCGCGCCCGCCTACATCGATCGCCACGACGGCAGGCAGGTCGATCGTCTCGCATGCGGTCACCAGCGCCTGCAGGGCGGCCGTGTCGGCGCAGAGGCGGGCGAGGACCCCGCACGCCGCCAAGATCGTCACCTGGCGGCCGGTGAACCGGCGGTGGCGTCCTGAGCCTGGCCAGCCTCGCTCGCAGTGCGTTGGTCCACCGTCGCCGCCCACGACCGCCGCCGGGATGATCACGCCGGAGCGGCACCAGTAGTCGAGCTGCCGGTAGGTGACGCCGGCCAACTCGCATGCCATCTTCGACGGCACGAGGTCGTCGTGCGGCCCGCACGGTGGCTGATACGTTCGCGCCGCACCGGCGGTGATCATCGGTGCGCCGCGAGGCCAGCCTCGATGGCGCCTGACGCTGCCTGGAGAGCCATGCGCATCCTGATCCACCTGGCCTCGCCGACCTGACGGCCGATCGATCGCACCGCCTCCGGGTCGGCCCACTGGTGGCGGTCGATGAACTCGGCGAAGTCGACTGCGTCGAGCAGCGACTCCCATCCGGTGCCCCTCACGACCGCCATCACCAGGTCGACGGCGACGGTCGGGTCGGACTCGAGCCGCATCGCCCGCTCGTGAGCGACGACCGGCATCCGGAGACCGCAGCAGGCAAAGGTCCCGTACCCGTCGACGATGTCGTCGGCCGACTGCTCGGTGGTGAGCGCTGGTGCGTCGGTGGTGGGTGTGGTGGTGTTCATGGTGAACCTCCGGGGTTCGGTGGTGGTGGCGCCGTGGCGGATCCACGGGCGCCGGGTGTGATGTGCGGTCGGTCAGAGGCCGACGGCAGCGGCGGCGTTGTCCTGCCAGATCGTCGCTCCGCGTATGTACCGGCGCATCACCGGGATGGACTCGTGGCGCGATTGCCGCATGATCTGGCGCTCGGAGACGCCCGCCTCAGCGGCGGCGGTGATGAGGCCGGCCCGGAGCGAGTGCCCGGCGAACACCGCCGGGTCGTAGCCGGCCCGTTCGGCGCAGCGTTTCACGACCAGGGCGACGGCCTTGTCGGACAGGCGGGAGGCGCCGATGGTGCCGTGGCGGGTGACCGCCCGGAAGATCGGGCCCTCGACGATCCCGGAGACGTGCAGCCACTTGCGGTACGCACGCACCGGA
Source organism: Acidimicrobiales bacterium (assembly GCA_038235385.1). Taxonomy (GTDB): domain Bacteria; phylum Actinomycetota; class Acidimicrobiia; order Acidimicrobiales; family Acidimicrobilacustridaceae; genus JBBSTY01. The sequence continues at coordinate 14,524 of JBBSTY010000012.1, read as the reverse complement.
CACGTCGCCGGATCGGACCCGAACGGGACGCCGAGTTCGGCACCGGCGCCTTCCTGGTCGGTCTTCGACCGGCGCACCGTGACCACCAGGCCGTCGTCGGTCTCGCGGACGTCGGCGACGTCGAGGGCGACGAGCTCGGAGCGGCGCAGCGCTGCGGCGAACCCGATCAGGATGAGCGCCCGGTCGCGGTGCCCGCCGGTCGTGTCGGTCAGGGTGGCGACCATGGCCCGGATCTCCTGGGTGCGGGCCGGGGCTTTGCCGTGCTGGGCGGTCCCGAAGGTGCGGCGGATCCCGCGCCATGTCTCGCGGACGATGGCGGCGTGGGTGGGGGAGTCGTGGCCGGCGGCGGCGTGAGCGACTGAGATCGAGGTGATGCGCCGGCCGATCGTCGCGACGGCCTTCACTCCGGCGAGGTCGGTGATGTAGAGCGCCAGGGTGCGGGGGTCGGCTGGGAGCGGATCGAGGTTGTGCTGGGCGCACCATGTCGTGAACGACGCCCAATCGGACCGGTAGGCCCGGAGGGTCGCGGGTGCCTTCGATGCGTCGACGAAGTCGCGGGCCGCTTCGATGAGGTGGGCGAGCTCGACGCTGGTGGCGGTCGGGTCGACGAGGGTCACGGCGACACCTCGGCCACGGGGACGGCCGGCGCTGGGATGGCGCCAGCGACGGTCCGCATCAGGTCCTCGATGAGGTCGAGGGCGGTGGCGGTGTGGAGCCAGAGGTCGTCGAGGCCGGCGATGAGGGTGAACGACTCGGCGCCGTCGACGCTGTACCGGAGGGCGTGCACGTCGTTGCACTCGTAGACGTCGATCGCCAGGGGCTTCGTGGCGTAGTCGAGGTGGAACGACAGGTTGACCGAGACGGCGCTCATCGGGCCGGCGCAGGGGTGACGGCGGTACGGATCCGGTGGGCGAGCGGTGACGGGAGGTCGGCGCCGACCTCGCGGAGGATGGCGGTGAGGAGCGCGATGGTCGGGTCGCTCGCCGGCGCCCGGGGGGTGGCCTGGGTCGTGTTGTCGACCACGAGGCGCAGAGCGGGCCGCTCGGTCCTGATGCGGGCCATCCGGGTGTCGTTGTCGTGGTGTGAGATGGTGAACATGGCTGACGCCTCCTGGGGTGTCGGTCCTGGCCCCGGGGAGTTGCCGCTCCGCCGGGGCCGTTCCGTTCTCGGAACAGTGGGTATGTTCAGAAGTAAACCACCCCGGTGAACTTGCGGATGTTCACCATCACGTGGCCACCACGGCTGATGTCGCCGTGCACGATGTGGAGCCGAGCGCCATCGTCGAGCTGGGCGTCCTGGAGCCCCTCGGACGGGTCGAGCTTCCGGTGGCTGGTGGAGGCCTCGTCGAGGATCTTGGTGAGGGTGCGCACGACGTGGTCGTCGTCGTGGAACACCTCGTCGTGGTACCCGCTGCTGCCGAGGTGGCGCTTCACGAAGATCTGGTGCGGCGCGTTGATCATGATCTCCCACACGTCGTCGTCGTCGAGGAGCGAGGAGAGCGGGCCGTAGCGGGCGAGGTTCCGGAACGCCCGCTCGATGACGAGATCGGGGGTGGTGATGGCGAACGGGCGCAACCCACGCTGGTGCTCGCCGTTCCAATTGGCCACCTCCTCGGCGATCAGGCGTCGGAGGTCGTGCTCGCCGCTCATGGTCGACATGTCGAGCGCGATGTCCTTGGCTCGCTTCTGGACGCGGCGCTCGACCTGGACGAGGGGCGGTGCGCCATCGGTGATCAGGTTCACCCTGCGGCCTCCTGGCTGGTTCCCCACGCACCGAGCGACCCCGGCCGCACGGGTTCGGGATCGGCGGCACCGGAGCCGCGCAGGTCGTCGTGGACGAGCCGATCGGCGAAGCCGCTCACTGCGGCGGCAACGGTTGTCGCCAACGACGCGGGCGCGCCGAGTCCGTCACGCAGCGCGGCGTCGATGCGGCGGTTCTCGCCGAGGAACAGCGGCGATGCGAGGCTCGACGCGTCGGGTCGAGATCGGACCGCGACCAGATCGGCGATGGTTCGCGCCATCTCGGAACGCAGCCGCGGGGATCGCGGCGCCCGGTTGACGATGGGCAGGATGCGTCGATCGGGGACCCCGACCTCACGGAGGTCGCTCAGGACGCGGGCGAGCCGGTGCAGGCCCTGCGGCCCGGCGAGCCCGGTGACGGCGACGATGTCGGCCTGCCTGACGACGGTTCGGGCCATGAGGTTCCGCTCCTCGACGTCGACCGACCCGCATTCGCCTTCACCTTCGACGTCGGGGTCGATGTCGGCGACCACCTGGGTGAACGTGGTGCGCAACCCGTCGAGGGCCGCCTGGAACGAACGGGAACGGAGCACGGTCCAGTCACGGTGACGTCGGAGCCCGAGCAGCAACCGATACGGGTCGCCGTCGCCGAACGTGAGGGCACGCACGTCCTCGGGTCCCGGCGATCCGTACCGGAAGGCGTCGACCAGTTCCTGGATGCCGGGCACGATGTCCCTGGCGTCGTGCAACATGGCGTGATCCGCATCCAGGCAGAGGTCGGCCAGGACGACCAGCGCGCGGTTGCGGGCGTCGCGGCCGAGTCCGCGTGCGAGCGCCATGGCCACCGTGGAGGAGCCGGTCCCGCCTGCTCCGGTGACCGCGAGCAGGCGCCCCTTCCACATCGGTTGGGGTTGGGGGTCGGCAGGGGCGAGCCTCGCGGTCGTGGTGACCGTGTCGATCGGTTGTGCGTGGTGGATGAGCACCGATCGGAACTGGTCCTGGTCGAAGTCGGCGGGAAGGACCGCAGCGACGCCGAGCTCCGCCCACTCCTGGCGCAGTGATCCATCGTCGACGACGAGTGCCCGGCATCCGACCTGCTCCGCCTGATCGAAGAGGTCGCGATCGGCTCCGGTGACCCCGGCGTCGATCACGAGGGCGGAGAACGGACGTCCCGAGGCGAGGCGCGCTCGCGCCTCGTCGATCGACACGCACTTGATGAAGTCGATGGGCAGCGCCGCTGACGTGGCCCACTGGGAGACCTGCGCGAACCACGTCGAACGGACGTGCGCGAGTCCGAGAACGACGTAGCGATCGGCGCTCACGGCGCGTCCCGCGGGGCGGGGTCGGTCGTGCCTGTAGGACGGGAGCTCGAATCGGGTTCCGGCGACGTCGCCGACGACTCCTCCGCTGACCGATCGCGGGCGGCGCCGGTGCTGCGCACGATCGTGACCTGGGCGACCGCGATGGCGTGCGTCGTCCGCAGGACGGTGGCCTCGTCGGGGAGCGAGACCGTGAGCGCGACCTTCGCCGAGGACCCCGACGATCCGGAGCCACGGTCGATCTCGATCACCTCGACGTCCTGGGTGACGATCTCGGTGCTCGCCTCGGCTCCGCTACCGAACGTGGCGACGAGATCGATGCGCTCGCCTGGTCGGAGGCGGCCGTTCAGCGCCCGATCGCGCTCGAGCGAGAACGACAGGTCGTGCGCCGGCGGTCGTGCGTCGGCGGTGGCGGTGCTCACCGAGGCCCGGGGGACCGGTTGGTGCGCGTCGACGGCGGCCAGGACCGTCGCGCCGCCGACCGACGACGTCGTGTCGAAGAAGGTGGCGAGGGCGTCGTCGGGGAGGTCGACGGCGATGACGTGCAGGTCGGCCGCATCGATCCGGTCGCCCGCGGTCAGGGGCCGGTCCGAGACGACGATGGAGGCGGTGGGCCCCGTGTTCGCCGAGGTGGCGGCGACGAAGGAACCCAGCGCCGCAAGGGTGATCAGCACACCTCCGATGGCGGCTCGGCCGGTGGGCAACGACGGTCGCCGGCCGAGTGACCGTGCCCTGCCCACCCTCCCCGAACGAGGGGCATCGGGATCTGCGCCGGCGTGTGCGTTCGGCTGGGTTCCGATGGATGCCGGTGTCGAGAGGGCGGAGGTCGCCATGGGTCCGTCCGGGGAGTTGGTACGAGGAGTCGTGGGTCACCCACGGGGCGACGAGGGCCTGCGCCGACAGCGACAGGTGATCGGAGTTCTACCGCTGGAGCATGCAAAAGGCAAGAGAACCATCGAAACACCACATAGGTGGTTTCTACTGCCACACTAAGTGGTTGTTCCTGCACCTCTGTTCAGTGCCAGCGAAGGTTGTTTGCGCCTCGGACCGTGCACGCGTCATCGGGACGTCCCCGGGCGGCGACGTGCTCGCCTGGAGCCGGGTCGCGACGTACAAGGGAAAGGCTGCAAAGTCGCCGAGAACAAGTACCCTGCAGGGCGTGAGCACGAGCGAGCCCGAGCAGTCCGACGAACCGATCCATTGGCTGTCCACCGCCGAGGCGGCGAGCCGGTTGGGCATCACGCCGCGCACCCTGTACCGGTTCATCGACGAAGGTCAGTTGGCGGCCTACCGCTTCGGTCGGGTCATCCGGCTCAAGACAGGCGACGTCGACACGTTCATCGATGCGTGCCGAATCCAGCCGGGCACCCTCGAGCACCTCTATCCCGAGACGGTCACCGACAGCTCGAGCACCGAGGCCGACGACACGTAGGCCGTTCCTCCGGCTCCATCGAGCCGGATGATCACCAGGTCGGTCCCGACCGACCGGAGCTCGCCGGCGACGCCGTCGTCGACGTCGTGGCCGATCACCAGCACCCGAGCTCGTTCGTCGGCGAGTGCGCCGAGGGTTTCGGTCAGTGTGAGATCGGTCAACACCGGCCGGTCACCCACCGACATCGCGTGGCCGGGAAGGGTCCGGACCGAGGCCAGACCCCGTTCGGCCACGAGGATGTCGCGCCCGCCAGGCGTGCGCAGGGCCGCGAAGTCACGGCCGACCACGACGATCGTCCCGCGATGGCGGTGGCCGTTGTGGAGGTGCAGCACGACGGACGTGCCCCGCTCGGCGAGGTCGACGAGTGCGCCGGCGAAGCTGCCCTCCTCGGCTGCCTGTCGGCGCAACCACGAGGTGCGCGCCCGTGAACGGGCGGCCTCGTCGGCCACCAGGGTGGCGACCCACGCGCTGAGTGACAGACCGCTCGCCAGCAGCGCATCGTCGTGGGAGCGGTCACTCACGACGACGGGCGTTCCGGAACCGGTACCTCGTCGGGGACGCGGACCAGCCGATGATCCCGTCGTCCGCGGACGAGGGGACCATCGGCCATCGGAGAGGGTTGCGTGCGAGGCGGATCGATCAGCCGGCGAAGGTCGGCTGCGCCCGGATCGGACGAGCAGCCGGCGGCTGCGGGACCGTCGGTGTCGGCACTGTCGTCGGGGGCACCGGCTCGGTGAAGGCAACCGTGGCCGTCGTGGTCAGCGTGCCGATCGCGAGGCCGGCGGTGGCCGTGAGCGTTCCGTTGGCGACGGTCGCGCTGGTGAAGCACGTCGTGGCCTGACCCGCATCGTTCGTCACCGCGGTGGCCGTCACCGTGGGGTTGTCCACCGCGAACGTGACGGTGATCCCGGCCAACGGGTTCCCGGCGCGGTCGGTGACGGTTGCCACCGGACAGATCTGGTCGTTGACGAGCGCGGTGTAGGCGGGCTGGTCGAGGGTGAGATCGGCCGCCGCGGCGACGGGGCTGAGGCCGTACCCGCCGGGGTAGCCGTAGGAGTCGTCCGTGGCGAAGCCGTACACGAACACCCCGAACGGCGACGAGTTGGCGACGGTGTGGCTGCCGAGGGCAACCGGCACCTGCGCGGAGCTGAACGCCGTCGCCCCGATCGGGTTGAACGCCGAGGCGGCGACCGGTGCGCCGTCGAGACGGAAGTCGCCGATGCCGGCCGTCGGCACCACGAGGTTGACGAAGTTGGTGTCGAACCCCGTCGCCGGCGTGGTGATCGTGTACGAGCTCAGGAACTGCTCGAACGGGGGAATGAGCATCATGAACGGATCGCTGGGCACGCTGTCGTAGTTCGTGCCGTTCGAGTACTGGGCGACGAGCGACGGCTTGCTGGTGGTGATGGCGATGCCGGTGTTGGCCGGAGCGACGGCATCGCCCGGGACCACACCCTCGAAGAACTCGCCGGCGGCGAGGGTGGCCACCGCGGTGCCGTCCACCGTGACGACGGTGTCGTTCTCGTCGGCGAGGACGCGGTAGGTGTCGCCCTTGATCCGGTTGGCGAGGCGGACCGACAGGAACGAGGTGCCCCACGCCGAGGTGGGAGGGAGCTGCTCGACGACGTGGTCGCAGTAGGCGGTGCCAGGGGGGATGTTGGCGCAGGCGGCGAACCCGTACACGCTGACCGGCAGGTTCGACGTGATCGTGGAACCGGAGAGATCGCCGCTACCGGCGAGTTGGTAGGTCTGGCCCTGGGCGAGGGCGATGTCGAAGGGCACGCCGGCCGCACGGGCTCCGACCGCGACCGAGGGGGTGATGGTGACCGTCGTGCCGTCGGCCGTAGCGACGATGCCCAGACCGCCCGACGCGCCGCCGGTGGGGGTGTAGGTGAGCACCCGATAGGAGGTGCCGGCCGACTCGGTGGGGATGGCCAGGAAGGCATCGGTCGTGAACTGGAGCCGGTTGAGTCCGTAGACCGACACCGGGGCGTCGGCCTGCACGCGGATGCCCTTGTCCTCGACGCCGTCGAGTGCCGTGAGCTCGAACGACGTCGGGATCGACACGCTGGTGACTGCGCCCGGGGAGACGGTGAAGGCGATCGGCGTCTCGCCCTTCGGGGTGACCGTGCCGGAGGTGGCGGTGTCGCCGCTGATGAACACGGTGAGCTGGGCGCCCGAGGTGTTGTTCGAGTCGAAGGCGATCCAGAAGTCCGAACCGGTCGATTCCTGCGCCGTCGACGGCGACAGCGACGCCATCATGGTGATCAGGACGGCAGCGGCGGCCACCAGCGCCATGAGGCCGCGCCGCCGGGGAACGCCCGCGCGGGTGACAGACGATGGTTGTCGGTACATGTGCTTCTCCCAGATGAAGGTTGCACGAGGCTAGCGGAGATCTCTGGCGGCGTCATCGATCGGTGCGCGGGGTCAATGCCGGTGAGGACCGAGACCGCGACCGGTACGCTCGGCGGTCTGACATGACTGCGACCCAAGTGAAGATCATGGTTCCCGGCAACCACCTGATGGCCGGACTGCTCGGCGAGCGTGACGAGCTCCTCCGGCTCGTCGAAGACGCGTTCGGCGACACCGTGGTGCACGTGCGGGGCAACGAGATCAGCCTCGACGGCCCCGCCGCCGAATCTGTCGGCCGTCTGTTCGAGGAGCTCGTGCTGCTGCTCCAGCAGGGGCAGGCGCTCGAGCCGGCGGTCGTCCGCCGGACGATCGACATGGTGAAGGCCGACGAACGGCCGTCGGAGATCCTCTCCACCGAGGTGTTCCGCTCGACGCGAGGTCGTTCGGTGCGACCGAAGACCTCGGGCCAGAATCGCTACGTCGACGCGATCAAGGACAACGTCATCACCTTCGGCGTCGGTCCGGCGGGCACGGGGAAGAGCTGGCTCGCCGTGGCGATGGCGGTTCAGGCGCTCCAGGCCAAGGAGGTGGAACGCATCGTGCTCACCCGGCCTGCGGTCGAGGCCGGCGAGCGGTTGGGGTTCCTTCCCGGCGACCTCATGGCGAAGGTCGACCCGTACCTGCGCCCCCTGTACGACGCCCTGCACGACTTGGTGGACGCCGAAGGCGCCACTCGGCTGCTCGAACGAGGCACCGTCGAGGTGGCCCCGCTGGCGTTCATGCGCGGCCGCACGCTGAACTCGAGCTTCATCATCCTGGACGAGGCCCAGAACACGACCCCCGAGCAGATGAAGATGTTCCTCACCCGCATCGGGTTCGGCTCCAAAGTCGTGGTCACCGGCGACACCAGCCAGGTCGACGTGCCGGGCGGGCGGAGCGGCCTCGATCGGCTGGAGTCCATGCTGGCCCACATCGACGGGATCGAGTTCGTCCGGCTCACCTCGCGCGACGTCGTGCGCCACCGCATCGTGCAGGACATCGTCGATGCGTACGAGCGGGCCGACCACGAGGCGGCGATCCAGCACGACCGCTCGGCGTCCGACGTCGAGGGCCGCGGCCCGACGTCGCCGTCCTCCGCCAGCTGATGGGCCTCGATCGACCCCGCCGACCCCCGCCCCGGCGTGGCCCGGACTCGGGAACGGTGACGGTCTTCGTCGCCGACGAGCAGTCCGGATCCGCCGACGCGTCCGAGCCCGTCGACGGGACGAGGTGGAGCACGCTGGCCGAGAAGGTGCTCGCCGACCAGGGCATCGAGGGCGAGGTCGAGGTCTCGATCCTGTTCGTCGACGACCTGCACATGGCCGAGCTCAACCGCGAGTTCATGGGGCACACGGGACCGACCGACGTCCTGTCGTTCCCGCTCGACGGCGTCACCGATGCCGGCACGTCGGGCCTCACGCCCCCGCTGGCGAGGGTCGCGTCGGACCTCGACGACCAGCCGCTCCTGCTGGGCGATGTGGTGGTGTGCCCCGGGGTGGCCCGGCGCCAGGCACCCGGCCACGCCGGGTCCTACGACGACGAGGTCGCGCTGCTCGTCGTGCACGGCGTCTTGCACCTGCTCGGCCACGACCACGCCGACGATGCCGAGCGAGAGGTGATGCAGGCGCTCGAGCGTGCCCTGCTCGCCGCGCACCACGGGCCGCTCGCGGCTGATCCCTGGGTGGCGATCGACGCCGGTGGCCCCGAGTCGGGAACCGACGATCCGGCGGCGATCGACCCGGGCGACGAAGCCGGTGAGCGGTGACCTCGACCGGTGGGACGGCCCTGGTGGCCGTCGAGATGACGTCCTCGGACACGATCATGCTCATCGTGGTGATCGGGCTGCTCTTCGTCTCCGCGTTCCTCGCCATCGCCGAGACCGCCATCACCCGTACGAGCCGGTCGAGAGCGGCCGCGTTGGTCGACGAGGGGCGCAGGGGAGCGAAGCAGCTGCGGGAGCTCGTGGACCATCCCGAGCGGTTCCTCAACCCGGTCCTGCTCGTCGTGGCGCTGTGCCAGCTCGTGCAGGCTGCGCTCACCGGCATCCTGGCCGACCGGCTCTTCGGTACCTGGGGTGTGGTGATCTCGCTGTTCGTCAACGTCGCGCTCGTGTTCGTCATCGCCGAATCGGCACCCAAGACCTGGGCGTTGCAGCACCCCGATCGCGCCGCGCTGCTCGCCGCCCGACCCGTCGGTGCGTTGATCGCGTTCGCTCCCCTGCGTCTGGTCGCCCGCGGCCTGATCGGTCTCACCAACGTCATCCTTCCCGGCAAGGGCCTCAAGGACGGCCCCTTCGTGTCGGAGGAGGAGATCCTGGCTCTCGCCGACGTCGCCGTGGCGGAGGACGTCATCGAAGCGGGCGAACGGGTGTTGATCCACTCGATCATCGAGTTCGGCGACACGGTCGCTCGGGAGGTGATGGTGCCTCGACCCGACATGGTCGCCGTCCCCGTCGACTTCCGCGTCGCCGATGTCATGGAGGTGGCCATCCTCAACGGGTACAGCCGACTCCCGGCCTACGGTGAGGGGATCGACGACATCGTCGGGCTCATCTACGCCAAGGACCTCATGAAGGCTGATCGAGACGGGCTGCAGAGCGTGGAGGTGTCGACCCTCGTGCGCGAGGCGAAGTACGTCCCGGAGACCAAGCGGATCGCCGAGCTGCTCCGGGAGATGCAAGCCGAGGCGTTCCACATGGCGATCGTGGTGGACGAGTACGGCGGCACCGCAGGCCTGGTGACCCTCGAGGACCTGATCGAGGAGCTGGTCGGCGAGATCGTCGACGAGTACGACCGGGAGGAGGCCATGGTTGAGCCTCGGCCCGACGGCAGCATCCGCGTGAATGCCCGGCTGGCGGTCGACGAGCTCAACGACCTGCTCGGCGCGCACCTCCCCGAAGGCGACTGGGATTCGGTCGGGGGCCTGATGTTCCACCTGTTCGGGAGCGTGGTGAGCGAGGGAGCCGTCATCGAGATCGATGGCTTCGAGCTCCGGGTCGATCGCGTGACCGGACGGCGCATCAGCCGCGTGGTCGTCACCCGACTCGCCGACGTCGGCGGCTCGCCGCGTCCCGATGCCGGTGACGGGCCGCCGACGGGCGTCGGACCCGACGCACCTGGCGCAGCGTCCGACCCGACCGACCGTCCGGTCAGCCAGACCGGCCGATCCGCTCGATCGGAGGCGGATGCCCGATGAGATCGGGATTCGTGACCTTCGTGGGCCGCCCCAACGTGGGCAAGTCGACCCTGCTCAACACGATCCTCGGCCGCAAGGTCAGCATCGTGTCGGACAAGCCGCAGACGACCCGGACGCAGGTCCGGGGGGTGCTCAGCCGGCCCGATCACCAGATCGTGTTCGTCGACACGCCCGGCATCCACAAGCCCATCCACGCGCTCGGCGAACGGCTGAACGCATCGGCCACGAGCGCGATCGGCGACGTGGATGTCGTGTGCCTGGTGGTCGACGCCACCGAACCGATCGGCAAGGGCGACAACTTCATCGCCGCTCGCGTCCCGTCGGACGCCATCGTGGTGGTGAACAAGACCGACATCGCCGATCCTGCCCAGGTGCTCTCGCAGCTGGCGAAGGCGGCGACGCAGCTCGACGTGGCCGAGTACTGCCCGGTGTCGGCGCGGACCGGCGACGGCGTCGATCGACTGCTCGCGCACCTGGTGGCGCAACTGCCGGAAGGGCCCCAGCTGTACCCGGACGACATGGTGACCGACGTGCCGGAGGCGTTCTGGGTGGCCGAGCTGGTGCGTGAGCAGCTCCTCGCGGTCACCCGTGACGAGGTTCCCCACTCGATCGCGGCGCGTGTCACCGAGTGGGAGTGGCCGCGGATCCGATGCGAGATCCTCGTCGAGCGTGACTCGCAGAAGGGGATCGTGATCGGCAAGAAGGGATCGGTGCTCAAGCGGGTCGGCATCGAGGTGCGCAAGCAGCTCCCCGAGGGCGCTTACCTCGAACTGTTCGTCAAGGTCGACAAGGACTGGCAGCGGCGGCCGCGTGCGCTCGAGCGGCTCGGGTACTAGGTCGTCCCGCTGCACCTGCGCCAAGCGGCCCACACGACGACGAACCTTGACGAGATCTTGATCTTGGCGGCGGGTGATCTCGGAAGGTCACCGATACGGTGCACGTCCATGGCTGAAGAACGTCGAGCGATCCACGCGTACTTGACCGTCGAGAGTCACGAGGTCTGGCACACCGTCTCCGAGGAGGCGGGGGTGAGCCTCTCCGGCTTCCTCGAGGCGCTCGCGACGGACATGAAGGAGAACCCGCCCGACGCCGGGGGCCACCCGCGCTGGGCGGAGATCATCAAGTCTGCTCGCAAGATCGACGCGGTGCGGCGTCGTCGCGGCGGTAGCTGACCGCTGCCCTGGCCCGGCCTGGCCCGGCCGGTCGTGCCCGTCGGCCGACGCGCGTCGTCGCGCGCGTCGAAGCCGTGGCGACCGCCACCACGATCAGCGGCTCCCGGCTTCGGTGCGTTCGTCTCGGATGGCGCGGAGCACCACCTCGGCGTCGGCCCGTGAGCGGGTGCGCCGCATGGGGGGCAACGAACGCACGATGTCCCAGCGGTAGCGCACGTTGGTGGCGAGGCGTGGGTCCAGGACGGCAACGACCCCTCGGTCGTCCGATCGGCGGATGAGCCGGCCGGCGCCCTGCGCCAGCAACGTCGACGCCCTCGGCAGATCGACCACCCGGAACGCATCGGCCCGAGCACGCTCTCGCCGGGCCTGCAGCAACGGCTCGTCGGGTCGGGGAAACGGCAGACGGTCGATCGTGACCAGCGACAGAGAAGGGCCGGGCACGTCGACGCCCTGCCAGAAGCTCATCGTGGCGAACAGGCAGCTCGTCTCGTCGTCGGTGAACTGGCGGAGCAACGCCGGCTTGGGCAGCTCGTTCTGGGTGGACAGCGCCCACGGGAGGCGGGGTCGCAGGACATCGGCGGCAGCCTGCATGGCCCGATAGCTCGTGAAGAGCGCGAGCGTCCGCCCGCCGGCGGCGACGATGAGCGCCTCGAGCTCACCGTGCAGCGCCTCCTCGTAGCCGTCCGATCGCGGATCGGGGAGGTGGGCCGCGCAGTAGAGCAGGGCGTTCGCGTCGTAGTCGAACGGGCTCCCGGCATCGAGCTCGTCGTGTCCGTCCGGCATCCCGAGACGGCCGGCGAGACCCGGCGGGATCGTTGCACTGGTGAGGATGGTGGTGGTGGCCCCGAACAACGACTCGCCGAGCAGCGGTGCGACCTCGATCGGTGCGACCTTCAACACGGGGCTGTCCGGGAACCCCTCGACCCACGCGACATCCGTGTCGGGGATGTCGACGATGACATCGATGTCGTCGATGAGCGACGTGGCCGCCTTCATGGCTCGTTGCTTGCGCGCCGCCACATCGGAACCAGCGGCGTCGTCGATCGTCCGCAGGGCGCTGAGCACCCCCTCCGCTCGTAGGCGACCGTTGAACAGCGCGTCTCGGAGCTCACTGCCGAGGTTGCCCCGCAGGCGACGACCGAGGTTCTCGGCCAGGACATCGGCCAACTGGTCGCCGGCCCGTTCGAGATCGGCGCTGAGCGCATCGTCGGCGATGATCGAACCGGTCACCCGGGCCAGCGCTCCGAAGCGCCCACCGGTGAGGTCGACCCCGGCGGTGGCCGAGATCGTCTCCTCGAGCTGATGGGCCTCGTCGATGATCACCACGTCGTGCTCGGGCAGGAGCGCGCCACCCGTGGCGAGGTGCAGCCCGTAGAGATGGGTGTTGACGACGATCACGTCGGCCTGCGCAGCGCGGGTACGGGCCTGCTCGGTGAAGCACGTGTCGCCCTGGGGGCAGCGGGCCGCTCCTGGGCACTCGCGCGCGCCCACGCTGACGCTGCTCCAGGCGCGGGCAGTCGGCTCACGCTCGAGCTCGGCCCGGTCGCCGGTCGAGGTGCCGGCGGCCCAGTCGACGATCGCCGCGAGCTCCTCGGTCCCGGGCCGCTCGTCGAGCCCGTCGAGACCGAGTTGGGCATCGCTCCCCGTGGCCTCGTCGAGTCGTTGGCGGCAGAGGTAGTTGGATCGCCCCTTGAGCACGGCGAACGTGAACGGGTGGTCGCTGTTGGCCGCGAGGAAGGGGAGGTCCTTGTCGGCCAACTGGTCCTGCAACGCCTTGGTGGCCGTGGCGATGATCACCGTCCGCTCGCTCAGGATCGCCGGCACGAGGTAGGCGAGGGATTTGCCGGTTCCGGTGCCTCCCTGCACGATCAGGTGACGGCCCGAGCTGATGGCCGTGGCGACCGCTCGGCACATGTCGCGCTGGCCGGGTCGGTCCTCGCCCCGGGCCAGTGCCGAGGTGGCCGCATCGAGTGCGGCGACGGCGTCGTCTGCGAACGTCACCCGGGCACGGTAACGCCTCGCCCGGGGGCTCGGAGCATGGCCGCGGTCCTGTGGGCGAACCCCTATGTTGGGCCGGTGAACGTTCCCGGCATCGACCCGTCCCGCATCCCCAACCACGTGGCGTGCGTCATGGACGGAAACGGCCGGTGGGCCCAGCGCCGGGGCCTCAAGCGCACCGAGGGCCACGCCGCCGGTGAGGAGGCCCTCTTCGACACCGTGGAGGGCGCGCTCGAGCTCGGCATCAAGTGGCTCACCGTGTACGCGTTCTCCACCGAGAACTGGAAGCGTCCGGCCGACGAGGTCAAGTACCTCATGGGTTTCAACGAGTCGATCCTGGTGCGCCACCGCGACGACATGAACGAGCGCGGCGTCCGCATGCGCTTCATCGGTCGTCGCGACTGGCGCGTTCCCCGTCGCCTCATGCGTCACATGGACACGTCGATCGAGCTCACCAAGAACAACCGAACCATGACGTTCACCATCGCCTTCAACTACGGCGGACGGGCCGAGATCATCGATGCCGTGAAGGCGATGATGGACGACGGCGTCAAGAGCGAGAAGGTCACCGAGAAGACTCTGCGCAAGTACTTCTACGACCCCGAGATGCCCGATGCGGACCTCATGGTGCGAACGTCGGGGGAGTACCGGATCTCGAACTTCCTGCTCTGGGAGATGGCCTACAGCGAGCTGGTGTTCACCGACGTGCTCTGGCCCGACTTCCGTCGCGAGCACCTGTTCGACGCCGTCCGGACCTTCCAGGAGCGCGAACGGCGCTTCGGTGGCATCGATCGTGCGTGACCGTCGTGGGAGACGTGATCGTTCGTGACCGGCCTGTACCGCGATCACGGGATCGTGCTGCGCACCTACAAGCTGGGCGAGGCTGACCGCATCATCGTCTTCATCACCGAACATCACGGCAAGATCCGGGCGGTGGCCAAGGGCGTGCGCAAGACCATGAGCAAGTTCGGGTCGCGCCTCGAGCCGTGCAGCCACGTGGCCGTGCAGCTCTACGAAGGTCGAGGTGAGCTCGATGTGGTCACCCAGGTCGACTCGGTCGATCACTTCCGGCCCATCCGTGACGACTTCGACCGCATCAACCGGGCCACCGCCATGCTCGAGGCGGTCGACCAGATGGGTCTCGATCACGAGTCGAACCCGCCGCTGTACCGGATGCTGCTCGGTGCCCTGCGGACGCTCGCCGCGCAGGACAACCCGCTCGTGGTCTCGGCGTTCTTCCTGAAGTTGCTGGCCCTCGAAGGCCTCCGGCCGCAGCTC
>JBBSTY010000011.1:0-44774 GCA_038235385.1 Acidimicrobiales bacterium | reverse complement strand
GCGATCCTCGCCGTGCCGGCGGTGATCCTGCGGCTGTTCCACGGCGCGCTGGTGGAGGTGCTGGCCATGCCGGCGTGGTTGCGCACCTCGCCCGAACTCGTCCGTACCCACGGGGCGGAGCTGGCCCAACTCGCCGTCCAGGCCGTGGATCCCACCCGGGACCGACTCTGGTCGGTTCCTCGGGAGATCTTCCGAACCGGTCGTCTGGTCATGCGGGCCAGCGGTGACCTGCCCGAGTACGGGCGCATGGTGCGCCTGGTGAGCATCCCGTTCCTGATCGCGGTGCTCGTGTCGTTCCTCGCCGGACTGGTCCTCATCGCCACTGCCTCGCTCCTGGTCATCGCGGTTCCGCTCGCCGTCGCCCTGCAGTGAGCCTGCGGACCGACCGCCGGTCGGGCCGCCCCAGGGTCCGACGGGGGGTAGGTTGGCCCCATGAGCGGACCCGAGGGATCGATGTCCGACCCGCGCGTGCCCGAGGGTCCGGGGCACGCACCCGTTCCCGGCCAGCCTCCCGCCACCGGCGGCCCGCCCAACGGGCAGCCGCCCGCCTCACCACCCCCGGGCGGCTGGGTTCCGCCGCCGGGTCCGGCCCAGACCGGTTGGGGTCCGCCGCAGTACCCGGGTCAGCCCGGGTGGGGCCCGGCGCCCGGCCACGGCTACGGCCGGCCGATCGTGGCACCCGACATCGCCGGCACCGAGCAGGCCGGTCGGCGCGCCCGGCTCGCCATCTGGATCGGGTTGGTCCTGTACGTGGTGCAGCTGGCCACATCCCTGGTGATCCTGCCGACCGTTCGCGACATGTTCCAGCAGATGATCGACGACATCGAGGCCGGGCGCACCACCACCACCGTGGCCACCAACACCGAGCCCGCCTACGTCGCCGCCAACCTCGTCTCGAACGTGGCCGGCATCGGGTTCATCGTGGTCGGCATCATCTTCCTCATCTGGGTGCACAAGGCGCTGACGAACGCCGGTGCGCTCGGGCTGCGTCTCACCCACTCGCCGGGGTGGGGGGTGGCCGGGTTCATCGTCCCGATCATCCAGTTCTGGGTCCCGTACCAGGCGATGCGCGACCTGTTCCCCGAGGGCAACGCGGCCCGATCCACGGTCACGCGGTGGTTCGCGAGCTGGCTGGGCGCGTCGCTGCTGAGCGTGATCATGACCGTCACCGCGATCTTCTCGCTCGCCGCAGGCGCTGCACTCGGGCTCGTCGTCGCCGGGCTCTACGTCGTGGCTGCCGTCTCGATCCGATCGATCATCGAGGAGGCCAGTCGCACCCACGCCGAGCTCGCCACCCGACAGGGGTGGCCGGCGGGACCGACCGCGCCGTGGAGCTACGGCTCGCCGACCGCCGCATGGGGAGCTCCGGGGGCGGCCGGGCCGGCGGCACCCATCGCGCCCCGACCGCTCGGCGGCGGACAGCCTGCGCCCCCGGGTTGGGCGCCGACACCGCTGAAGGATCCCTGGAACCGCAACTGAGCGACCCGGTCGACGCCGGATCGGCCGGTGCGACGCGCTCGACGGGCGCGGTGCGACGAGACCGACGATCGACGGGGATCAGTCGAAGGTGATGGCGGTGAACGGCGCGATCTTGTCGAGGCGGTGCCGGCCCCGGATCATGCGCACGGTGCCCGAGTGCGAGCGCATCACCAGCGACTCGGTGGTGGCGCCCTTGGCGTCGTAGCGCACCCCTTGGAGCAGCTCGCCGTCGGTGATCCCGGTGGCGGCGAAGAACGTGTCGTCCCCGGCCACCAGATCATCGAGGGTCAGGCGCCTGGTGAGGTCGTAGCCGCCGGCGACCGCTGCCTCGCGCTCGGTGTCGTCGCGGGCGTAGAGACGGCCCTGCATCTCGCCGCCCATGGCCTTGAGCGCCGCGGCGGTGATGACCCCCTCCGGGGTGCCGCCGATGCCGAGCAGGATGTCGGCGCCGGAGTCGGGCATGGCGGTCGCGATCGCGCCGGCCACGTCGCCGTCCTGGATCAGGCGGATGCGTGCGCCGGCGGCGCGGACCTCGGCGACGAGCTCGTCGTGGCGGGGTCGGTCGAGGATCACCGCGGTGACCTCGTGAACCGATTCGCCCTTGGCCGCCGCGACCGCGAGCAGGTTGTCGGTGACCGACGCGTCGATGTCGATCGCACCGACGCACTCGGGGCCGACGGCGATCTTCTCCATGTACACGCAGGGGCCCGGGTCGAACATCGTGCCCCGGGGCGACAGCGCGATCACGGCGATGGCGTTGCCGCGGCCCTTGGCGGTCAGGGTCGTGCCGTCGATCGGGTCCACGGCGATGTCCATCTCGGGGCCGGAACCATCACCGATCCGCTCCCCGTTGAAGAGCATCGGGGCCTCGTCCTTCTCGCCCTCGCCGATCACCACGATGCCGTCCATGGCCACGTTGTTGATCGTGGCGCGCATGGCGTCGACGGCTGCGCCGTCCGCGCCGTTCTTGTCGCCGCGGCCCACCCATCGGGCGGCAGCGAGCGCGGCGGCTTCGGTGACCCGCACCAACTCGAGCGCGAGGTTCCGTCCGTGTCCAGGGGTCGAAGCAGGCATCTGGGGATCGTAGTCGCCGGTGTCGACGCGACGGGCCGATCGCGGCGCCTGGACGACGGGCGCTCAGACGAGCATCGCCACGACGACGAGCACGAGCACGGCGCCACCGACCGCCATGGCGAGCAGCGTCCAGCGGTAGGTCTTCACCC
Source organism: Acidimicrobiales bacterium (assembly GCA_038235385.1). Lineage (GTDB taxonomy): Bacteria > Actinomycetota > Acidimicrobiia > Acidimicrobiales > Acidimicrobilacustridaceae > JBBSTY01. The sequence goes on along the minus strand of JBBSTY010000011.1, from coordinate 42,072 downwards.
CGGCCACGCTAGTCCGAAGCCCCGGAAGCCCCCGAAGCCCCCGAAGCTCAGGATGGGCGCCGGTTCAGCCGATCAGGCGGCGGCGGCGCCCGTCGGGGCGCCGACCGCGTCCGGGTCGGGTTCGTCGCCGTCGGTGCGGACCGCGCCGTGGGGCAGGTCGCCGGTGAAGGCGAGTGAGAAGAGGGCGAGGAACCCGGCGGCGAGCAGGCCGGTCTTGAGCGACTGGAGCTGGGCCTGCTCGTAGTTGTCGGCGATCGCTCCGGCGGTGGTCGCGTCGAGGTCGGCGTCCAGGGCGGCGGTCTCGATCTGGGACGACGAGACGAAGTCGAGCTCGGGCCCGACCGCCACGGTGATCTGGCCGGCGACCTCCTCGCTGATCCGCTCGTCTGCGTTGATGTTGGCGACGAACACGCTGGTGAGCCCGGCGATGACGATCGCGCCGATCAGGGCGACGCCGAGCGACGACCCGAGCTGCTGGCCGGTGTACTGCAGCCCGCCGGCCTCGCCCCGACCGGAGGCGTCGACCGACGACTGCACGACGTTGCCGAGTTGCGATGCCATCAGCCCCATGCCGATGCCGAGCAGGGCCATCGACACCGCGAACGCCACGCCGGCGAGCTCGGGATCGATGACGATCATCAGAGCCACGGCGGCGACGACGGTGCACCAGAGCCCGGCGCGGACGACCGACCGAACCGAGAAGCGGTCGGACAGCCGGGACCCGATCGCAGAGGCCGCGAACATGGCGATCGAGACGGGCAGCATCTTGATGCCGGTCTCGAGGGCGTCGAGGCCGAGGACGAGTTGCAGGTAGAGCGGGATGGTGAAGAACACGCCCATGAGGATGAGGTTCTGGGAGAAGAGCCCGATGAGCCCGGACCGCAGGGGCGCCACCTTCAACAGGTCGAGGTGCACCAGCGGATCGGCGCCCGACGCCTCGCGGTGGCGTTGCCAACGCAGGAACGCCCAGATCAGGGCGGCGCCGGCTCCGATGACGAAGGGGGTGAGGGCGAACCCGAACGGCTCGACGGGGGAGTCCTTGGGTTCGAGGAACCCCCAGGTGCCCGACTGCAGAACACCGAGGACGAACGCGCCGAGCCCCGTCGCGGCGAGGACCGAACCGACGACATCGAGGTGCGGCTTCGGTCCGGTGATCGGCGCGTCCGAGGTGAACCGCGTGACCGCCAGGATGAACAGGACCAGCACGACCTCGCCGATGAACACCACCCGCCAACTCAGCTCGGTCGTGGCCCAGCCTCCGAGGATGGGTCCGATCGCGATCCCCGCTCCGGCGACGCCGCCGATGACGGCGTACGCAGCCTTGCGCTCGGCACCCTCGAAGTTGCCGGCGATGAGCGCAGCGAGCGCGGGGAGGACGAGGGCGGCGCCGATGCCCTCGAGGACGGACCAGCCGAGCGTGAGGACCGCGACCGTGGGGGCGAGTGCCGTCATCGCCGAGCCGCAGGCGTAGATGACGAGGCCGATGGTGAAGGCTCGTCGACGCCCGATGATGTCGCCGATCTTCCCGCCGGTGAGCATGAACATGGCCATCACCAGGCAGTAGAGGGTGATGACGGCCTGGATGGTGCTGACCGAGGTGTCGAAGTCGGCGACCAGCTGGCTGATCGAGACGTTCATGACCGACTGGTCGAGAACCATGACGAACTGGGCGGTGGCCAGCGCGAGCAATGGCATCCAGCGCTTCATCGGGGTCCTCCGGTCGTTGCCCCCGCCCCATGCGGGGGCGATCGGGCGCGCCACGATCGTGACACGCTTGCGGTCGGCGGAGGTGTTCTCGCCTCACGAGCGGCTCGGGGGTGAGGGCCCTCGGCGTGCGAGCCGTCGGCGTGACATCATGCGCCGATGGCGACGAAGTTCTGCATGGAGTGCGCGGGGGAGTTCATCGAGACGGTCGACATCTGTCCCGACTGCGGGGTCGAGCTCGTGGACGAGCGTCCCGCGGACCGCATCGAGTCCACCGGCCACCGCGAGGACGGCCAGGTCACCTATGAGCTCCACGAGTGGGCGGTGGAATCCCGGGTCATGCTCCAGCAGCTCCTCGAGAGCGCGGGCATCCGCCATGCCTGGTCCGGGACCGATCTCCTGGCGTCGGCGTCGTTGGAGCCCCGGATCGACCTGCTCGTCGAACAGGTCGAGGTCACGACGCTCCCCACCCTCGATCCGGAGCTGGCCAAGATCGCCTACGACATCGAGGACTGGTCCGACGAGCAGCAGACGTTGCTGATGCACGCGCTCGACGAGGTGGCGATCGCGTACGAGTTCGACCTCGACGGGGCACTGGTGGTGCTGGAGGAGAACGAGGAGCGGGTCGAGGCCCTCCTCGATCGGATCGAGTTCCCCGATGCCCTCCCCGTCGACGACGATCCGAACCGCGACGCGACCGGCGACGGCGACGGCGACGGCGACGGCGACGCGGAGGACGCCGGGCGCGACTCCGTTGACGGCCTCGAGGCGGCCGAGGTGATGTCGGACCTCTTCGTCGCCGCCGATCGCCTGCAGCGCAACGCTCGCGACGCCGAAGGGGTGCTGACCCTCGTCGCACGCGCCGACGTCGCCGGTCAGCTCCGGTTGCCCTACGGGTTCAGCCGTCCGGTCTGGCGCGACATCGTCGTGCAGGCGACCACGGTGAAGGACCTGCTCGAAGGCACCGATTCGGACGATGCGACGATCGAGGAGCACGCCAAGGTGCTCCGCGACACCCTGCGCCAGTACGTCTGATCGGGGCGAATGTTGCCGGCCGGCTTCAGTCCCCGGCCGTCGGTGCCGACAGTGAAGGGGGCGGATTCGGAGGCGGTCACCAACGTGGACAGGGAACGGCGTGGCTGGCACGGATCACAACGAGGGTCGGGATGCCCCAGGACAACGTCTCGTCGCGCTGCCGCGTCGTGTCGGTGACGATCCTGACAGCCTGATCGACCTGCTGGCGGCGTCGCCGGCGGCGAGCGTCACCGAACTGCTCGACCGGACCAACCACCTCCTCGGCCAGCTCGAGCTCGACATCGCCAGCCTCAAGGAGGACCAGGCCCGCGATCGTCACCGCATCGAGCTCGAGGCCGAGGAGCGTCAGGCCACCGCCGACGAGGCCATCAACCGGCTCAAGCTGCTGGCCGTCCGTGCCCGTCAGATCGCCCAGCGCAAGGCGCTCACCGACGTGCTCGACGACGCGTTGGCCCGCACGGTCGAGCTCGACCGCACGGTGTCGTTCGAGCAGCTCGTCGCCGAGATCGAATCCGAGCTCCGCCTGGCCAAGGGGATCACCGGTGCGCTGCGCCTGACGCGCATCGGCGACCTGCTCAAGCAGGCCTCGCTGCGGGTCGAGCACCTCATCGGGAGCGCCGAGGCGGCACGTCGTCGGCTCATCACCCAGACCGAGCACGAGCTCAAGGCCGAGGGCAAGGAGGCCCGGGCCAGCTACGAGATCGGCATGTCGGTGGTGCGGCGCGACATCAAGGCCCTCGACCTCGCGCTGCCGCCCTCCGGCCTGTCGTGGGACGACCCGCGTTGGGCGCACTGGGAGGACTGGGATCCCCTCTCGGGGGTCTCGCGGTGGATCCGCTTCGGGACGTTCTTCCGGCCACAGGTCGAGCGCTTCCGGTTCCCGTCGTTGCTCGAGCTCCCGGGTGGACGGGGACTGGTGATCGACGTCGCCACCGGCGATCGGGATCGTGCCGTCGATGCGGTCCGGTCGATCGTCCTGCGCCTGCTGGCGTCGGCTCCGGCCGGCGACGTCCGGTTCACGTTCGTCGACCCGCTGGGCCTCGGGGAGAGCGTCGCTCCCTTCCTCGCCCTCGGCGAGTACCGGAGCGACCTGATCGACGACGTCGTGTGCACGCTCGAGCAGCAGATCGAGGAGAAGCTGGTCGAGATCAACCGCCACGTCGAGACGGTCATCCAGCAGCGCCTGCGCAGCGAGTACGCGTCGGTCGAGCAGCTCAACGAGGCCATGGGCGAGACCGTCGAGCCGTACCGCTTCCTGGTGGTGCTCGACTTCCCCCAGGCGCTCAGCGATCGGGCCCGAGAGCTCCTCCGCACCATCATCGAGACCGGCCCACGGTGCGGGGTGTACACGATCATGGTGGCTCGGCCGGGAGCCGCACGAGCCCACGGCGCGCGTTGGCGCTCCATGGTGGCCGGACTCGACCGCGTGGTGGGTGACCGAGACGGCTACTGGATCGACACCGACGACGCCGGGCGGTGGTCCGTGGACCTCGATCGGCCTCCCGACATGGTGCCGTTCGCCGACGATGGCACGCCGACGCTGTTCGGACGCATCCTCACCACCACCGGGGAGGAGGCGCGGGCAGGTCGGCGTCAGGACATCACCCTCGCCCGGGTGTTCGACCAGGCCGCCAACGGTGCCCGGCTGGCGTCGCGCACGGATCTCCCCGACGTGGCCGACCCGGTCGATGTCGACGATCCCGACACCTGGTGGACCGGCGACGCCACACGCGGCGTCGGCGCGCTCATCGGCCGCAGCGGGGCACGAGAGGTCACGAGCCTCTGGCTGGACTCCCAGTCGAGGGCCGGAGCCCTGGTCGTGGGCGAGACGGGTTCGGGGGTGTCGACCGTCCTCCACGACGCCATCCTGGCGATGTCGATCACGTACCCGCCCGAGGAGCTGCTGCTCTACCTGGTCGACTTCCATCCCGGTGACCTGAGCGGGTTCGGCACCTACGCCACCGAGGGCCTGCCGCACGCCCGGGTGGTCGCCGTCGAGGCCGAGCGCGAGTTCGGGGTGTCGCTCCTCGACAGCCTGACGCGCGAGATGACCCGTCGGTCGATGCTGTTCGCGCCCTTCGGCGGCGAACGCGCCGGTTTCGAGCACTACCGGCACGAGAGCGGGGACGTGCTCGCCCGGATCGTGGTGGTGATCGACGGGATCGACCAGCTGTTCTCGGCCGAGGACCGCCTCGTCGATCAGGCTGGGCAGTTGCTCGACGTGCTCGTGCGCCAAGGGCCGGCGTTCGGCATCCACTTCGTCGTCTCGGCCACCGCGTTCGCGCCGTTGGCCCGGGTCGGTCGGCGGACGTTCGATCAGCTGCGGGTGCGGATCGCGCTGGCCGGGACCGACGACGAGTCACGCCTGGTGCTCGGCGCCGACGACACCGTCGCCAGCACCTTCGTCCGGGCGGGCGACGCCGTCCTGGCCATGGTCGGGAGCGAGCCCGGTGCGGGGACCCGCTTCCAAGCTGCGTGGATGCCCGAGCACGAGCGCGGGATCAACCTGCGCGATCTTCGTCGCAAGGCCGACGAGCGGGGGTTCACCCGTACCCCCCAGATCTTCGAATCGGTCGCCCCCGCCCGGCTCGAGGACAGTTCCATCTTCAGCCAGCTCGGCGCCCCGGCCCACACCCAGCACTCGCGACGTCAGCCTCGGCTCTGGCTGGGCGAACCGGTCGGGATGGGGGGCCCGGTCGAGGTCACCCTGCGACGGGAGCCGTCCGCCAACCTGCTGCTGGTCGGGCGCGACGAGCGCCTCATCCACGGGATGCTGATCTCGGCGCTCACCAGCATCGTGCTCGGCCACGGCACCGACCTCGACGTGGTGATCCTCGACTTCATGCCGCTCGAGACCGGACTCACCGAGGTGGCCCGCGCCCTCGGCCGCGAGCACGGCCGGGTGGTCGTCGCCCGCGGTCACCAGCTGGTCGATGTGCTGGGACGCGTGCGCAGCGAGATCGAGCGGCGGACGCTGGCCCGGGACTACACCGCTGCGCCGCTGCTCTTCGTCGTGAACGGACTGGGTCGAGCGAGCGAGCTCGACGCGTTCGAGAGTCGCCAGTCCATCCGCGACGACGACGAGTTCGACGCGGTGGCCGTGCTCGAGGGGATCGTGCGGGACGGACCCGAGGTCGGCGCGAGCTCGATCCTGTGCGCGGACTCCGCGGTGACGCTGGCGCAGCGCATCACCCGGGCGACCCTGCGGGGCTGCGGGTTGCGCGTGGCGCTCCAGCAGCCGGCCGACGAGTCCAACCTGGTGGTCGAGAGCAGCTCGGCGAGCTCGCTCGGGCCCAACCAGGGACTGCTCTACGACGAAGCGGCGGGCCGGCTCACCAAGTTCCGTCCCTACGCGCTGCCGACGGTGGACACCATGGTGACCTTGGCCCGTTCCCTGCCGCGCGACCTCACCGTCGGTTCCGACCGCCGCTCCGTCCTCGGTCACGGGGACCACTCGGGCGGCGATGCCGGGCCGGAGCACGCGCCGGGTGCACCGTCGGGCGATCCCCGCGCCGCCGCCGAGATCTCCTGACCCGACGCGATCGCACGACGATCACCCGGACGACTGCGGGACCGAGGATCGACCCGGTTAGCGTTGCCGAGTGATCTTGGCCGAGCTGGAGGTGTACCACTCGCGACCCGTCGCGCCCACGCGACGGGTGGCGCTCGGCACCTCGTTGCTGCCCGTCGACCCGCCACCCGGCTTCGGCGGGATCCTGCTCGGCGGGATCGCGGCCAACTACGTCGGGGCGATCGATCCCGACCTCATCGGTGACCTCACCAAGCTCACCACCCAGCTCGAACACGGCATGCGCGTCCCCCAGCCCCGGCTGCGCTACCGGTTCCAGACCGACACGGTGGGGCTCCAGCGCACCCGCAACCGTCTGATCGGCCACGGTGACGAGCTCAGCTTCTCCTTCGACGACGCCAGCGCCGACCCGGCGCAGCAGGTCCTCGGCGCGGTGTACGCCGCCGGCCAGCTGCCCCTCCGTGTGCGGGGGGCGGTCATGGGCTCGGTCCGTCGGGGGATCGGCTGGCAGGGTCCGGTCGGCCCCGATCTGGTCGCGGCGTTGGCCGGCTTCGATCGGGGACAGAGCCGATCGGCCGAGGCCCTCAGCCACCCGGTGGCGTGGGCGCTGCGGATCCTCGAGCTCAACGGCGCCAGCGGCGGTTCCAACGGCGCGCCGGTGACGAGTCGTGCGGCCGGACCCGTGGCGGCGACCGTCCAGCGCCAGTACCGCCGACTGCTCATCGAGGCGCATCCCGATCACGGCGGCGACCGCGACGATGCCGCGCAGCGCATCGCCGATCTGACCGAGGCTCGTCGCATCCTGCTCGGCTGACCCCGACCGACCCTGCCGAGCAGCACGCGTTCGCGCCGGTTCGTGCGGCTCGGTCCCCGCTGCGGCCGTGTGCCGCGGGCGATCCGGTTCGTGTCGCCAGGTGGGCCGGGCGTGCCGGGCGCCGACGGGCCAGACTTCGACGATGCCGGCCCGTACGACCACGACCACGACCACGACCACGACCACGACCACGACCACGACCCGGCGTTCGCGAGCTCGCCGCGGCCCGGCCGCCCTCCTGCTCACCCCCGGCGCCGGGGCCGATCGCACCCACCACACGCTCGTCGCCATCGAGGACGCCGTGGCGCCGCTTCCCACGCAACGGGTCGACTTCCCCTACCGCATCGCCGGCAAGCGGGCCCCGGACCGAGCGCCGGTCGCGATCGCCCACCTGGTCGCCGAGGCCGCCCGAACCGTCGAGGAGGCGGGCGCAGCCCCGGAGCACCTGGTGCTCGGCGGGCGCTCGTACGGCGGCCGGATGTGCTCGATGGCCGTGGCCGAGGGACTGCCGGCGGCAGGCCTGGTGCTGCTGAGCTACCCCTTGCACCCGCCGGGAAAGCCCGAGAAGCTGCGCGTCGACCACTTCGGCGCGCTCACCGTTCCGGTGCTGTTCGTGTCCGGTGCCAAGGACCCGTTCGGATCACCCGACGAGTTCGACCGGCACGTGGCCGCCATCCCCGGCCCGGTCACCCAGGTGTGGCTCACCGGCGGCCACGATCCCCGCAACCAGGACGACGTGATCGCTGCCACCGTCGCCGAGTGGATCGCCGAGCGCTGAGCCGCGACCGGGTGGGTCGTGACGATCGTCCGGTGCGCTGACCGACGGCGACACGCCGACGGATCAGGCGAAGACCTGCACCGGTACGCCCAGCGGGAGCACGGTGACCAACTTCTCGATGTCCTCGTTCTTGAGCCGGATGCACCCGCTGCTGACGTTCTGGCCGATCTTGCCCGGATCGTTCGTGCCGTGGATCCCGAGCTGGCCGGGGCCGCCGTTGAACGACTGCAGCGTGTCGGAGTAGCCCGAGAGCCCGTAGGCGTAGGTGCCGTACGGTCCACTGGGGTCCGGCGGTTGGAGCAACATGTTGGTGAAGTACAGGCCGCCGGGGGTCGGGGTGTTGGCGGACGCGGCGGCGATCGGGGCATCGAGGATCACCTGATCGCCGTTGAACGCCTTGAGCCGGTGGGTGCTGAGCGTCACCTCGATGTGGTAGTCGTGCGGGGTCAGCGTGACGTCGGACGCCTGCACGAACCCCGTGCTCCCGTTCGGGCGCACCGGGAGGAACACCTCGACCCAGCCGGGCTCCGGGGCCATCTGGCGAACGAGCAGCACCAGGGGAACCGCAGCGTTGGGATCGTTGTTGACCAGCACCGGGTTCGGGAGCGAGCGGCTGGCCGGGGCGGCGTTCGGTGCGTCGAAGATGGCGAGGTTGCCGCGGTTCTTGGCCGTGGCCACCTGGAACGGTGCCGGTGGGAGCGGATGGGTGTTGACGGTGACGTCGTCGGCGACGGGCACCGATGCCGGATCGGTGGGTGCCGGGGCGGTACCGGGGTCGGCGGTGCCCGCCGTGGTGATGACGGTCTCGGCGGCGACACCGCCGGCCACCTTGTCGTCGTCGCTCGATCGGGTGAGGGCGAACACCGCGACGAGGACCAGGACGATCGCCACGGCCCCTGCGACCAGGATGAGCGAACGACGTGAACCCGTGGGTGACGCGCCGGGATCGCGCTCGGTGGACGGCGGCTGGTTCGGTGGGGTGTCAGGCACGGGGAGGGATGCTAGTGGGCTGGTCCGGACCGGCCACGTCGCGGGGTTCCGCTGGGGTCCCGATCGGCGCTCGGCGTGACGGGATCGCGCTCGACGACCACGGAGTCGCCGTCGGCGGGGATCGTCGGGTCGGAGAGGTGGCGGCGATCGGACTCGTAGGCGGCGTCGAGGCGGGCGAGGACGTCCGCATCGGTGGGCAGGGCCACGTCGCCGGGGTTGAGCACCTCGAGCTCGGTGTGGGCCGTCTCGGGGTAGAAGCACACGACGATGCCGGCCACGACGAGCGGGCCCAGCGCCAGCAGGGCCATCACGGGTCCGAAACCGTCGAGGTGGTCGGGTTGGGACAGCACGCCGGCCACGCGGAGGCCCACGACGCTGCCCAGGACCCCGAGCAGCCCGAGCCCGCCGTTGGCCAGCCCGCGCGAACCGGTGGGGAACAGCTCGGACTGGTACACACCGAGCGCAGGGATGGTGAGGCCGCCGGTGAGGGTGGCGAGCGCGGCGAACAGCCAGATCGTCCAACCCGAGGTGAGGTACATGGCCACCAGGAACCCGGTGCCGCCGAGGACCCCGATGGTGCCGATGAGGCGCCGGCCGTAGGTGTCCGCGAGCCGCCCGCCCACGACGATGGCGATGCCGCCGGGCACGTTGGTGAGGACCTGGAGGAGGGTGATCTGGCCGCCGCTGAACCCCTGCTCGGTGCGGAAGTACTCGTTCAGGAACGAGTACGCGGGCGCCAGGAAGATGTTGTAGAAGAACGCGGTCAGGCCCAGCATCACGAAGCGGCCGATCCTCGCGTGGCGCGTCAGCCGATCCACCCGACCGGGCGCCGCCGAACGGTCACGCTGCTCGAAGGCCTCGAAACGTCGGGTCTCGGGAAGCCGCCGACCGAGTCGGATCGCCGGGACGACCGCCAGCAGGGGGACGAGGAAGAAGATGCGCCACGCCCACGGCGCCAGGTCGGCGATCCACAAGAAGCACACGACACCGCCGGCACCGAGCCCGGCGGTGAGCGCCATCATCGAGACGGCGAAGGCCCGGGCGCCCGACGGCATCTCCTCGATGGCGACGATGGTGATCAGCAGGGCGATGCCCGCCGAGCACGCCCGGGCGAGCGTCTGGCTCGTCCCCAGCCAGAACAGGTCGGGAGCGAAGGCGCCGGTGGCCGCCAGCACCATGGCGCCGATCGTGGTCCACCGGAGGATCGAGATGCGGCCGCGCCGGTCGGCCAACGCCGAGATGAACAGCGCGAGGAAGGCGCCGACCCGCACGGCGATGAGCACCGAGGACACCTCCTCGTTGGTCGATCCGAAGTCGGCCTTGAAGAAGGTGTTGGTCTGGCTGAGCAGCACCCCGAGGTACCCGGCGAACATCGAGTACGCGCAGAGGATGCCGAGGACGGTGGACATGCGCGCGTTCAACCGGTCCGGTGGTGACCACCAGAGCTCGGTGCCGGGTTCGGGCGGCGAGCGGACCGCCCGGGCGACCAGCGGCGCGAACACGAAGCCGAAGACCGGGATGGCCAACTCGAACCGAATGGTCTCGGTCACGGTGTGGCGTCGGCCGGGGTCCCCCGACGACACCACCCGGCCCGGCGACGGCTCCGCATCGGTGCCGCTCTCGATCTCGACGTCGCGCTCGAAGGTCTCGAAGGGTCCGTCCTCGGCGACGAAGCGTCCGGGAGTCACCTCGACCTCGGTGGCCGGTTCGGTGCGTGGTCGGAGCGCGGCGGCCAGCCCTTCGTCGTCGACGTGGCGGGTGACGACGACGGTTCTCACGGGTGGGGCGCGTCCCCGTCGTCGAATCCCTCCGCCTCTGTCGCGTCCTCGGGATCGGGGTCGCCGAAGGCGCCCTGGATCTTGCGGTTGGCGTACAGCAGCACGCCGGCGAGGATGGCGATCGGTGCCATCACGAGGAGCGCCTCGTCCCAGCTGAAGCCGTCGGCGTGGGCGAACACCACCGCCAGCGGGATCGCCGCGCCGGCGCTGCGGGTGGCGGCGCCCGACGCCGTCCGCGAGTCCGGGAGGGGAGCCTGGCGAGGAGCGCACGTCACGGCGCCAGTCTCCCATGCAGGGTTCCTGCCGCGGAACCGACGGCGGGAACAACGTGTCGCGTGGCGCTGTTCATGTCGGTGGCGATCGTTCCGCTCGCGGAGGGTTTTCCGCTCGGCAGCCGAGCTGCGACACTGGACGAGGCCACGGTCCCGAGGAGCTGACGTGTACGCAGAGGTCGACCAGGTGATCCAGGTGATCCGCCCGGCCATCCAGGCCGACAACGGCGACGTGTTCCTCCGAGCCGTCGACGAGGAGACCGGTGTGGTCAGCGTCGAGCTCGTCGGGGCGTGCGCGTCCTGTCCCGCCTCGACCATCACGCTCAAGTTCGGGATCCAGCGCATCCTCAAGGACCGTGTCGAAGGGGTCACCGAGGTCATCAACATCGCCGAGACCGCGACCGACCTCGGCGAGCTCGACGAGTCCGCCGCCACTCGCTGACGCGCGGCCGAGCGTCGGCGCACCGAACCGCACCGAGCCGCATCGGCCCGGACGCGGCCACCGGGTTTCGTGGCGTGGCCGAGGGTGGCCCGACCGCCCGTAAGCTCGGCGCCATGGGCACCGACCGCCACGCCGATCCCGAGGCGCTGCTCGCGGCCGCGTCGGCCGGCGATCGGCGGGCGTTGGCCCGGCTCGTCACCGACGTCGAACGGGGCGGCGAGGCCAGCCGGGCCGCTGGCGCGGCGGCCTACGCCCGGGGGTCGTCGGCCTACACCGTCGGCATCACCGGCGCACCCGGCAGCGGCAAGTCCACCCTCACCAGCGCGCTCGTGAGCGAGATCCGCTCGAGGGGCGAGCGGGTGGCGGTGCTCGCCATCGATCCGTCGTCGCCGTTCACGGGAGGCGCGATCCTCGGTGATCGGGTGCGGATGGACGACCATGCGCTCGACGAGGGCGTCTTCATCCGCTCGATGGCCACCCGCGGCCATCTGGGCGGTCTGGCGCTGGCCGCACCCCAGGCCATCCGCGTGCTCGACGCGTCCGGCTGGCCGTGGATCCTGGTGGAGACGGTCGGGGTGGGCCAGGTCGAGGTCGAGATCGCGGGGCGGGCCGACACCACGGTGGTGGTGGTGAACCCGGGCTGGGGCGACTCGGTGCAGGCCAACAAGGCCGGGCTGATGGAGATCGCCGACATCTTCGTGATCAACAAGGCCGATCGGCCCGGCGCGGCCGAGACCCGCCGCGACCTGGTGCGGATGCTGATGATGGCGGGGGTGCGCTCGGGCGATGGGTGGGAACCGCCCGTGGTGGACACGGTGGCTACCGACGGGGAGGGGGCCTCGGCGCTGTGGGAGGCGGTGGCCGCCCATCGCGAGCACGTCTCGAGGTCGGGGGTGCTCGCCCGTCGGCGAGCCGATCGCCTCGCCGACGAGCTGCGTCACCTCATCGCCGCCCGGTTGCTCGAGCGGGCCACAACGACCGCAGCCGGGGCCGCGTTCGACGACACCCGCGCCGAGGTCCTGGCCGGGCGCCTCGACCCGTGGACCGCCGTGGATCGCCTGCTCGACGCCGCCGGAGGCGGCGACGCCGACCAGGGGTGACGTCGGGCGGGTCGGTCAGGGCGCCGTCGGACCGTTGCGCTGGGCCAGGAGGAGATCGCGGATCTCGACGAGGAGGTCGACCTCGGTGAGCTCGGCCTCGTCGAGCTCCTCCTTGGTGGCCGCATGTTCTGCATCTTGTTGATCGCCTTGACGAGGAGGAACACCGCGAAGGCGACGATGAGGAAGCTCACGACGGCCGTGAGGAAGGTGCCCCACGAGATGACCGAGTTGTTGATGGTGAGGGTGTACTCGTCGAACGACGGCTTGCCGCCGAAGATGCCGATGATCGGCATGAGGATGTCCTTGCTGAACGACGCCACGATCGCCGCGAACGCGGCGCCGATCACGACGGCCACGGCGAGGTCGATGACGTTTCCTCGTTCGATGAACTCCCGGAACTCCTTGATCATGGCGTTTCCTCTCGTCGTCGGGGTGAGCCGCCGTGCACGGGAGCACCTCCGTCGGAGGTGACCGATCATGGTGCGACAAGGCGATGGTAGGTCACATGTCCGCTCGGTTTCCCGGTCGGGGCAGTCGACGGGATCTCTGATCGGCAGGGGCAGCCCACCCGGTAGATTCGCCGCCATGACCGATGACGCCACACCCGATCCTGTCGACCTCGTCCTGGTGGAGCGGCGCGACGACGGTGTCGCCGTGCTGTCGTTGAACAACGGCAAGCTCAACCCGTTGAGCCAGGCGCTGCTCGCCCGGTTGGCCGAGGTGCTCGACGAGCTGCGGGCCGATCTGCCGGGCGCGCTCGTGGTCACCGGCAACGACCGGTCGTTCGCCGCCGGGGCCGAGATCGCCGAGTTCGGGGGACCCGACGAGGCCGTGGCCATCGGTCGTGGGTTCACCGACGCGCTGGGCGCCCTCGCCGCGTTCCCCCGTGCCACCATCGCCGCGGTCGGCGGGTTCGCGCTCGGCGGCGGGTGCGAGCTGGCCCTGGCGTGCGACTTCCGCATCGGGTCCGAGACCGCCCGGTTCGGCCAACCGGAGATCCTCCTCGGCATCATCCCCGGCGGTGGCGGCACCCAACGGCTGGCCCGGTTGATCGGGGTGTCGAGGGCCAAGGACCTCATCTTCACCGGGCGCCAGGTCAAGGCGGACGAGGCGCTCGCCATCGGCCTCGTCGATGAGGTGGTGCCCGGCGAGGACCTGCTCGACCGGGCCATCGAGCGAGCGGCGGCGTTGGCCGCCGGACCGGTGTCGGTGCAGGCGCTGGCCAAGAAGGCCATCGACGAGGGGCTCGACCTGGAGCTGGAGGCGGGCATCGAGCTCGAGCAGCGGCTCTTCGTCGAGTCGTTCCGCACCGACGATGCCGTGATCGGCGTGCGGTCCTTCCTCGAACACGGCCCCGGGAAGGCGACCTTCACCGGCCGCTGACCACCGCTCGAGGCGCTCGTGGGGCCGCCGTCGAGCGCCTCACGTGGCCCGTCCGGACCGCCGGCGAGTCGGGGGCCGGACCCGCCGCCGAGGGCTGCGACGGCGCCGGTAGCGTGGTGGATCCATGACGACGCCGACCATCACCTGCTATCGACACACCGACCGGCGCGCCGGGGTCACCTGCCAACGCTGTGACCGCCCCATCTGCCCGGACTGCATGACCCAGGGCTCGGTCGGGTTCCACTGCCCGGAGTGCGTGAAGACCGCGTCCCAGGCGGCTCCCAGCTACTCGGCGCGCGCCCTGCCGATGGCCCAGCCGTACGTCACCTACGCGCTGTTGGCCGTCAACGTCGCGGTGTTCGTGCTCGACCTCGCCCTCGGCGGCCGCATCACCACGGGAACCGCCTCCGAACCGGGCACGGGCGTGCTCTACGCCTACGGCGTCTACGCAGGGGAGTGGTGGCGGCTCGTCACCTCCGGCTTCCTCCACTACGGCTTCATCCACCTCGGCATGAACATGTTCGTGCTGTACCGCATCGGACCCCAGATCGAGCAGCTGCTCGGGCACGCCCAGTACGCGGCCCTCTACTTCGCGTCGCTCTTCGCCGGCGCGCTCGGGGCCATGCTGCTGAGCCCCAACAGCGCCACCGCCGGAGCTTCCGGCGCCATCTTCGGGCTCCTGGGCGCGGCGGCGGGCTACCAGCTCGCCAACCGGGTGAACATCTGGCAGTCGGGTCTCGGCATGCTGATCGTCATCAACCTGGGCATCACCTTCCTGGTGCCCGGCATCTCCGTCGGCGGCCACGTCGGCGGCATGGTCGCAGGTGGCGCCATCGGGTGGGCCATGTTCGAGCTCGAGCGACGTCAGAAGTCACCGGTGCTCGGCGTCACCATCGCCATCGTGTTGATGGTGGCGTGCGTGGGCGTGGCCGTCCTCGCGGCGCCCTACCTGATCCCGGCCCGCTTCCGCTGATCCGAGCGGTCGCCGGCCCCGTTCAGCGGTGCTCGACGCGTTGCTTGAGGTTGGTCAGGTTGCGACGCCACACGAGCCGCAGGATCTCGGCTCCGACCACCCCACCCAGCTCGCCGCCCATCCACCACGGGAAGCGCAGCCGCTCGTGCCAGCTGAACCGGGTGCGACCACCGCGGGTGCGTCGCAGCGTGAAGTAGCCGTCGCCGGTGACCACGCCGGCGTGGCGGACCCCCATCCGCCGGCCCGGCTTCCACTCGGTGATCTCCATGAGGTCGGTCAAGGTGAGCGGGCCGATGCGCGTGTCGCACTCGAAGACGGTGCCGACCCCCTTGCGCCGCGCGGAGCGGAACCGGATGGCCTCGGCGTCCTGCATCCACTCGACGTGGGATCCGACGTCGTCGATCGCTCCCCACACCGCCTTGGGCGACGCGTTGATGATGGTCGAGACCCGGATGCGGCTCATGGCGACAGCGTAGGTGCGACCGTCCGTGGATCCGGGGCCCGGGAGCCGATGGCCGCGGCGACGGCGCGGCGGAGCCGGTCTGGCTACGATGCGGCCGCTCACCCCGGTACCGGCTCGGACCGGTACCCGACGAAGGAGTCGCTGTGGCCAAGGACGCGGACCAGCTGCGCACGCTCGTCGAGCCGATCCTGGTGGCGGGTGAGGAGCTCATCGGTACCGCGCGGGTCAACTACAACGGCACCGTCGCGCCGAACACCCTGTCGGTCGACGCCGCCATCGCCGGCATCGACCTCGACCAGACCGGCGGACGCCCGGATCCCGACTCGGTGGTGGCCTTCCCGTCCGCGAACCAGATGGCCCTCGCGCTCACGGGTGGCCGGATCTTCTGCTGGAGCCTGGGGTTCTCGGGCCGGCCCAAGCAGTTCCTGGGCGAGGTGCCGCTGTCGGCGATCGCCGAGATCCACGCCGGTTCGATCTCCTTCGGCGACATCTTGCGCATCGTCATGAAGTCGGGCGCGGTGGTCGACCTCGAGTACATGAAGGGGGAGCCGGCCGAGTCGTTCACCGCCCAGATCATGGATCTGGCCGGAGCGGCCGACACGCGCCCGCCGGCGCTGCCCGAGATGCCCGAGATGCCCGACCCCGGTGTCGCCTGATCCGAGCGACGGCCGGCGCACGCCGGCGAGCACGTCGTGGTGGTCTCGTGCGGCGCCGGTCGAGACCCGCAGGTCGAGGGGTCAGGCGGTCGCCGGGCGCCGGTAGACCGACACGTGGAGCGCACTGGTGTCGTCGAAGGGCGTCCGGGACCAGTCGGCCCAGCGTTCGGCGAGGCGGAGCCCGGCCGACGACGCCAGCGCGTCGAGCTGCGCGGGGAACAGGTAGCGGATGTGCACCGGGCGCAGGGCGATGCCATCGGCGGAGATGTCGATGTACTGACCGGTGATGGTCTGGGACGGCGCGTCGTACCGGTCGGCGGTGAGCACCACCCGATCGGTGGTGATGCTGCGCACCCCGACATCGCTCGCCCGCCCGCTGGCCACCCGGGCGTCGGGGACGAACTGGGCGCACGCGAACCACCCGCCCGGTGCGAGGACCGCGGCGATGCGGTCGAGGCATCGGCGCTGGTCGGCCTCGGTGGTGAGGTTGAAGAAGGTGTTGTACGCGACGAAGACGCCTCGGCACGTGATCGGTTCGCCGCTCCTCCGGCCGTCGGTGGCGCCGGTCGCTGCCGGGCCGACGTCGACGTGGTCGGTGGCCTCGGCGAGCTCACCGGAGGCGGGGATCCGGACGTCGGCCATGTCGCCGATGGTGACCGGCAGGGTGGCCCCTCCGGCCTTGGCGCGGAGCTGGTCGACCATCGCCGGTGAGGCGTCGATGCCTCGGATGTCGTACCCCGCTCGGGCCAGCGGGAGCGCCAGGCGACCGGTGCCGATCCCCAGTTCGACGAGGGTGCCCGCCTCGTCCGGCCCGCCCGCGAGGTCGCGGAGGAACGCCACGCACGCCTCGGTGTCGTCGAGATCGTCGTACCACTCGTCGTACACGTCGGCCCACCGTTCGCCGTAGGTCGACGCGTCGTACCCCTCCATGCCCGCCGTCGTCCGATCAGCCACCCGGCACGACGTTCCCGTGTTGGTCGACGAACCGGCAGCCCTGGTCGGGATCCCGGCCGTAGACCTCACCGTTGGGTCCCTGGAGCCCGTCGGCGGTGCACCCGGTGGGTGCGGCGGGCCGCACGGCGAACCACGCCACCACGGCGACCAGCGCGAAGGCGGCGATGACGATCGCGAACATGGCGATGGCGTGGGACGGGGACGGGGACGGGCGCACGGTCTCGTTCATGGGATGGATCGGCCGCCACGGGCCGGACCGATCCACCGTAGCTGGGGAGGTCCGATCATCTTGGCTGCGGCTCGTGCAACGGCGGACGGCTCACCGGGGTCGGGTCGGTGCGCAACAATGGGCGCACCTCGGCCCTGGAGGCATCTGGTGAGCGGTTGGTCCGCGGACAACCCTGACGACGCGCGTCCGGCGACGACCGGCTGGAACGACGCGCCGCCGATCGAGCCGCCGGCAGCGTGGGCCATGCCCGAGGCGCCGACCGAGGTGGCCCTCGATCGGGGTGCGCCCGCCGGAACCGATCCGATGGTCCACGGGACATCGCAGGCGGACGAGGCCCACCGGTGGGACGCATCGCCCGAACGGCCGGCTCCGCCGACGCTTCCGGTGCCGCTCGCGGCCATGACCTTCACCGACATCGTCGACGGCGCGTGGGGGATCATCAAGGCTCGGCCCCGAACCGTGTTCGCCATCATCGCCATGATCCTGCTGCCGACCGAGATCGCTGCGGCCTGGCTGACCCAGGGCGGTTCGTCGTTCTTCGACCTGTCCTCGAGCGTGGTCGACTCGAACCTGTCGGGCGCGCCGGTGCTCGGGGGGTGGGGGGTCATCCTGGCGGCGATGCTGCAGAACCTCAGCCTGTTCTTCCTCGGTGGTGCCATCGCCCGGCTCGTGTCGTCGTGGTACGCCGGTGGCGACATGAGCGCGCGGGCGGCGGTCGGTGCCAGCCTGCGTCGAGCCCCCGCCCTGATCGGCGCCTTCGCCGTGCTGGTTCCGGTCAAGCTCGCCGCCCTGGCCACCTGCGGCCTGGCGCTCCCCTTCGTGGTGCCGCTGCTGCTGGTGACGGCTCCGGCGATCGTCATCGAAGACCTCGGCCCGATCGCCGGACCGCTCCGATCGTTGCGGTTGACCCGACGCCGGTACTGGCCGTGCGTCGGGGTCCTGGCCCTGTCGTTGATCATCGAGCTCACCGTGAACCTGGCCCTGAGCGTCGTCCCGACGTTGATCGCCGCGATGGCACCGGGACCGCTCGCACCCGCCGTCGCCGCCGCCGGGACCGTGTTCTCGGCCTTCGTCACCGCACCCTTCGTGGTCGGGGTGTGCGTGCTCCTCTACCTCGACCTCCGGGTCCGGACCGAGGGCCTCGATCTCGAGCTCGACGCGACGGACGCCTTCGCCCGTGCCGCCTGACCTCACGGGCCGGGGCCATCGGGCCACGACCCGGCGTCCGAGCGCGCGCGTACGCCGTCGCCCCTCCCCGTCTCGTTCCGGGTGGCGGATCGTGCGGCTCGCCGCCGTCGGCGTCGTGCTCGCGGCGACGCTCGCCGTGCTCGCCGTCGGCGCGGTGGGGCCGCTCGCCGGACGACGGGAGGCACGACCGGCGGCGGCCGCAGCGATGGCTGGCGGCCAGGGCGCTCCGGTCGGCGAGCCCCGTGACGACGGCCTGCCGATCCCCGAGCCGGGCACCGACGAGTCCAACCGGCGTGCCGACGAGATCGTGGCCGGCCCGCGGTTCCAGGAGCCCCCCAAGTCGTTGATCGACCGCATCCTCGACTGGATCGCGGAGCAACTCGACAAGATCCAGGTCCCCGGCGTCGGTGGCGGCGCCGCCGGTGGATCCCAGATCGTCGTGTGGGTCTTCATCGCCCTGCTCGTCGGTCTGGCGATCTTCCTGGTGGCGAGGATGCGGGTGTCGCGCCGCCCGTCGCGCGACGACCCCGACTTCATCGTCGACGCCGAGGTCGCGAGACCCGCGCACGAGTGGCTCAGCGAGGCCGAGCGGTTCGAGGCGGAAGGTGCGTGGAAGCAGGCGTTGCGCTGTCGGTTCCGAGCGCTCGTCAGCGCCCTGATCGACCGCGGCGTCGTGCGCGACATCCCGGGGCGGACGACGGGTGAGTACCGCGTCGAGGTCCGACGCAACGCCGAACGGGTCGCGCCGGCGTTCGCCGGCGCCGCCGATCTCTTCGAGCGCGCCAGGTACGGCGACGAGGACACCGGGCCGGACGAGAACGCCCGGTTCCGTTCGCTCGCCGACGACGTCGTGGCGGGCCTGTCGCCGGAGCCCGCCGTGGGCGCGACGGCGGGAGCGGGCACGCCGTGACGGCTCCTGGTGCATCGGGTGCCCGGAACGGCCGCAGCGCGCTGTGGGTGGTGCTCGTGATCGGCGCCATCGTGGCGGTCGGGGCGCTCTCGGTGAGCAACCGGTCCGCGGTCCCCTTCGACCCCGATTCCACGGCGCCCACCGGCACCCGAGCGCTGGTCGAGCTGGTCGGGTCCTTCGGGGCCGATGTCGACGTGCCCGACCGGTTCTCGACCGACGACGCCGACGTCGCGATCATCTTCCAGGACGCCACCGGACCCGATGAGGACGCGGCGCTGCTCGAGTGGGTCCGGGGCGGGGCGACGCTGGTCGTGGCCGATCCGTTCTCCGCGCTGGCGCCGGCGGCGGACCTGAGCTCGGATTCGACCGGCCCGGTCGATCGGGACCGCTGCACCGTCGACTCGCTCGCCGACATCGATCGTCTCGACCCGACCGTTCCGAAGGCGCCGTCGACCGCGGCGGTGCCGACGTACGCGGTCGGGCCCGATGACTTCTCGTGCTTCGGCGACGGCACCGACGCCTTCGTGGTGGTGACCCCGGTGGGGGCGGGCCACGTCGTGGCGCTCGGCTCGGGGTCGCTGTTCATGAACGGCGCCATCGCCAACGCCGACAACGCCGCACTGGCGACCAGCCTCCTGGCGCCGAGGCCGGGCACGCGCGTCGCGATCGTCGAACCGGGCGCGTTCGGTGAGGGCTCACCCGTCGGCGACCTGAGCATCTCCGGTTCGCTCGACCGGCTCCTCGGCACCGGGATGCGCCTGCTCATCCTCCAGGTCGGTCTGGCGGTCGTCGTCCTCGGCCTCGCGCAGGGCCGGCGGTTGGGCCGCCCGGTGGACGAGCCGCAACCCGTCCAGATCGCCGGCTCCGAGCTCGTGGCGGCGCGCGGCGAGTTGATGCGCCAAGCCGGGACGCCGGGCGACGCCGCCGCCATCCTGCGCGCCGACCTGCGTCGCGAGATCTGCCTTCGGGTGGGTCTGGCGCCGACCTCGTCGGTCGAGGTCATCGCGGCGACGGTCGAGGCCCGCACCGGGATCGAGCGTCACCGAGTGCTCCCGGTGATCGCCGATCAGCCCGTCGAACGGGACCGCGACCTCGTGGTCCTCGCCCGCTCCATCGATTCGATCCGTGAGGAGATCCTCCATGTCCCTTCCGCCTGACCCCGTGTCGCCTCCGCCGCCCCCGCCGCCCCCGCCGGGTGCGTGGGACGCGCCCGTTGCCGCCCCGCCTCCGCCGGTCGCGCCGGCGGCCCCGACGGGCGACGCCCGGGCGCCGATCCACGCGCTGCGGGCCGAGGTCGGCAAGGTGGTGGTCGGCCAGGAGGGCACGCTGTCGGGTCTGGTCGCCGCCCTGCTCGTGAACGGCCACGTGCTGCTCGAGGGCGTGCCCGGCACCGCCAAGACGCTGCTCGTCAAGGCGGTCGCCGCCGCGCTCGACCTGGACTTCAAGCGGGTGCAGTTCACGCCCGACCTGATGCCGTCCGATGTCATCGGTCAAACCATCTTCGACCCGGCCGAGGGCACCTTCCGGTTTCGCGACGGTCCGGTGTTCACCAACATCTTGTTGGCTGACGAGATCAACCGGACGCCGCCGAAGACCCAGGCGGCGCTGCTGGAATCGATGGAGGAGCGCCAGGTCTCGATCGAGGGCCATGCGCACCCGCTCCCCGATCCGTTCATCGTCGTGGCCACCCAGAACCCCGTCGAGTACGAGGGCACCTACCCGCTCCCCGAGGCGCAGCTCGATCGCTTCCTGTTCAAGCTCCAGGTCACCTACCCGAGCTTCGAGCAGGAGCAGGAGGTCCTGGCCCGCCACGATCGAGGTCTCGATCCGCACAACGTGGCCGGCGCCGGGGTGCGTCCGGTGGCCGGTCCGGCCGACCTGGCCGCCGCACGCGCGGAGATCGCCAGGATCCGGGTGGAGGTGCCGGTGCTGCAGTACATGGTGGCGCTGGTCCGTGCCACCCGGGACTCGCCGTCGCTCAACCTCGGCGTGTCGCCGCGCGGATCGACCGCCCTGCTGCACGGATCGAAGGCGTGGGCGTGGCTCGCCGGCCGCGACTACGTCACCCCCGACGAGGTCAAGGCGATCGCCAAACCGGCCCTGCGCCACCGCATCGCGCTCCGTCCCGAGCTCGAGCTCGAGGGGGTCACCGCCGACAGCGTGCTCGACGGCGTCCTCGCATCGGTGCCCGTCCCCCGGTGATCGTCGTCCCCACCCCGCGCTCGGCGATCGTCGTCGCCGTCGCGTCCCTGGCGATGGTGGGCCTCGCCTCGTGGACCGGGTTCCTCGCGGTGAACGCCGTGATCCTCGTGTTCGCGATCGTCGATGTCGCCCGGGCCCCGGATCCCGGGCGCGTGCTGATCGAGCGTTCGTTCCCCGAGGTCATCGCGCTCGACGGGGTCGGCGAGCTCGTGTGGACGGTGTCCAACACGACGTCGCGGATGCTCACGGTCTCGTTCTCCGACGAGTTGGCGCCCTCGCTGCGCCCTCGCACGAGGCGCGTCCGCGTCCGCATCCGGGGTGGCTCGATGGCCGACGTGCGCACCCGGTTCCGGCCGGCTCGCCGGGGGAACTTCGTCATCGAACGGGTGACCGTCCGCGTCGAGGGCCCGCTCGGGTTGATGGCCCGCCAGCGTGAGCGCCGTCGCCCGTTCACGTTGCGCGTCTTCCCGCCGTTCACCTCGCGCGACGAGGCGGAGCTGCGGATCCGCAGCGCCCGGTTGCTCGAGATCGGGCTGCGCACCGCGCAGGTGCGCGGGAGCGGCACCGAGTTCGACCAGCTCCGCGAGTACACCACCGATGACGAGTTCAAGCGGATCGACTGGTCGGCCACCGCCCGCGCCGGCAAGACGATCGTGCGGACCTATCGGGCCGAGCGCAACCAGACCGTGATCAGCCTGCTCGACAACGGGCGGGTGATGGCGGCTCGCGTCGACGACGTGCCCAAGGTCGAGCTCGCCATGGACGCGGTCATGGCCCTCACGGCGGTCGCAACCGGTCTCGGTGACCGGGCCGGGCTGGTCGCGTTCGACGCCGCCGTTCGTTCCGTCGTCCCGCCCGGCAACGGTCGACAGCAGCTCGGCCGGGTCACCGAGGCCATGTACGCGCTCGAGCCGCAACTGGCCGAGAGCGACTACCTCGGGGCCTTCACCGAGACCCTCGTCCGGTTCCGGCGTCGTGCGCTGCTCGTGATCTACACCGACCTCGTGGAGCAGGCGATCCACGAGTCGCTGCTCCCTGCGCTGCCGTTGATCGTGCGTCGCCACCTCGTGGTCGTCGCCAGTGTTCAGGATCCCGACATCGTGCGGTGGGCGCGGTCCGATCCCGACGACGAGGCCGAGGCGTACCGCAAGGCGGCGGCGGTCACCGCGCTCGAGGAGCGGCGCCGCACCGTCGCCCGGTTGCGCGGGTTGGGCGCCACCGTGGTCGACGCCCCGCCGGGCAAGCTCGCCGCGCAGCTGGCCGACACCTACCTCAAGGTCAAGGCCGCCGGTCGACTCTGATCCTCGGAGGTCCTCTGCGGTGGCCCGGTGGGTCGTTGGCTCGGTGGCTCGGTGGCCCGATAGGTCAGGGGCCCGGTGGCTCGGAGGGTCGGTGGCTCGGTGGGTCAGGCCAGACGTCCGGGCACGACCGTGCTGATCTCGTCGCGGAACCGCGGTGGCTCGTCGTCCCACGTGCGCGGCTTCTCACCCAGCAGACCGGTGATGCCCTGCGCGGCTGCTGCCCGTCCCTGGGTGACGAGGAAGGCGATGTAGATGACGCCGAGCACCGCCCCGAGACCGGCGCGGAGCGGTGCGGGCAGCCCGGCGCCGGTGATGAAGCCCTCGATGAGCCCGGCCAGCAGGAACATGGTCATGAGCCCGAGGACGACCGAGATGGTGCGCTGGCCCTCGTCGCGGAAGGCGTCGGACCGGGTGCGATCGCCGGGCGCCACCGCCGACCAGCCCAGGCGCAGGCCGGCACCGCCGGCGATCACGATGGCGGAGAGCTCGAGGGTCCCGTGGGGGATGATGAAGCCGAGGAACCTCCACAGGTCGCCCTCGCTGATCATCCACGCGGAGATGATGCCGAGCGGGGCACCGTTGAGGACGAGCAGGTAGACCGCGCCGATGCCGCCGCTCACGGCGCCGAGCGCGAGCGCGACGAACGACACCTGGATGTTGTTCACCGTGACGTCGGTGAAGAACACCGTCGAGGGCCGGTCGGAGTAGTACTGCTCGAACCGGTCCTCGACGTACTCCTGGCGGATCGACGCGGGCGCGCTGCGGTCGAGGGCACCGGGGTCCACCGACAACCACACGGCGAGCAGCAGCGCCGGGCCGAAGAACACGATGGCGGCGATGCCGATGGCCCGCCGGCAGTGGTGGACCGCGCCCGGGTAGGTGAGGCTGAGGAAGCGACCCACGGTGCTCAGCGACCGCGTGCGCCTGCCGTAGATGAGGCCGTTGGCGGTGGCGACGAGGCGGGTGAGTCGGCTCGTGAGCGCGGGTTCGTGCAGGTGGGTGCGCACGTAGGAGAGGTGTGCGGAGGTGCGCTGGTAGAGCTGCACGAGCTCGTCGACCTCGGCGGGCGTCAGCTTCGACACCCCCTTGCCGGCCGACCGGGTGAGCTGGTCGAGGCGCACCCAGGTGGCCTCGTTGCGGGCGATGTAGCGGTCGATGTCCACGGCTCCCGTATCCTACTGACGCTCCCGATCCGGCCGGACCCGACCTGCCCGCGATCGGCCCGAGGAGATCCGTGAGCGACCACGCGTCCAGCATCGTCACCCCCGAAGCGGTGGTTCTCGACTTCCAGACCGCGGGCGTCGGCTCGCGCTGCATCGCCAAGCTGATCGACGTGCTCATCCAGGCGACGGCGATCGTGGCCGTCTCGATCATCCTCGCCTTCGGCGTCGGCATGGCCGGCAACGACGGATCGATGGCGGCGATCGGGGCGGTCGTGACCACGTTCCTGATCCTGATCGGCTATCCGGTGATCTGCGAGTCGCTGTGGAACGGCAAGACGGTGGGCAAGGCCACGATGGGGGTGCGCACCGTCACCCGCGAAGGTGCCCCGATCCGGTTCCGCCATGCGTCGATCCGGGGGATCATCGGGATCATCGAGGTGTACGCGTTCGGGTTCATCGCGGTGTTGACCGCGGCGTTGAGCCGCAACAACCAGCGGGTCGGGGATCTGGCCGGCGGCACGATCGTGATCCGGGAGCGGCGAGCCGTGAACCACGCGATGGCGCTCACCTTCTTCGTCCCGCCCGGCTACGAGACCTACGCCGCCTCGCTCGACGTGTCGGGGATCGACGCCCGCCAGTACCAGCTGATCCGGTCCTTCCTGACCCGGGTCCTGCAACTGAGCGCCGATGCCCGGGCGGCCATGGCCCTGCAACTGGCCAACCCGGTGGCGGTGGCGCTGGACCACGACCCGCCTGCGGGGATCGGGCCGGAGCTCTTCCTGGTGTGCGTCGCATCGGCGTACCAGCGTCGCCACGGCGGTGCTGCGCCGACCGGGGGCGCGCCGCCGTGGTCGGCCGTTGCATCGGCGCCGGTCGTGACCGGGTACCCGACCGGGTACCCGCCGGCGTCGTACCCGCCGAACACGTACCCGCCGTACCCGCCGTACGGGTATCCGCCGAGCGCGCCGTACCCGCCGAGCGCGCCGTACCCGCCCGCCCGCCACCCGTAGCCCGACCACCGCTCGGTCCGATGCATGCGGCCGGCGTGCGTTCGTGATCCCGCGCCCTACGCTGGTGGCGATGGAGGCCTACCTGGACCATGCGGCGTCGACCACGCCTCGATCCGAGGCCGTCGAGGCGATGCTCCCGTTCCTGCGCGACTGCTACGCGAACCCGTCCGGTGCCCACGCCATGGCGCGCACCGCACGCAAGGCCATCGACGAGTCACGCGAGATCGTGGCGGAGGCCCTCGGGGCCCGACCGGGCGACGTGGTGTTCACCTCGGGCGGCACCGAAGCCGACAACCTCGCGGTGTTCGGGGTGCTCGATCGAGATGTGCCCGGCGATGCACCGGCGGTCGCCGTGTCCTCGGCGGTGGAGCACCACGCGGTCCTCGAGCCCGTCGTCGCACGCGACGGCCGTCTGGTCGGGGTCGACGACCGGGGCGTGATCGACCTCGACGCGCTCGAGGCCGCACTCGGGCCCGACATCGCACTCGTGTCGGTCATGGCGGTCAACAACGAGGTGGGGACGATCCAGCCGATGGCCGAGGTCGCCGAGCTCGTCCGCCGGGTCGCGCCCGGGGCCGTGTTGCACACCGACGCGGTGCAGGCCGTGCCGTGGCTCGACCTGCGTCCGATCGGTTCGGCCGTCGACCTCCTGTCGATCAGCGCGCACAAGTTCGGCGGTCCCAAGGGCGTGGGGGCGCTCGTCGCCCGTGATCACCTCTCGCTGGTGGCGCAGGTGGTGGGCGGGGGCCAGGAGCGCGATCTGCGCAGCGGCACGCAGAACGTCGCCGGCATCGTCGGTCTGGGCGCCGCCCTCCAGGCCACGACCGATGATCGACACGAGGCCGTCCACCGGGTGACCAAGCTGCGCGACCGTCTGCTCGATGGTCTCCGGGCCTCGGTGCCCGATCTGGTCGAGACGGGGGTCCGGTCGTCGGCCGCCTCCGCGGGTCCCGACCGCTCCCACCGCGTGCCGGGGATCGCGCACGTGTGCATCCCCGGGGTCGACAGCGAGTCGCTGTTGTTCCTGCTCGAGAAGGCGGGCGTGTTCGCATCGGCGGCGTCGTCGTGCGCCAGCGGGGCGATGGAGCCCTCGCACGTCCTCGCGGCGATGGGCGTCCCCCGCCACGTCGCCGGTGGATCGCTGCGCCTCTCGCTCGGTCACACGTCCACCGATGCCGACATCGACGCCGTCCTCGCCGCGGTGCCTCCGGCTGTCGAGCGGCTCCGGGCGTTCTCGTGACGGCGCCCGAGGTCGCGCCTCCTGCGGGGCGGGGTCCCGTGATGGTCGCCCTGTCCGGCGGCGTCGACTCCTCGGTGGCGGCGGCGTTGCTGGTGGAGGCCGGCCACGACGTCACCGGGGTCACCATGAAGCTCTGGGGCGGCGACAGCGACACCGGGTGCTGCTCGGTGTCCGACGTCGACGACGCCCGCCGGGTGGCGCAGCAGCTCGACATCGCCTTCCACGTGTTCAACTTCGGCGACGGCTTCGCCACCCATGTGGTCGACCCGTACGTCCGGGCCCACGCCGACGGCATCACCCCCAACCCGTGCATCGAGTGCAACCGGCACCTCAAGTTCGACGCGCTGCTCCACCGGGCCGAGGCGCTCGGGTTCGAGATGGTGGCCACCGGCCACCACGCCCGGATCGTCACCGGCGCCGACGGCGTGGCTCGGCTGGCGCGCGGCGCCGACCGGGCCAAGGACCAGTCCTACGTCCTGCACATGCTCGACCAGTCCCAGCTCGATCGCGTGGTCCTGCCCCTCGGCCACCTCACCAAGACCGAGGTGCGGGCCCATGCCGCCCGACTGGGTCTGCGCACCGCGGCCAAGCCCGACAGCCAGGACGTGTGCTTCATCACGTCCACCGGCGGGCGCACCGCGTTCCTCGGTGATCGCATCCCGCTGCGGCCGGGGCGGGTCGTGGACACCGACGGCGCCGACCTCGGTACGGTTCCCGCCGTCGAACTGGTGACGATCGGTCAGCGCCGCGGCCTCGCACCGGGTCGCGACGGCACCGCTCGCTACGCGCTCGACGTGGATGTCGACGCCGCCGTCGTCACCGTCGGCCCGGCCAACCAGCTCGAGGACACCACCATCGAGCTCCACCGGGTGGTCTGGGGTCACGAACCGGTGCTGGGTGACGTCCTGGTGCAGTGCAGCGCCCACGGCGACCCGTTGGCCGCCGTTCTGGAGTTCCCAGCGGTCCCCGACCTCCCTGAGGTCCCCGACAGCGCACCGGGCACGAGGGCGGACGGCGGGCGCGATGGGATCCGCGAGCTGACGGTGCGCCTGGCCGCGCCCCTGCGTCGCGTGGCCCCTGGCCAGAGCGTGGTGTTCTACGACGGCGACCAGGTGCTCGGCGGCGGCATCGTCCGTCCCTCTCCGCGCTGAACCACCCCGCCGGGCGCGACGTGCGACCGGTGGTCGGGGGCGTCAGCTGACGGGGAGACGGCGGTGGCGGGCCTCGCGCAGCACCGCGCCGGGACGGGTGGGGGCGAACAGGAGCGAGTCGATCCGGGCCGGCTCGGGGCCGGGGCGCTGACCGGGGCGGGTGCGCCGGGGGACCGGCGTGACCTCGACCAGCTCGGCGAGGTCGACCTGGAGCGGGAGGCCCGCGGCACCGAGGGTGAAGTCGACGGACCGGGTGTCGGCGAGGGCCGGGCCGACGTTGGTGACGAGGCGCCGGGGGAGCAGGAGCGCGTCGGTGAGCGCCATCAGGTCGTGCACCACGAACCCGGCGGGGACGAAGACCACCCAGCGGTCGGCGAGCCCATGCATGGCGCGCCCGGCGAACCACGCGGCCGGCCAGCCGACCACCAGCGCGACGGCGCCCAGGACCCACGATCCGGTGGCCAGCAGCATCGGCCCCGCGACCGCACCGACCACGCACGCCAGCCACGCCAGCTCCACCGGGCCGAGCAGCAGCGCGGCCGGAGGGCGCAGGGGCATCCGGCGTTCGTCGCCGTAGGCCGATCCGTTCACGAACACCGCGCCGGTGAACGCCGACAGCGAGACGATGGTGGCGATCAGGGTCACGGTGAGGGCGATGCCGTCGTCGGTTCCGAACTCGGGTGTGGCCACGGCGGCCCAGGCCGCGGCGGCGAACGAGGCCGGCACCCCGATGCGGATCGCGGTGAGGGTGACGCCGCGCGGCACCAGCGCGGCGCCGAGGGTCGCCGCCCAGACCAGCCAGAGCCCGACCGAGGCGACGATCTGGACGGAGCGATCGGTCGGATCGAGCGCGTCGGCGAACGCAGGCCCGGCGGCGAGCGGCAGGGTGACCCACACGACGGGTACTGCCCAACGGCCGAGCACGGCGGCGCGTCGGTCCGCTGCGGAGCGGCCGGCGTTTCCGCTGGCGCGAGGGGGGTGATCGGGTTGGCCGGAACGGTTCGGCGGTGGGTCGGCGGTGGTCATGACGGAACGAGATTTGCCCACGGAGGCCACTTGTCGCTATTCCATGCGTGGGAGATCGCTCCCGATCGAGTGGCACCGGAGGGGGGTCATGACGTGCCTGATGAACGCGCCGTGACCTTGCCCGTCGGCCTCGCGACCTCCATCGGCAGCCTTCCGCACGTCGATCCCGGCGAAGCGGTGGACTTCATCATGCGCAGCCAGGCGCGGCTTCCGGCCGCCCCGACGCTGCCGGCCCGCAGCCGCCGCGAGGGCATGATCGCGCAGGCCGCCCACGGCGTGGCCGGCATCGTCGTCAACGACGACGGGTCGCTCACCATCGACGACGCGGCGCTCGATCCCGAAGCCCCGCTCACCGATCCCGGGTTCGGATCCGATGCGTTCGTGGGTCTGCGGGCCTTCGTCACCGCCGTCGAGGATCGCACCGGACCCATCAAGATCTCGCTCACCGGCCCGGTCACGCTCGGGGTGGCGCTGCACGCCGCCGGCATCGACCGCCAGTTGGCCTTCGACGTGGCGAGCCGCGCGGTGGGCGAGCGCGCCCGGGCCATGATCCAGTACGTCAGCCAGCGGGTGCCCGACGCCCGGATCGTGGCGTTCCTCGACGAACCGGCCATGGGTGGCGCCATGGATCCGGCGTTCCCCCTCCTGCCGCTCGACGCGGTCGACCTGGTGTCGGGCGCGCTGGCCGCGCTCGAGCCGCTCTCGATCACCGGGCTGCACTGCTGCGGCAGCGCCGATTGGCGCCTGCTCATGCAGGCGGGTCCGCAGATCCTGTCGCTGCCCACCGACGGCGGCATCGAATCCGCAGCCGGGGCGCTCGCCGCGTTCATGGAGCGGGGCGGGTGGGTGGCCTGGGGTGCGGTGCCGACCGATCGCCCCATCGGCACCACCGTCGAACGCCTGTGGCGCATGCTCCAGCTGCTGTGGTGCACCCTCGTCACCGAAGGCGGCTGCGATCCCATCCGCCTGCGCACGCAGACGATGATCACCCCGTCGTGCGGGCTGTGGCGCCACGGCGTCCCCCAGGCCCAACAGGTGCTCCAGTTCACCAACCGCCTGGCCGAACGGCTCCACGATCAGGCCATCGGCGTCCGGCTCACCGTCGGCGCCTGACCCCCGCCCGCTGACCCCCGCCCGCCTCACCAACGGGCCGACCCGCCCGCGAGCCCGACCTGGCGAGCCCACCCCTCGAACATGCGTAGCTCCGGTGCGCTGCGCACCGCGTTGGCACGCATGTTCGGAGAGGGGTGCGCGGTCTGTGAGCTCGGCGGCGGGGGTCCCCCTCGAACATGCGTAGCTCTGGTGCGCTCCGCGCCGCGCTCGCACGCATGTTCGGAGAGGTGGTGCGCGGTGCGCGGGTCGGGAGGGGGAGGTGGGCGGTGGGAGGTGGCGGGTCGGGTCGGGTCGGGTCTGGCGTGTCGGGGGTGCTCGGTAAGGTGATGGCGATGGCTGTGAC
This sequence comes from Acidimicrobiales bacterium, assembly GCA_038235385.1. GTDB lineage: Bacteria > Actinomycetota > Acidimicrobiia > Acidimicrobiales > Acidimicrobilacustridaceae > JBBSTY01. The sequence continues at coordinate 12,325 of JBBSTY010000011.1, read as the reverse complement.
ACCACCGGGGCAGGGGCAGACGCCGACCGACGGCGGGGTGGATCCGGTGGCGCGCATCGACGAGCTACGGGCCGTGATTCGTCACCACAACGAGCGGTACTACACCCGCGATGCTCCCGAGATCCCCGATGCCGAGTGGGATCTGCTCATGCGCGAGCTCCTCACGCTCGAGGAGCTCCACCCCGATCTGATCACCGCCGACTCACCCACCCAGGTCGTCGGTGGCGCCACCTCCACGCAGTTCGCCGAGGTCGTGCACGGCGTGGCGATGATGTCGCTCGACAACGCCATGGACGAGAGCGAGCTGCGGGCGTGGGGCGAACGCACCGATCGCGCCCTCACCAAGCTCGGCGCGGGCGACAAGCCGGGTTTCGTGTGCGAGCTCAAGATCGATGGGTTGGCGGTGTCGCTGCGCTACGAGCAGGGCCGGTTCGTGCTCGGGGCCACGCGAGGCGACGGTCGCAAGGGCGAGGACGTCACCGCCAACCTGCGCACCATCGACGCCATCCCCAGCCGGCTCGCCGATGGCGCCCCCGAGGTGCTCGAGGTGCGCGGCGAGGTGTACCTGCCCATCGCCGAGTTCGAGGCGCTCAACGCCGCGCTGGCGGCCGAGGGCGGCCGCCAGTACGTCAACCCCCGCAACACGGCAGCCGGGTCGTTGCGCCAGAAGAACCCGCGCATCACCGCCAGCCGCCACCTCGCCTTCTGGTGCTACCAGCTCGGTGAGATCGAAGGCGGTCCCGAGCTGCCCACCCACCACGCCACCCTCGACTTCCTCGAGCAGATGGGTTTCGTCGTGAACCCCGAGGTGCGCCAGGTGGCCACGATCGAGGATGTCTACGCCTTCTGCCGACACTGGCAGGAGCACCGTCACGAGCTGCCCTACGAGATCGACGGCGTCGTGGTGAAGCTCGACGACCTCGCCCTGCGTGAGCAGCTCGGCTCCACCTCGAAGGCGCCACGGTGGGCGATCGCCTACAAGTTCCCCCCGGAGGAGCGCACCACCACGCTCGTCGACATCCAGGTGTCGATCGGGCGGACCGGTCGGGCCACGCCCTTCGCCATGCTCGATCCGGTGTTCGTCGGGGGATCCACGGTCGGTGTCGCCACGCTGCACAACCAGGACCAGGTGAAGGCCAAGGACGTGCGCCCCGGCGACACCGTCATCGTGCACAAGGCCGGCGACGTCATCCCCGAGGTGGTGGGTCCGGTCCTGGCGGACCGCCCGCCCGGGCTGCCCGAGTGGGTCTTCCCCACGGACTGCCCGGTGTGCGGGGTCCCGCTCGAACGTCCCGAGGGCGAGGCCAACCACCGCTGCTTCAACCTGTCGTGTCCGGCGCGCGTGGCGGGCGCCATCGAGCACTTCGCCTCGCGCGGCGCCATGGACATCGAGGGGTTCGGCGAGAAGAGCGTGCGGCTGTTCCTCGACCTCGGCCTGCTGGACGACATCTCGGGCATCTACACGGTGGATTGGGACCAGCTCCGTGCACGCGATGGCTTCGGCGACACCTCGATCGCCAACCTGCAGGCGGCGATCGAGGCCTCGAAGTCCCGGCCGCTGGCCAACCTGCTCGTGGGCCTGAACATCCGCCACCTGGCGGGCGCCGGATCCGAGATCCTCGCCGCCCACTTCGGTCACCTCGACGCCATCATGGCCGCCTCGCTCGACGAGCTCACCCGGGTCGACGGCATCGGCCCGATCATCGCCGAGAGCGTCGTGGCCTGGTTCTCGGTCGACGAGAACCGCCAGCTCGTCGAGCGGCTCCGGGCCGCCGGGCTCAACGTCGTCGGCCCGGAGGCGTCGAGGAAGCCCCAGACGTTGGCGGGCATGTCGGTGGTCGTCACGGGCGGGCTCGAGGCCTACACCCGCGAGGAGGTCGAAGCCGTCATCAAGGCGCACGGTGGCAAGAGCCCGGGGGGCGTCTCCAAGAAGACCACGGCGGTGGTCGTGGGGGACGGGGCGGGCGCGTCCAAGCTCACCAAGGCCACCGACCTCGGGATCCCCGTGCTCGACGAGGCCGGCTTCGAGCACCTGCTGGCCACGGGCGAGCTGCCCGCCGCCGACTCGTCGTCGGCCTGATCAGCTCGTCGAGCCGAGGCCGACCACGGTCGGGGTCGGCCCGTCGAGGCCGACGACCAGGCCGACCTCGATCACCCGATCCTGGTTGCGGGGAGCGTCGGGCGGCAGCAGGGTGAGGAACGAGTTGGCCGTGCCGCCCACCGTGATGATCGGCGACGCGGTGACCACCACCCCATCGACGGCCACCAGCACCATGGCACCCGCCGGTGCGTCGGCGACGGTTCCCCGGACGATGCCCGAGGGGGCGCCCGATCCGTCGGTCACCGCCAGGGTGGCCGTGCCCGGGGTCGCAGGATCAGATCCGTCCGCGCCGGTGGGTGCGTCGATGATCTCGGCGAGGGGCCGACCGAGCCACGGGTCCACGCCCAGCGGTCCGAGCAGGCCGGCGAGCGGCGCGCCACCTGCCGGTGCGCTCCCGACGAACCGCGACGCGGCCGATGGCGTCGTGTCGGCGATCGTGAACTCGTGGCGGTTGCGCACCGATCGGGTCTCCCAGGACCCGATGTCGAAGATGACCTTGTGGTCGTCACGCTCGCGGACCTCGTCGGAGTCGGCCGGTGCCCCGTCGGTCGCCCAGCCCACGGGCACCTCGAGCAGCTCGGCCACGGTGGGGAGCACGTCGATCCCCGAGACGTTGGCGTCGGAGATGGCGCCCTCGGCCTGCCGGGGCGCCTTGATGATCAGCGGCGAGTACGCGATGTCGGCGGCGTTGGTGTCGCCCCACAGGCGCGAGTGGCTGCCCTGTCGGAACGAGATCCCGTGGTCGGCCATGGCGACGATGAGCGTGTCGTCGTAGGTGCCGATCTCGTGGAGCCGGTCGAGCAGCGAACCGACGAGGCGATCGGCGTACTGGGCCTGGAACAGGTGGCGCTGCTGCAGCACCGCCTTCATCCACGCCTCGTCGTCGTCCTCGTAGTCGCCGTGGGGGAAGGCGGTGATGTCGTAGGACCGGCCGTCGGGGTAGAGGTTCCACGGCGCGTGCGGGAGCAACAGGTGCAGGTAGGAGAGTGACGGCCGGTCGGCGGTGGCGGCCAGGCCATCGAGGAACTCCGAGAAGCGAGCGGGCGCACCGACGATCTCGCCGTTCACCTCGATGTCCTCGATCGCCTCGGCGAAGTCGCCCATCCGGAGGGTCGGCTCGGTGGCGAAATTGATCCGGTCGAGCCAGAACGCGGTGGTGTCGGCGGTGAGGCCGCTGATCTGGTTGGTGAACGGTGGTGCGCTGGCCTCGGTGTCGCAGAGCTGTCGAGGGCAGAGCGAGCTGTAGTGCTCGGAGACGTGCAGGTCGTGGGTCGGCGCCAGCAGGGTGAACAGGTTGTGCGGGTAGACGGCGACCGACGGGGGACCGCCGGTGGGCTCCTCGCCGGTGAGCACGGCGGGAACGGCCTGGGCCGTGCTCGTCGCCGCGGCCGTGTGGTTGCGGTACCAGGTGGAGCCCTGCGCGAGCGTGGCGAGGTTGGGGAAGCGATCGGCGTCGATCGATCCGTCCGCGTCGAGGATCGATGCCGTCGGGAGCTCGTCGAGCATGAGGAAGACCACCGAGGTCCCGTCGACAGGGGCGTCGGACCGGGCCGACGCGATGGGCGCGTCGGTGGTCTTCAGCAGGAGGCCGGTGGGCGAGGCCAGGAGGAACATGGCGACCGACAGGACCGGGAGGACCGCAGTGAAGCGGGCCCATGCCGCCAGGCCGTCGAAGCGCTCGTAGGCCCAGGCGAACAGCGCCCCAGCAGCGACCGCGACCAGTCCGACCAGGATGGCGGCGGTGGTCGCCGTGCCGGTGCCGGTGCCACGGAGCAGCGGTCCGACGGCGAGGGCGACGATCGATGCGAGCGCGATGCGGTCGAACCACTGGCCGGCACGCAGGTCGACGCGGCGAACGGCCCCGCCCACGGCCCACACGAGCAGCGGGGGGACGGTCGCCAGTGCGATCGAGAACGCCACGATGGTGGCTCGCCCCGTCTGGCGGACGATGAAGAACCCGGGCTCCTCACCGAGGGCGGCGAGGATCGGCTGGGTGACGGCGAACGCCCACAGGCCGAGGAGGGCGGCGAGCGAGCACCGACGCGTCACGTCCGGTGGCGGCGCATCGTTGGCTGGGGATGGGCGCGGGGGCGCGTGCGTGCCCGTCCGAGGGCGAGGCGACAAGGACACGTGTCTCATCCTGGCACGACGCCTCCCGGATTCCACCTCGCGTCCTCGCGGTGCGGGTCCTGGGACCCACCTCGATTCGCCCCCGTCGGCGCCTGACCGCCAAGCTGTGACCATGATCGAGGCGGTGGTGTTCGACTTCGGCGGCGTCTTCATCGGGTCGCCGTTCGAGGCGCTCCGCTCGGTCGGAGAGGCCCAGGGCGCGTCGTTCGATCAGACCATCGCCATCGTGTTCGGCCCGTACGACCGTGACACCGACCACCCGTGGCACCAGGCCGAACGGGGCCAGCTCGACATCGTGTCGGCGCGCGATCAGATCCTCGCTCTGGGGCGCGACCAGGGCTACGAGCTCGACCTGTTCGAGATGATGAACGCACTCGTGAGCGACGGCGGGGTCAACGAGGAGATGGTGGCGTTGGTGCGCCGGGTGCGCGCTCGGGGCCTCAAGACCGCCCTGCTCACCAACAACATCGCCGAGGGCCGTGACTTCTGGCAGAAGCTCATGCCGGTCGAGGAGCTCTTCGACGCTGCCGTCGACTCGAGCGCCGTGGGCATGCGCAAACCCGATCCGCGGATCTACGAGCACACGCTCGCCGAGATCGGCGGCGTCGCCCCGGAACGGACCGTCTTTCTCGACGACTTCCCGGGGAACATCACCGGGTCGGAGGCCGTCGGCATGATCGGCGTCCTCGTCGAAGCCGATGCCGCTCCGGCGATCGCCCGCGTCGACGCGTTGCTCGCCGCCATCTGACAGCTGTTCGGGGATGGCGAACGGGGCCACGCAGATCTTCTCGATGTGGACGTTCGGACAGGCCGCAGACAACAGCTCGAGGTCGTCCTCATCACCGGTCAGCACGTGCTCGGCAGGACTCGGTCCGGTCAGGCAGATGGGGACCCGACCGCCTGCGCCGAGAACGGGGTGCGGCACGGGGACCCCGGAGCGGCCCAGACGACCGGCCCATCCCCGCCGAGCTCGACGACCATCGACGATCGGGTCTCCTCGACACCGTCGACGTGCATGCAGATGGTCCACCCGTCCTCGCCACCGACGTGGCTCGCCAGGTGCGCCTTCAGGGCGTCGACGGTGACCGGTTCCTCGGCGAGCACCGCCCGGCTGGCCGCGAGTCGGGGGTCGACCAGACGCTCGACCGGCTGGCGGGGGTGGCGGTGGGCGGCATCGAACGCCGGGATCGTGGTGCGGTTCGACGTGGCCCAACTGCGCTCGACCTCGAGGGCGACGACGTCGCGGCCCGACGTCTCGACCACCCACCCCTCCGTGGCGTCGGCCACGAGGAACGACGACCAGTACGGCCGGTCGGCGTGCTCGTGGCCCGACCCACCCTGGCCCCACCGGTCGATGGCCTCGGCGACGACCACGACTGCGTCGGCGGCGGTGGTGGCCCGCTCGAGCGCCAGGCGCACGAGGTCCATGCCGGTCAGCGCCGGCGGGTGACGGCGCGGATCGGTCGTGGTGTAGATCGTCGCGTTGCCGGCCGCGACCCCGGCCTCGTTGACGCCGTGCTCGAGTCCCCACATCCACGCGGGCCGCGACCCCAGGACCCCGAGGGTCGTCCCGCTCGCCGGACCTTCGATGCGCAGGTAGGTGGTGGTCGTCACCGTCTCGCGCCGCGGGGCCAACCACTCGAGGACCTGCGTCTCCGTCGGCGGCCGGTCGCTGTTCTTCGCGAACAGCGTTCGCCCGTCCGCGGTGGCAGCCGGCAGGGCGACGAGCAGATCACACATCGACCGAGTATGCCCGGCGCGGGTCGACCGCCGGCCACCCGGTCGACGGCCTCGTCCAAATCGAATCACCGAACGTGCTACGCACGCAGGAGCTCGCGTCCGCCGCCGGCGCGCTCGGGGCGCCGTGCATCGAGCACGGATGGACCGTCGAGCCCGTTCGCAGGACGTCCATCTGACCGGATCCGATCGGTCGGCCGGTCAGATCGGTCAGATCGGTCAGATCACGGTGAAGCACCAGCGGCGCTCGAACGACTGCTCCGGTCCGGTGCGGATCTGCCAGTACGTCAGCGTGGCGCACTGCTGGCCGGCGGGGAAGAACTCGAACGCCTTGCCCGGACCCGGCTGGAAGGCGATCTTGCCCTGCTGGGGCACCCGGTCGAGCTGGTCGTCGGGGATGGCGCGCTCGGCGATCGTGAGGCGACCGTCCCAGCCGGTCTCGAGGTCGATCTGGATGGGTGCCTGCTGGTGGATCTTGGCGCCGTCCCCCGGCCACAGCGACTGCACGACGGCGCTCGAGGCATCGGAGGTGGAGGTGTCGAGCTGGGTCAGTCCGTACACCGAGGCGGCGACCACCAGCAGCAGCACGGCGATGATGGAGCGACGGACGGCGGTGGGCATGGGTTCCCATTCTGCCCGACAGGATCCCGACACCGGGCATCGGCGGGGCGGTGTCGACGGTCACGGCCAGGTCGAACGGGTCCATCGGGACGGTGTCGTCGCACCGGTCGGTCGACGTCGTGGCCGACCGGTGCCGCGGATCATCCGGGGCCAACCACTACCCTGATCCAGTGGCTGTGTCTCGCGTGATCGACCGCGTCGGTCGGGTGCTGAGCGGCCGATATCGCCTCCTGGCCCCGGTGGGGACGGGCGCGTCGGCCTCGGTGTACCTGGCCGACGACCTGACCCTGCGTCGGCGGGTCGCGGTCAAGATCCTGCACGATGCCCTCGCCGAGGACGAAGCCTTCCTGCGCCGCTTCCGGGCCGAGGCCCATGCGGCCGCGGCGCTCAACCACCCCCACGTCGTGGCCATCTACGACTGGGGCGAGGACCCGGAGAGCCACATCCCCTACATCGTCACCGAGTACCTCGGCGGCGGCAGCCTGCGGGCGCTCCTCGACGCCGTGCCGCCGCTGAGCCTGTCCCAGACCTTGTTGGTGGGGCTCGAGACCGCCCGCGGGCTGGAGTACGCGCATCGGCGCGGGTTCGTGCACCGCGACATCAAACCCGCCAACCTGCTCTTCGACGAGGACGCCCGGTTGCGCATCGCCGACTTCGGTCTGGCGCGCGCCCTTGCCGAAGCGGCGTGGACCGAACCCATGGGCGCGGTGCTGGGCACGGCCCGCTACGCGTCGCCCGAACAGGCACGGGGCGAGACCCTCGATGGTCGCAGCGACGTCTACTCGTTGGCGCTGGTGATGGTCGAGGCGGCCACCGGCGAGGTGCCGTTCTCCGCCGACACCACCATCGGCACGCTGATGGCGCGCATCCACCATCCGCTGCCCGTCCCCGACACGCTCGGCGCCCTGCAGGCCGCGCTGGCGTGGGCCGGCAACCCCGACCCCGCCCACCGACCCGACGCCGCCGAGTTCGGGGCCGCCCTGATGGCCGCGGCGAGCTCCTTCGACCGTCCCGAGCCGCTGGCGTTGGCGGGTGCGCGCGTGCGCACCGGCGAGTTCGGCGACCGTGATCCCACCGAGTCGGGCGACGGGATCGACCTGTCGGGTGCCGACCCCACCGAGCTCGACGGGGTGCAGGTGGCCGGCGCCGCTGCGGGCGCGGCGGCCGTCGCGATGGGCGCCGCCGCGGCGACTGCACCGCCGACGTCACCGCCGGCCGCAGGGGTGATCGACATCACCGACGACGGACGACCGATCGCCCCCGTCACCGACACCGATGCCGGTCCCGACGGTGCGAGGTGGTCGGGTCGTCCGAGCGGCGTCGTGCCCGTCGTCGATGCCGAGGAGGGCGAACCGCCCGCACCGGCGATGGCCTCGATCACCATCGACGCACCGCCGACCCTCTTCGATGCCAGCGATCACCTCGATCCCGAGACGGTGGATCAGCCGGCGGGACGACGCGAGCGCAAGCGCCGAGCGAGGGTGGCGTCCGCATCGGCGTCGGTCGATCCGGTGGTGCACGTCGGCGGTCCCGTCACCGCCGAAGCCTCCCGTCGCCGCCGGTGGCCCTTCGTCGTGCTGCTGGTGCTCCTGGTGGTCGGCATCGGCGCCGGAGCAGGCGCGTACTGGTACTACGAGATCCGCGTCCCCTGGTTCTCTGCACCCCAGCTCGTCGGGACACCGGGCGATCAGGTGGCCGAGACCGTCGCGCCCTACGAGTGGACGGTGGAGACCACCACCGACTTCTCCGAATCGGTCCCCGACGGCGAGGTCATCGACCAGACCCCGGCGTCGGGCGTCGAGATCCCGCGTGGCGGGTCGATCTCGGTGGTGGTGTCGAGAGGTCAGCCGTTCGTCGCCGTGCCCGCCGACCTCGCCGGGCTCCCGTTCAGCGAGGCGTCGGCCGAGCTCGCGGCCGTGGGCCTCGGCGTCGGCGGGGTCGAGCGCCGTTACGACGAGGAGGTCCCGGCAGAGCACGTGATCTCACTCGGTCCCGACACCCCGGTGCGGATCCAGAAGCGCAACTTCGTCGGGCTCATCGTGTCCGACGGCCCGGCGCCCCGAACGGTGCCCGACGTCGTGGGATCCACCGAGGAGGAGGCCCGTTCGGCGATCGAGGGCATCGGCCTCGTCGTGGCGGTGGCCGATCCCGCGTTCAGCGAGACCGTGGACGAGGGTCGGGTGATCAGCGCCACACCCACACCCGGCAAGGCGCTGGCGCGCGGCGACACCGTGTCGATCGTGGTCTCCAAGGGACCGCCGCTCGTGACGGTGCCCGATGTCAAGGGTCTGTCGGTCGACGAGGCCGAGGCGAAGCTGGAGGCCGTCGGGCTGCAGGTGTCGGGCACCAAGGGATCGACCCGGCGCGACGTCACCCGCACGGATCCGGCGGCGGGCACCGAGGTGAAGCCGGGGTCGCGGGTCGGTCTCGTCACGTCCGGTGCCGGCGCCGACGACTGATCGAACCCGACGAGGTCGGCGGCGCCGAACGGCGACCACGACGACACGCCACCGAGGGTGGTGATGCGACATGTCGGTGTGACCGATGTGGCGCGTCCGGGCGGAGGCAACTCCTGCGTCGGCTCCTAGCCTGGCCCGGATGGGCAACGATCGTCGGGCACGTCGGGGTGACGACGGCACCGACGGCATCGGTGACCACGCCAGCCCGGCGGAGCCGTCGGCCAGCGAGCTGATCGACGAGCTCGAGGCCGGGCTCGAGGCGCCGGGTGTCGAGGAGATCGCCGTCGTCCCGTGGCCGCTGATGATGCAGCACCGGGTCCGGGCCCGTGCCGAGCGCAGCGATCGCTACCCGTGGCTGGTGCTCTCGGCGGCGCTCTTCGGCCTGTTCTCGGTCGGGTTCGGCATCACCGTGCTGACCGTCGCCATCCCCACCATCGCGGCCGAGCTCGACACCAGCGAGAGCGCGCTGATCTGGACCATCACCGGTCCGATCCTGCTCGGTGCGATCGTCACCCCGGGGGCCGGGAAGCTGGCCGACCTGTTCGGCGCCAAGCGGACCTACCTCATCAGCATGGGTCTGGTCGCGCTGTTCGCCGCGCTCACGGCGGTGGCGTGGAGCGCCCCGGCCCTCATCGTGTTCCGGGTGCTCGGTGCCGCGGTGGGCTCGGCGACCGGCCCGGCGTCGCTCGCCGTGATCAACCGGTTGTTCCCCCGCGAACGTCGGGCGCAGGCGCTCGGGTACTGGTCGCTCGTCGCCGCCGGTGGCCCGGTGCTCGGCGTCGTCATCGGCGGACCCGTGGTCGAGCTGTTCAGCTGGCGGTGGATCTACGTCGCCCAGGTACCCCTGGCCTTCGCCACCATCGCCATCTGCGGATCGATCTTCCCCAACACCGGCCGGGCCCCGGGGTCCCGCTTCGATGCGGTCGGCTCGCTGCTGTTGGCCGGCGGGGTCGGGAGCATGCTCATCGCCCTCAACCGCGCCCCCGACGCCGGGTGGAGCCATCCCCTCGTGCTCGGCGGCTTCGCGCTCGGACCGATCCTGCTCGGTGGGTTCGCCTGGTACGAGCAGCGCGTCGCCCATCCGCTGATCCCCGTGCGGTACTTCCGACGGCGCAACTTCGCGTTCCCGATGGTCAACCAGTTCTTCGCGAACTTCGCCTACATGGGTGGCTTCTACCTCACCCCGTTCCTCCTCCAGAAGGCACTCGGCTACAGCGTCTCGGTGACGGGGTTCGTGCAGATGGCCCGACCCCTCACCTTCGCCATCGCCGGTCCGATCGCCGGGTGGATGGCCGTGCGCATCGGCGAGCGCATCAACGCCGTCGTGGGTGGGCTGTTCCTGGTCGCGTCGATGCTCGTGTTCGTCACCGTCGGCCTCGACGACCCCTTGATCGTGATCGTCGTCGCGCTGGCGCTCTCGGGGGTGGGCATGGGCATGACCGCGCCCGCGATGGCGGCGGCGATCGCCAACGCGGTCGACGAACGCGATCTCGGCGTGGTCGGCGGTGCCCAGCAGATGATGTCGCAGGTGGGTGTGGTGGCGGGCATCCAGGTCCTCGTCACCATCCAGCAGTCCCGCGAGTCGGTGGTCGGTGAGGTCGACTCCTACGCGCTGGCCTACCTCGTGGGCGCGGCCGCGGCCGGCTTCGGTGTGCTCGCCGCGTGCTTCGTGCTGCCACGGAACCGGTCGGCGCCGACGACCGTCGACGAACCGGCCGACCGCACCCCCGTGCTGGCCACGAGCGGCCGCTGAGCCCGGACGCGACGGGGGGCGCCCACCGGCGCCCCCCGAACGTTCACCGGCAGCGCCGGCGATGATGACGCCTCAGGCGGTCATCTCCTTGATCTTCTCGGCGACGGCGGCGGCCTCAGGGTCGGGGGTCCCCTGCTGCATGGCCATCAGCTTGGTCATGTCGCCCTGCACCTTGACCTTGCCGGCCATGAACGCCTGCATGCCGGCCTGGGCGTTCTGCTCGATGAAGATGGCCTTGGCGGTGTCGTAGTCGACGGTGACCGTGAGGTCCGGCGTCTCGAGGTGGCCGAGGTCCATCTTCATCTCACCCTCGGAGGTGTCCATGTGCGCTTGGATCTCGGCGCCGTCGTTGAACGGCGCGTCGGTGATCACCATGTTCATCTTGACGACGTGGGGCGGCGCGGCGGACGGGCCGGTGCTCTCGTCGCGGATGGCCTTGGCGGCGTCCATCCACTCGTCGCTGAGAAACGGAAACTTGTCACCCACGAGTGACTCCTTTGCTGGTTCGTGGCCCCCGATGGGCCCCCGTGCCGGACACGATCCATGGCGGCGTCGAACCCTAACCGACGGGTCGCGGGGGTGCTTGACCGTCCGGTCAACTCCCGAGGCTCCCCCGGACTCACCCCTCGTCGGTTGCCGTGCTGGCCTCGAGGAGGGGCAGGTCCTCGGCGCTGATCAACCGCGTGGCGAGGGCGTACTCGACGAGGCGGGATCGACGGCTCGTGGCGAGCCGGGTGCTGCCACCGTGCAGTCCTCGCACGCCGGCCTTGGCCAGCTTCTGGCACACGGCATCGAGCTGGCGGTTGAACTTGGTGATGGTCCAGCCGAGGCGGTCCGCCGCGACCGCGGACGACGGGATGGTGCTGGCCGCGTTGCCCGAAGCCAGCAGCGCCGGTTCGGCGAGCGCGAGCACCAACTGCTTCTGGTTGGTGGTGAGCGCCATCGGGCGCATGGTGGTCATCCCCGATCCGGTGACCACCGAGCTCGAGAGGGTCAGCGGCGCGTCCTCGGTGTGCAACGACAACAGGTAGCTGGTGGGACCGGCGGTGAAGCGCACGTCGGTGACCGGGAAGACGAGCGGCAAGGTGGCCCCGGGGGCGACGAAGCTGTGCATGACCCCGTCGCGGTCGCTGACCGTCGCGGCGAGCGAGCTCCCGATGTTGTCGAGCCACCAGAAGCGATCCCAGCGGAGCACGAGGAACGACCGGTGCAGGTAGGGGTTGTCGTCGACGGCCAGGTCGCCCTCACGTCCGAGGGTGAACGGGCCCGGCGGGTCGATGGCGTGCCACTCCCCGCAGAACTCGAGGTTCAGCCGGGTGGCGGCGGGGTCGTGGGGGTCGGGAGGGGTGGGCGAGGCGATGGTCATGGAGCTCTCGGGGGTCGGGGCCGGGTCGTCAACCGGTCGCCTCGGCCGGGGAGGGGGGCGCGGGGCTCGGCGAGGCACAGACCTCGGGCGAGGGGTCGGAGATGGCGCCGTTGGCGATGGTGGCCACGGTGAAGCACACCGGCTCGGCCGGCGTGAGG
>JBBSTY010000010.1:0-45374 GCA_038235385.1 Acidimicrobiales bacterium | reverse complement strand
GTACGAGATCGACGAGGTGGCCGCCCTGTCGGGCTACGACACCGAGCGCATCCGCACGCTCTGGCGCGCCCTCGGCTTCCCGGATCCGCGCCCCGGCGAGGAGGTGTTCTCGATCAGTGACCTCGGGGTCCTCTCCGACGTCGTGTGGTACATCTCCGACGGCGCCATCGAGCCGGGCGTGGCCATCCAGATGGCCCGGGTGATCGGTTCGTCGCTCGAACGCATCGCCAGCGCCCAGGTCGACACCATCGAGTCCCGGCGCACGGCGCTGCCCGATGGGTCCGATCTCGACGCGGCGGCCGTTCCCGGATCCCGGTCGGGCTTCCCCGATCTGTCCGTCGCCGATCAGGACCTGGCCATCCGCCGGGGCGCCGAGCTCCTCCCCATGATGCCCAAGGTCCTCGAGCTCGTGTGGCGACGGCACCTGGGCGTCGCCGCCCGGCGCCGGCGGTTGCGCGCCGCCACCTCCGAGGGGCACGGCGTCGTGGTGGGCTTCGCCGACCTCGTCGGGTTCACCGCCCAGACCCAGCAGCTCAGCGAGGAGGAGCTCGCCGAGGTGGTCGGACGGTTCGAGTCCATCGCCTACGACGTCGTGTCCGCCCACGAGGGTCGGGTGGTGAAGATGATCGGCGACGAGGTCATGTTCGTCGCCAACTCGGTGCGCGACGGCGCCGAGCTGGCGCTGGCCCTGGCCGAGACCTACCGCAACGCCGACGAGCTCTCCGACGTCCGCGTGGGCATGGCCACCGGCCCCGCGCTCGAGCGCGAAGGCGACGTCTACGGCGCGGTGGTGAACCTGGCGAGCAGGATCGTGAGCATCGCCTACCCGGGCGCGGTCGTGGTGGCCGAGGACGTCTACCTCGCGCTGGCCGACGACGACGCCTTCGAGCTGCGCAGCATCCGCCAGCACTACCTCAAGGACATCGGCCGCGTTCGGCTGTGGTCCATGCGCCATGCCGACGACGACACCGAGGGCCTGTACCGCGACGCCCGAGATCGTCGCGCCGCCCGACGCGAGTTCCAGCTGTCCCGTCGCGCCGAGCGTCTCGCTTCTGCCGATTCGCTGCCCGTCGAGGTCGCCGACGACGTGGTCGAGCTCCTCGAGGACGCGGGGCTCCTCGACACGGCCGGGGTCGACGACATCTTGCGCCGTGGCGACCAACCCACCGAGGAGTTCGAGGCGCTCACCGACGTCGTGCTCGGCGCGGACATCGGTGAGGACCTCCAGGTCGAGCTCCTCTCCAACCTGGTCTCCGCCCGCCGGCTCAACGCCCTCGAGCGCGAGGCGCAGGAGCGGGCCGACGAGGCCGACCTCGAGGCCGAGAGCCGGCTCGAGACGATCGAGCGTGAGGTGCGGCGCACCGTCGCCCGGATCGAGCAGGACGCCCGGCGCCGGGTCGAGGAGGCGCTCGACGACGCCGAACGGCAGGCCGAGCTCGTCAACGAGGAGGCGTCGCGCAAGGTCAAGAAGGTGGCCCAGGACGCCGAGCGCAAGGCCGACCAGGCCGAGAAGGAGGCCCGTCGGGTCGCTCAGCGCAAGACGGCGAGGCGCAAGGCCGAGCGCAGCAAGGCCACCCGCGAGGAGGCCCGCCAGAAGCGAAAGCGCAAGAAGGCCGAGCCCGGCGACGGCCGAGACGACGCCGGCCCGACCGATGGTGGTTGACCCGGTGGGCGACGCCGCCGGGCCGAACCACGATGCCCGAGGTCGATACGATCGCGCCATGCGAGTCGCCGCACCTCCCGATCGGTCCACGGTGTCGACGGCGCGTGGTCGCAGGGCACGGTGGTGGGCGCTCGTCGCGATGGTCGTCGTCCTCGCCGGCGCGTGTAGCGCGACCGAGGTGGCCGAGGCTCCCGCACCGACGTCGGACACCGCCTCCGCCACCTCGGGCACGACCGAGGGGGCGGCGCCGGTCGAGACGTTCCTCGGATCCGTCGACGAGTTCTACGAGGTGCCCGATCCGCTGGCATCCGGTGCCCCCGGTGATCTCATCCGGGTGCAACCGGTCACCACGACCGACGCGACCACCACCGTGCGCATCATGTACCACTCGCGCGATGCGCTCGACCGCGACCGAGCGGTCACGGGCATGCTCACCTACCCGAACGCGCCGGCCCCCGACGGTGGATGGCCGGTCGTCTCGCTGGCGAACGGCACGGTCGGCATGGCCTCGGCGTGCGCGCTCAGCCGACGTGGCCAGGCGGCACCGACGTTCGGCGTCGAAGGGGTCGGCGTGGTCACCGATTACATCGTTCTCGGCCCCGTGGGCGAGATCCACCCGTACCTCTCCAAGCCGAGCGAGGGCCACAGCGTCATCGACGCGGTGCGAGCAGCGGCCAACGTCGAGGGCTCCGGTGCCGGCCAACAGTGGCTGGCGGTGGGCCACTCCCAGGGCGGGCACGGCGCCTTGTCGGCCATGGAGCTCGGTGAGGTCTACGCGCCCGAACTGGATCTGCTCGGCACCGTGGCGCTTGCGCCGGCCGCGCTCTTCGATCGGTCCTACGGCGGGATCGACGCCTTCGTCAGCCGCATCGTCGGCGCCATGGGCTTCTACGGCGCCGCCGCCGAGCATCCCGAGATCGTCCCCGGCGACTACGTCGGCCCCGAAGCGGCCGCGGCCGCCGGTGTGATCGAGACCGGCTGCGTCGACGACATCATCGAGGCGTTCCTGCCCATCCCCGCCGACACCTTCTACACGAACGATCCGTTCACCACCGAGCCGGCCCGGTCGATCCTGCTGGCGAACGACGTGGGGTCGGTGGCGGTCGACTCACCGCTGCTGCTCGTCTCGGGCACCGCGGACGAGCGCGTGGTGGTGCAGCGTGTCCGCGACCTGGACGCCCTGCTCTGCGAGGCGGGCCAGGTCACCGAGTACCTGGAGCTCGAGGGGGCGAACCACGGCAACGAGTACGCGCTCGCAGCCACTCAGATCACGGCCTGGCTCGCCGGTCGCCTCGCCGGTGAGCCGGCCCCCGACACCTGCCCCTGACGCCTGCCTGGAGCCGATGGCCCGGGTTCGGTGTCGTGGGCGACGGTGGCGGCCCCGGGGGTAGCGTTCGGCCATGCCCACGTTCGTGATGCTCTCGATCATCGGCCCCGACGGCGCAGCGACGCTCCGCGAGAACCCCCAGCGCCTGAAGGAGGTCAACTCCGAGGTGGCGGCCATGGGGGGCACCGTGCTGACCCAGTACGCCCTCCTCGGCCAGTGGGACTTCGTCACCATCATCGAGACGCCCGACGTACCGACGATGATGCGGATCACCACGGCGCTCAACGCCCGCGGCACCCTCAAGACGCGCACGCTCACGGCGCTCGACGTCGACGAGTACATCGCCACGCTCGGCGACGGCGTCTGACCATCGGCGTGGTGACCCGCGACCGGAAGGGTGACGGGTGCGCCGCTCGGTGGGCTCAATACCACCAGAAGTCGCGCTTGCGCTCCTTGCGGACGTCGTCGCCGGCGAACGTGGCGGGGATCTCCACGCCGTCGCTCAGGCGCCGTAGCCGGTAGCCGTCATCGTCGGCGGCCACGATCTCGAACCCCCGGGCCCACTTGTCGTCGAGACGGCGGCGGACCTCCACCGTGTCGCCGGCGTCGAAGCGCGGCGTGAGGTCGGGACCCGACACGGTCGGGTCGGCGGCGGGTACCTCGGCCAGGGGGGTGGATGCCATGCCGGTCTCCTCGGCGGCCGCTCCGTCCGGGGCGTTCGCCGGATCCGATTCAATCACCGGCGCAGGACGGTTCCAAGGGCGGGCACCGATCGATCACGAGGGCGGCGGTGCGAACACGGCGGCGGCGAGGGCCAGCGCCCCGGCCACGGTGCCGAGGTGGCGCACGGTGGCGACATCATCGGAGGACGCGGCCCACGGGCCGTTGACCTTGCCGAGGCCGCCGATCGACAACACGGAGCCGGCGGAGCCGATCGACAGCACCGAGCCGACCGAGCCGATCGACAGCACCGAGCCGACCGAGCCGATGGAGAGGATCGACCCGGCCGAGCCAGCGCTCACGAGCGACCCGAACGACCCGAGCGATCCCACCGACGCGCCCGAGTACATCGATCGGATCGACCAGATGCTGCGACGGGAGTCGACCGAGTGCGGGAGGAACGCCACGGCGAGCGCGGCCGCCCGGTGCACCCGACCAGGTTCGGACGCTGGCCGGCTCCCGGGGCGCAGGACGTTGGCCGACAGCTCGAGCACCTGGCCGGCGATGTCGCGGCGGCGGCGCCAGCCGGTGAGCGGTTCGGCGGAAGGGGACTCGGCCGCAGTCGTCACGTCGGTCACGGACCGAACGTACCAGCGAGGCGCCGTCGGGTGTCGGCTACCGTCGCCGGGGTGACGAGCGGCCGGACCACGACGACCGGTGCGGGGCGCCCCCCGACCGTGCAGGCGAAGGCAACCAGGTCTCGCACGGCCGGCCCCATGCGCAAGGCGCTCCGGGGCAAGGCTCCCGGTCTCACCGCCGAGCGGGCGCTCTGGGATGCCGGTGCCGACATCGTGGTGGGCGTCGACGAGGTGGGCCGGGGCGCGTGGGCAGGGCCGATCATGGTCGGCGCCGCGGTGGTGCCCAGGGACAAGCGCCTCACCCGCGTCCGGGACTCCAAGATGCTCACCGAGCCCGAGCGGGAGGTCATGTTCGGTCGGGTGTCGTCGTGGTGCGTCGCCTGGGCGGTGGGCGGCGCGTCACAGATCGAGTGCGACGAGCTCGGCATGTCCGCGGCGCAGAAGCTCGCCGCCCGGCGGGCCATCGACGGTCTCGGGGTGGTGCCCGACCAGGTCCTCATCGACGGCAACTGGAACTTCGTCGGCGGGTCGAACGTGCAGACCGTCGTGCGGGGCGACGCCACCTGTCTGTCGATCGCCTCGGCCTCGATCCTGGCCAAGGTCACCCGGGACCGCATCATGCGCGCCGAGGCCGAGCACTACCCGGGCTACGAGTTCGACCGCAACAAGGGCTACCCGTGCCCCAAGCACAAGGCGTTCCTCGCCGGCATGGGCCCGTCGTCGATCCACCGCCGCACGTGGGTGTTCATGGACCACCTGCCGTGGGCCGGCTGTCCCCGGGTTCTGCCGGCCACGGCCCAACTGTCGCTGTTCGACCCGGCCGTGCCCGGGGCCCGGCCCGGCCCGACCTGACCGCACCCGCCAGCGTCGGTACCATCCGGGCACAGATCGGGGCCGCCGCCGACCAGGGGGCGCGACGACGGGGGAGATCACGGTGAACCAGCAGACCGGTGCGGAGCGGCGCGGGCGCGGCGCCCGAGCCGCGGCAGCAGCGACGATCGCACTGGTGCTCGTCGCCGGCGCGTGCTCGAGCGGATCGGACACCGCCACCGGCGGCGCTGCGCCCGCCACCACCGCCGCCCCGACCGGGACGAGCGCACCGACCACGTCGGGTACCTCGGCGACGTCGGACGCTCCGGCGGGTCGCCCGGTGCCCGGCGCCGAGTGGGACACGGCTGACCCGGCGTCGGTCGGGCTGGACGCGGCCAAGCTCGACGAGCTGTCGGCCCAGGCCGAGGCGGGCGGCTCCAACTGCCTGGTCGTCGTGCGAGAGGGCAAGATCGTCGAGGAGGACTACTACTCCGGGACCGATGCGGCCACGCCCCAGGAGGTGTGGTCGGCGACCAAGTCGTACTCCAGCACCCTCGTCGGCATCGCCCAGGACGAGGGCCTGCTCAGCGTGGACGACCTGGCCACCGACTCCATCGTCGAGTGGGCGGGCACCCCGTCGGCGGACATCACCGTCCGCAACCTCCTCGCCAACGACTCCGGGCGCCACTGGGACTACGAGACCGACTACCTGAAGATGGCGGGCGGCGCGGCGGACAAGACGCAGTTCGCCATCGACCTCGGCCAGGACGCGCCCCCCGGCACCACGTGGGAGTACAACAACTCGGCCATCCAGACGCTCGACCGGGTGCTGACGAAGGCGACCGGCACGAGCCCGGCCGAGTTCGCCCAGGAGAAGCTCCTCGGTCCGATCGGCATGGCCGACTCGACCATGACCAAGGACGCGACCGGCAACACCCTCACCTTCATGGGCCTGCAGTCGACGTGTCGCGACATGGCCCGCTTCGGGGTGCTCATGCTCAACCGGGGCAACTGGGGCGGCGACCAGATCGTGTCCGAGGCGTGGGTCGACGACGCCACCGGCCAGGCATCCCAGCCCCTCAACGGCTCCTACGGCTACTTGTGGTGGCTCAACCGGCCGGGTGTCGGGGCCGGTGGCGACCAGGCCACGACGGGCAGCGCACCCGGCGACGCCCAGGCCGGCCAGATGGTGGCGGGCGCACCCGACGACGTGTTCTGGGCGCTCGGTCTCGGCGGCCAGATCATCGCCATCCACCCGACCTCGGGCACGGTGGCTGTGCGCCTCGCGCCGACCAAGCCACGCGAAGGCGCCAGCGCCTTCGGGGCGGGCACGCTGAGCCTCGGCGTCGAGGCCGCAGTCGTCGCTCCCTGATCACGGGGCGGCGGGTGGCCGTCAGGCGTCGAGGGTGCCGACCTTGAGGTCCCGGAACGGGGTCTTCGAGTCGATACCGGCGTCCTTGGGGAGCCCGAGGACGCGCTCGCCGACGATGTTCTTCATGACCTCGTCGGTGCCGCCGGCGACCTTCATGCCGGGGACACCGCAGAGGAACTTGTTCCACTCGTAGGTGCCCCACTCGCCGGTGTCGGCCTGGAGCCGTGGCCCGAGGACCTCGGCCATGAAGGTGGCCAGGTTCGTCAGGTTGTTGGTGAGCGAGAGCTTGGCGATCGACATCTCCGGGCCCGGGAGCTGACCGGACTTGATCTTGTCGAGGGCCCGCTGGTTGGTGTACTTGGCGACCTGGAAGTTGATGTAGACGTCGGCCAGGCGCTGGCGGATGACCGGGTCCTGATCGAGGCCGAAGTGGCGCACCATCTCGCGCATGCGGGCAACGCTGGCGAGCCCGGCCCCGCCGCCGGCGCCACCGGCGCCGATCGAGGCCCGTTCGTTCATGAGCGTGGTGAGCGCGACGGTCCAGCCCTGGTTGACGTCGCCGAGGCGGTGGCTGTCGGGGACGCGGACCTCGGTGAAGAACACCTCGTTGAAGTTCGCCCCGCCGGTCATCTGGCGCAGCGGGCGGATGTCGACGCCGGGCGCCTTCATGTCCACCACGAAGCCGGTGAGCCCGGCGTGCTTGGGCAGGTCGACGTCGGTGCGGCAGATGATCTCGCCGATGTCCGCGTAGTGGGCGCCCGAGGTCCAGACCTTCTGACCGGTGATGAGCCACTCGTCGCCGTCGCGCTCGGCCTTGGTGACCATCGACGCGAGGTCGCTCCCGGCACCGGGCTCGCTGAAGAGCTGGCAGCCGACGATGTCGGCCCGGTACATCTTCTTCAGGTAGGCGTCCTTGACCTCCTGGGTGGCGTGGGCGTTGATGGTGGGCGCCACCATGCCGAGCCCGATGCCGAAGAAGCTCTGGTTCGGGGTCTCGTACCGGGCCTCGACCGATCCGAACACGCGGTCGTGGGCGGAGGTGAGGCTGCGCCCGCCGAACTCCTCGGGACCGGTGATCCACCCCAGGCCGGCATCGAAGCGCGTGGCGCGCCACGCCTGGGCCGCCTTCAGGTCCTGCGCCTCGGTCTCGGCGTCGGTCTCCTCGAACAGGCCGACGTCGTCGCTGCCCTCGCCCCACACGAACTCGGTGGCCTTGTCCTCCTTCTTCGTGGCGTTGGCCTCGAAGAAGTCGGTGACCTCGGCGCGGAAGTCGTCGAGCGAGATGTCGGGCATGGCGAGGTTCCCCTTGGTTCCCACGTGGTCCGATGCGGTCGGCCGACGATCCGGGGTCCGGCCCACCCGCATCAGCGGCTCCCGCGGTCGACGACCGAGGAGCCGCCGAGGTTGGGTGGTGCCGGCCTCGGACCAAACTTGACTGCACGGTCAAGATAGCTCGCGCCGACCGATTCTGCTCATCGGGGCCGGGCCGGTACCGTCGGAGCCATGTCGCACCTGCTCCGTCGTCGGTGGCCGATCCCGCTGTTCATCATCTGGTCCGGGTTCATCTGGGTCACCCGCATCCTGAACGCCTGGGCGCCCACCAGCGAGGAGTCGACCACCGCCAAGCTGGTCTCCACCGTCACTGCCGGCGCGCTCCTGATCGGCGCGGTCGCCGCCGCAGCGATCCTGGTGCGGGCCCGAGCGCGGGACTTCGCACCGACCGAGACCCTCGTCCTGCGAGTTGTCGCCGGCGCCACCGTCGCCGTGTGGGCGGTGCGCATCCCGCTCATCGTCGCCGACCCCGGCCACGTCGTCGGCTTCAAGGTGGTCCACGTCGCCCTGGGGGTGCTGTCGGTGGTGCTGGCGGTGCTCACCTGGCGGCGCGCCGGGCCCGCCCCGATCGGATCGTCGCGATCGGGGTTGTCGGGGTCGTCGGGGTCAGTGGGTTCGGCTGGGTCCGCGGGTTCGTCCGGGTCGGCAGGGTCGATCGATGGGGCTGCGGCACGCGCCGTTTCGCCCGCCGCGAACGTCGGCCGGTAGGCTCACGCCGCTATGGGACAGCCCGTCACCGTCATCGAGAAGCCATCGTCCACGCCCGGCGTGGTGCGCTTCGAGACCAACCGACCCCTCACCGGCACCGGCCACGAGGCCTTCCGCTCGGTCGATGATGCCGTCGGTCCCAAGTGGTCGGCGGAGCTGGCCCGTCGCCTCTTCGCCCGCGGGGGCATCGCCTCGGTGTCGCTGCACGGCAACATCATCACGGTGCAGCTCGGCGATGCCTCCCCGCCGTCGGGGATCAAGGAGCTCATCGAGGAGATGTTCATCTTCTACGGTCCCGGGGTCGAGGTCGTCATGCCCGAGGGCGCCGGCACCGACTGATCATCCGGTTGCCAGCATCGAACAGGTGTTCGATACTGGGACGATGCTGTCCGTGTCGTCCCCGCTCGTGCCATCGGTGTCCGACGACGAGATCGCCGACGAGCTGGCGGACGGGTTGGTGCCCGAGGAGGCCGCCGAGCTCCATGCGGCCCGCCTCCACCTCGCCGCGCTCGAGGACGAGGCGAGCCGGGCGGCGATCCCGGCCGACGGGGAGCGATCGCGCCGTCGCGCCGGTGATCCTCGGGACCTGATCGAGGCCGCCGCTCGGGTGGCCCCGGTGACGCTCGCCCGTGAGCAGGTGCTGGCGGTCCTCGACGAGGTGGCGCCGCTGTTGCCCGATGGTGCGCTGCGACGGGGGAGCATCGTCTCGGTCGGTGGGTCTGGTGGGGCTGGTGGGGTCGCTCCCGTGGGTGTCCTCGGGGGCGCCACCGCGCTGGCGCTGTCGTTGGTGGTGGCCGCCTCGGCCCAGGGGTCGTGGACGGCGATGGTCGGCTTGCCGATGGTCGGGCTCGCCGCGGTGGCCGAGGCGGGCATCTCGCTCGAGCGCGTGGCGGTGATCGCCACCCCGCCACCCGAGCAGTGGGCCACGGCGGTCGCCGCGCTGGTCGGGGCGTTCGACCTCGTGCTGATCCCGGTTCCCCCCGCCGCCCGGCTCGGCGAGGTGCGCCGGTTGACCGCTCGGGCCCGCGAGCGCGGCTCGGTCCTGATCCAGCTCACCCCGTTCGACGCCACCGGTCCGGCGACGACCCTCGACGCCGATGTCCGCCTCGTCGTCACCGGCTCGCGGTGGGAGGGGCTGAGCCGCGGCGCCGGTCACCTCCGGACGCGCCGGCTCACCGTCGAGGCCGTCGGTCGGCGCGGCGCGTCTCGTCCCCGCCGCCTGGACCTGTGGCTGCCCGGGTTGCACGCCGCGATCGCCACCGCCGAACTCCCCCCGAACATGCGTAGCGACGCGGTGCCAGGCGACGCGGGGCGACGCATGGTGGCAGGGGAGGAGGACGCGCCGTGGTCGGTGGGGTGGGGATGAGCCCGCCGCGGGCGATGGTGGTGCGCTGCCACGACTGGCCGGTGGCGGCGGCGGGGGCGAGACCCCACGAACCCGCCGCGGTGCTCCACGCCAACCGGGTGGTGGCGTGCTCGCCGGCGGCACGGGCCGACGGGGTGCAGGTGGGCCATCGTCGGCGCGAGGCGCAGGGTCGGTCGCCGGCGCTGGTGGTGATCGAGCGCGACGAACGCCGCGACGCCCGCCGGTTCGAGGCGGTGGTGCAGGCGGTCGAGGAGTTCACCCCCCGCATCGAGCTCACCCGTCCCGGTGCCTGCACGTTCGCCACACTCGGACCGTCCCGGTACTTCGGGGGCGACCAGGCCCTGGCCGAACAGGTGCACGACCGCGTCCACGACGTGCTCGAGGGCATGGGGTGGCCCGGATCGGTGCGCATCGGGGTGGCCGACGGCGCCTTCGCCGCCACCCTCGCCGCGCAGATGAGCGACGACGCCCACGCTGCCGGCGCATCCCCCATCACCGTGGTCCCGCCCGGCACCTCGCCCGCCTTCCTGGCGCCGTTCCCCGTCGCCACGCTCGACCATCGCGAGCTCGCCGACGTCTTCGCCCGTCTCGGCCTGCGCACCCTCGCGTCGGTGGCCGCGCTGGCGACGGTCGATGTGGTGGCCCGCTTCGGGCGCGAGGGCCTGGTGGCGCATCGCCGGGCCCGGGGCCTCGACGAGCACCCGCTCGATGCGTGCGAACCGCCGGCGGATCTCGTGGTCACCGCCGTGCTCGACCCGCCGGCCGAACGGATCGACATCGCCGCTTTCGTGGCCAAGTCCCTGGCCGACGAGCTGTTCGACAACCTGGCCAGCCGCGGGCTGTCGTGCACCCGGGTGCTCATCGCCGCCGAGACCGACCACGGCGAGGCCATCGAGCGGGCGTGGCGCTACGAGGGCACCCTCACCGCCGGCGCGGTCACCGATCGGGTGCGTTGGCAGCTCGAGGGGTGGCTGCAGGCGTCCGGGGCGCCCACCGCATCGGGGTCCACCCGCCCGACCGCGGGCGTCACCCTGCTCCGCCTCACCCCCGACGAGGTGGTGCCCGCCCGCGGCCGCCAGCTCGGGTTCTGGGGCGGCGAGACCGAGGCCGACACCCGTGCCGGCCGGGCCCTCGCTCGGGTGCAGGGCCTGCTCGGTCCCGATGCGGTGCTGGTGCCCGAGTGGCGGGGCGGCCGCGGCCCGGCCGAGCAGCTCACCCTGGTGCCCGCCGCCGCGGTCGATCTCACCGAGCCCCGTCCCGCCACCCGGCCCGACTGGGTGGTGGCCCCGTGGCCTGGTCGCATCCCGGCGCCGGCGCCGGCGCTGGTGCACCCCGAGCCCATCCCCGCCGACGTGCGCGACGAGCACGGCGGGTCGGTGGGGGTCGACGGCCGCGGCCTGCTCCGCGCGCCCCCGGTCACCCTCGCGGTCGGCGACGCTCCCACCCGACCCATCGAGGGGTGGGCCGGACCGTGGCCCGCCGACGAGCGCTGGTGGGACCCCGCCGCCCACCGTCGCCGCGCCCGCTTCCAGGTGGTGGTCGCCGCCACCGCCCACCTGGCCGTGGTCGAGGGTGGACGCTGGTGGATCGAGGCCACCTACGACTGATCCGTGACGGAGGAGTCGGACGGGGGCGCTGAGCGGGGGGTGCCGGTCGGGGTGCCGGTGGGGTCCTGGACGGCGGGGGCGAGCGCGGTGCGTCGAGGTGCAGGTGCATCCCCGGATGCCCGGGACCCGTCGAACAGACTGAGCCGATGGCGGTGCCCCTGGAACCCGACGCGCGGGCCGATCTCGAACGTGCGACCGAGCGTTGGTTCGTGCGTCGCGGCCTGCCCCACTTCATCGCCGACTACAGCGCCACCCGCGACATCTTCACTCGGGCGTCGGGGTTCCTGATCGTCGTCTTCGTGATCGAGCTGCTCAACGCGCTCAACGAGCAGTTCCGCTGGTGGCAGAACCTGCTGGCGCTGGTCGGCGCCGTCGGCATCGCCGCGCTCGGGCTCGTCGGCGTCAACCGCGTGCGCGGCCGCCGGCCGTTCCAGCGTCCCGACACCATCGGGACGGTCGAGCTGGCCGCCTTCGTGGTGGTGCCGGCGATCATCCCCTACGCCGTCGGCGGTCTCCAGGTGGCCCAGGCGATCGACATCGCGCTCGGGAACCTGTTCCTCCTGCTCGTGGTGTTCGTGGTCGTCGGCTACGGGATGGTGCCGATGACCCGCTGGGCGATCGTCCAGATGGTCAAGCAGGCCCGCAACGTCACCAACCTGTTCGTGCGGTCGCTCCCGCTGCTCTTGCTGTTCACCATGTTCATGTTCTTCAACGCCGAGGTGTGGAAGATCATCGACGACCTGCCGCCGCTCTTCCTCGCCTGCTCGCTGGGCATCCTCGTGGCGGTCGGCTCGGCGTTCGTGCTGCTGCGGTTCCCCCGCGAGCTCCAGGCGATGTCCACCTTCGAGTCGTGGGCCGACATCGCAGCACGGGCCGAGGGCACGCCGGTGGGCGAGGTCGACACCGGTGGCCTCGTCGAGCCTCCCGCCGTCGTGCGCCTCGGCCGCCGGGCCCGGGTGAACGTCGGCCTGGTGCTCTTCGCCAGCCAGTCCATCCAGATCCTGCTCGTCACCGCCGCCATCGGGCTCTTCTACGTGCTGTTCGGCATGTTCACCATCGTGCCCTCCACCGTGGAGCAGTGGACCGGCTCCACGCACCTGGAGGGGATCGCCTCGTGGACTCTCGGCGGCAACGAGCTGGTGGTGAGCGGCGAGCTCGTGCGCACCGCCATCTTCATCGCCGCGGTGGCCGGGCTGCAGTTCACCGTGGCCGCGCTCACCGACAGCACCTACCGCGACGAGTTCTACGACGAGATCGTGGTGGACATCCGCCAGGCCATCGCGGTGCGCGACCTCTACCTGGCCCGCATCATCGAACCCGAACGACCCGAGGTGCCGGCACCGGCGCCGCCGGTCACATGAAGCCGCTCATCGGGTCGCCGCCCTCGACGATGCGTTGCACGCGTCCGCTGATCGACGGCAGCGACTCGGGGTGGGTGAGGATGTAGAAGCGCTTGGCGAGCACCGCGTCGTGCACCTGATCGGCCACCGTGGCTGCGTCGAGGCCGCCCTCGACGAGCAGCTGCACGATGTCGGCCATGGTCAGCTCCGGCTCGCCGCCGCCGCTTGCGTCGGCGAGTCGGTCGGGGCCCGCGAACGGATCGAGGTCGCCGGGTGCGTTGCGGCGGCTCTCGTGGATCCGGGTGCGCACGAACCCCGGGCACAGCACCGACACCCCGACCGCGGAGCCCTCCATCGTCAGCTCGTGGTGGAGGGTCTCGGACAGGGTGACCACCCCGTGCTTGGCGACGTTGTAGGGACCCATGCCCGGTGTGGTGGTGAGCCCGGCCGCGGAGGCGGTGTTGACGACGTGGCCCTCGCCCTGGTCGCGCAGGAGCGGGACGAACGAGCGGATCCCGTGGATCACGCTCCAGAGGTCGACGTCGAGCACCCAGCGCCAGACGTCGAGTGGCACCTCCCAGGAGCGCCCGCCGCCGGCGACCCCGGCGTTGTTGCACACGACGTGGACCGCGCCGAACCGGCTGAGCGCCTCATCGCGCAGCGCGTCGACGGCCGCCGCGTCGGACACGTCGGTGGGCACCCCGATGGCGTCGGCTCCCGCCGAGCGGAGCTCGTCGACCGCGGCGTCGAGCGCGGCGGTCTCGATGTCGGCGAGCACGAGCTGCATCCGGGCGTGGGCGAACCGCTCGGCCAGGGCGCGGCCGATCCCGCTGGCGCCCCCGGTGATGACGGCCACCTTCCCCGTCAGGTCATCCATCGCTGCCCCCTCGATCGTCGATACGCCCGGGTCGCTCGGACTCGGCGCGCCGAGACCGTACCGCCCGCGCACACGCCAGGTTGCGGCGAACTCGTCGATCAGGAGCGCAGAGCATGGCCCCCTGACCTCGCTGCGCGGTTGCCCTAGCATCCATCGGGCATCGAGGGTCGATGTCGTGCAGAAGGGGTGCGTTCGTGACGACGACGGTTCGAACCGGTGAGCAATCGCAGGCTCGATCGGCTGGCGCTGCTGTGCTGGTGGCCCTCGTCGTCGCTGCGCTGCTCGCGGTGGCGACGCCGACCTTCGCCGGCGCTCAGGTCGCGTCGTGGCACGCGCCGGTCTCGGCCGCCTCCGCGCCCACTCCCTCGCCCGCCACTGCGACGCCCACGCCGATCGGCACGATCGAGACGTTCGGCTCCGACCTGCGGTATGTGACCGACATGGCTCCGGGCCCCGACGGCAACTTGTGGTTGGCCGATGGTGGCGGCATCGGACGCATGGGCACCGATGGCACGCTTCGGATCTTCCCGCTCCCGACGACGTCGACCCCCCACCGGATCACGGCCGATCCCGACGGCAACATCTGGTTCACTACCTTCGACACCATCGGTCGGATGAGCCCCTCCGGGGAACGGACGATCATGGCGGCGAGCGTCCACCCCCAGGACATCACGGGCGGGCCCGACGGCAACGTGTGGTTCACGACGCGTGCATCGGTGCCGGACGCGCGGCCGGGCTCGATCAGCCGGATCTCACCTTCCGGCGTCGTCACCACCTTCGCCAGTCCGGACATCGAGAGCCCGGGAGCGATCGTCGCCGGATCGGACGACAACCTGTGGTTCACCGACTCCGGCGCCATCGGACGCATCACACCGACCGGGTCGGTGACGAGGTTCCCCGTCCCGGAGCTCGAAGGTCCGTGGAGGATCACCCTGGGCCCCGACGGCAACGTGTGGTTCGCCGAGTCCACCACGATCGGCTCCATCACCTCGGCGGGCGAGGTCAGCCTGTACCAGGTCGTCACCGGATCCGTCGGCGACCTCGCACCCGGATCGGACGGAAACGTGTGGTTCAGCGCCGGTGGCACCGATGTCGGTGCGATCACGCCGACCGGTGAGGTCGCCATCACCGAGGTCCTGCCCTCGTCCGGTTGGCCGTCATCGATGGCGCTCGGGGCAGACGGCGACATCTGGGTTGCGAGGCAGACGTCCATGAGCGCCGGTGTCGTACGGATCTCCCCGGCGGGCGAGGTCACGGCGGTACCCACCCCGGTCGCTCAGGCACCGTGGGGGATCTCCGCTGGACCCGACGGCCACATCTGGTTCACGGCCATGGGTTCGAGCACGATCGCACGGACGGACCGGAGCGGGATCGTGACCTCCTTCCAGGGTGCGGGGATGGACTGGCCGACCTCGATCGTCGAAGGCCCCGACCACAACCTGTGGTTCACCAACTGGGGAAGCGACTCGATCGGTCGCATCACCCCGGGCGGGGTGGTCTCGAACGTCACGGCTCCCGGGCTCGAGAAGCCATCCCAGATCGTCGCCGGTGCCGACGACGACCTCTGGTTCACGATGGACGGCTCGACCGAGCTGGGACGCATCACGTCGACGGGCGCGGTGACCTTCGTGCCGCTCTCCTTCGAACCGGCGGATCTGATCGCCGGGCCCGATGGCAACCTGTGGGTCACCGACTACGCCGACGCGGTGTGGCGGGTGACCACCGACGGTGTGGCGACGAGGTTCACCGCTCCGGGGGTGGACAGATCCGGCGACATGGTGGCCGGACCCGGCGGCGCCATGTGGTTCACCAACGACCACGGCCCGAACCAGGGGGTGGGTCGGATCGCGCCATCAGGTGCCATCACGCTGGTGCCGACGCCTGGACTGACGCCGTCCGAGCTGGCGTTCGGGCCTGATGGAAACCTCTGGTTCACCACCTACGCGACCCGTCAGATCGGTCGGATCACCCCCGATGGTGCGGTCGCTGCGATCGCCGAACCCAATGGCCGCACGCCGTATGAGATCGTCGGCGGCGACGATGGCGCGGTCTGGTACACCGATGTCGACGGCAGCCTGGGACGGATCGCCGTCACCGCCGACGGTGCACCCGATTTCGTGGTCGCCGAGGCGGGCAAGGAGTCGGCGATCGTGTCGTGGGCGGCTCCGCCGGTGGTGACGGGTGGACCGATCGTGCGCTACGAGGTGTCGGCGTCGCCGGGTGGGGCGTCCTGCGCGACGCCGGACGCATCTGCGCGGTCGTGTGCGGTGTCGGGGTTGACCGCAGGCGTCGCGTACACGTTCTCGGTGGTCGCGGTCACCTCGGGTGGCCCAGGGCCGGCGGGCGTGACGGCGGTGCCGGTGACGCCGTGGTCGGGGTCGGGGTTCCATGCCGTGGTGCCGGAGCGAATCCTCGATTCGCGGAAGCCGGACAAGGGGTTCGCGGGTCGGGTGACGAGCGCGACGGCGCGGTCGTTGACGGTGACCGGTCTGGGTGGTGCCTCGAACGTGCCGGCGGGTGCGTCGGCGGTCGTGCTGAACGTGACGGTGGTCGATTCGACGAGGGAGTCGTACCTGACGGTGTTCCCGGCGGGGTCGGGCAGGCCAACGGCGTCGAACCTGAACTTCGGCGCCGGGCAGGTGGTGGCCAACCTCGTGACGGTGAAGGTGGGCGCGGGCGGGATGGTGGATGTCGCGACGGCGGACGGGTCGACCCACGTGGTCGCTGATGTGGTGGGTTGGTACGACGACGGCACGACGGGTGGGGATCGCTTCAATGCTCGGACGCCGGTGCGAGTGCTGGACTCGCGGACGGTCACGGGTGGGTGGCACGCGAAGCTGCGTGCGGAGGCGTCCCGCGATCTGGTGGTGCGCCAGACGGACAACTCGGGGTCGGTGCCGGTGACGGCGTCAGCCGTGGTCGCCAACGTGACGGTGACCGGTGGTGATGCGCAGAGCTTCGTGTCGGTTTGGCCCTCGGGCGAGGATCAGCCGGGGGTGTCGAACCTGAACCTGCTGCCGGGCCAGACGATCGCCAACCTGGTGACGGTGAAGATCGGGGAGAACGGTGCCATCCGGTTCGCCAACGCAGTTGGCGACGTGGACGTGATCGTGGATGTTGTGGGGTGGTTCGATCCGACGCAGGGGTCGCGGTTCCACGTGATGGAACCGAACCGCGTGCTCGACACCCGGACGGGCAAGGGGCTCTCGGGTGCGCAGCGCCAGGGCCAGACGCGGGCGTTGGCGGTGGCGGGCGCATCGGGTACTGGCGTGCCGGTGGGGGCGACCGGGCTGGTGGCCAACCTGACGGTGGCCGACGGCACCGCCGAGAGCTTCGTGGCCGTGTTCCCCGGCGGCATGGCCCGGCCGGTGCCGTTCTCGAACGTGAACGCCGGGGCCAACCAGGTCGTGCCCAACCTGGTCGCGGTCGCGATGGCGCCTGACGGCACGGTCAACCTGTACAACCACCTCGGGTCGACGGCGCTCATCGCCGACGTGGTCGGCTGGTACGCGCCCACCTGACGTCGGCGCCGGACGCGTCATCGGCGAGCGCTCGACCAGGATCACGCTCGACCAGAAGCAGGCGCCGGTGGGCTCGGGCTCGGCGGCCGGTTCGGCGTCGGACGGTCGCATCGATGGGTCCATATTGGCAATCATCGATCTATAGATCAGTCAACCCTGCATCGTCGACTGTCAAACGAAAAGATCGATGGCTGTCGATGGGTGGGGGGCGGCGATGCGCGGGTGCGAGCCGGTCAGTGGCCGTAGCTGGCCAGGCACCCGCCGTCGTTGATGTAGCCGCCGACGGCGACCTCGGGCTCGGTGGCGGCGGGCGCGATCGAGCCGAAGACGCAGCCGCCGTCGACGGCGAGGGCGAACGCGACGCCGGCGGTCCGCACCGCGTGGTCCGATGTCTGCAGGCTGACTGGGTCGGTCGCCCACGGGGCGAGGGCCCGTCGGAGATCGTCGAGGTCTGGGGCGGGATCGGCGGCGAGCAACCCGGCCAAGGCGACGCGGATCTCCTCGGCGAGGAGGAGGGCTTCGGTGGGGTCGCCGATGAAGTCCTGGCGGTCGGCGTAGTGCAGGTTGAGGTCGCGCAGCTCCTCGAACGGCACGCCCGGGCACGGCGTGTTGTCGGTGCTGCTGCGTGGCGGACACGTCGTGGTATCGGGACCATCGGCCGGGGGGTCGGTCGGTCGAGGAGAACCGGCTTCGGTGCCCGTCCCGGTCTCGACGGTGGGGGTCGAGCACCCCCCGGCGAGGAGCCCCCCGAGCGCCAGGAAGGCCACGACCAGGACGGTCGACCGGCGCGGCTGCGTGGTGGGACGGTCGGGGCGGCGCCGGGGCGCAGGCGATGGTGGCATCGGGCGACGGTACCCGCTGGCCCGGCGGTGAGCAGCGAACCCGATGGATGATCGACGAGACGGTCGGCGGGTGCGCGCCACCTGAGGGTCGAGACGCTCAGAGGTAGAAGCCCACGACGTCCACGACGAGGTGGGCGCCGCCGATGCCGGCCATGCGTGCCTGGAACCGGCCGTTGGCGTCGAGGGCCACGACCACGCTGTTGGCGATGGTGGTGTCGGGGCGGTTCCAGTTGATCGACGAGGTGCCCGGCCAGGCCAGCCCGTTGCGCCAGAACGAGAAGTACCCGGCCGCGTTGGTCTCGGTGGCGACCACATTGAGCAGCGCGGCGCTGGCTCCGGGGAGGATGGCCCCGTTCGTGCTGGCGCTGATCGCTCGGATGGTGCCGTCGTCGAACCGGGCCTTGGTGCCCACCGGCGGTTGCGTACCCGGTCGGCTGTCGTAGACGCGCGTGGAGCCCGCCAGCGCGGTGAACGTGCCCGACACCCGCGACCACTTGCTGACCTCCCCGAAACCGCCCTGGTAGCAGTACCAGAGGTGGCCGCCGTTCATCACGAGGGACCCGGCGGTCCATGTCTTGGTGGACGGCGGCATCGAAGGTCCCGCCAGTACCTGGAGAGCGGGCCCGTTGGTGGAGCTCGCGAGCACGCCGACGGCGCCGGCGGCCGTGGTCGCCGCGCTCACCGCCGCCTTGCCGGCACCGTCGGTCGTGGCCATCACGCCGTGGCCCTTCATCGAGTCGGCGGAGACGCCGGCACCGGTGTTCGATGCGTACCCCCGGACCCCGTTGCCGTTGGCGCCCTGGGCGTAGCCGGAGACGGCGTTGATGCCGATCCCGGCGTGGACGGCGGAGATCGGTGAGGTCGGTCCGCCTTCGACCTGGAACGACGTGTTGTTCAGGCGGGTGACGCTGTTGGCCCCGGAGCCGGTGTGCGACTCGCCGACCTTCATGGTGGCACCGTCGGCGGCGGCCGCCGGTCCGGCGGTGGCCGCGCCGAGCACCACGGCGCTCCCGACCGCGCCGGCCGCAGCGACACCCACCGATCGCAGCAGGTGACGGCGACTCGCCCCGGCCGGGTGGGCGGCCAGGTCGGTCGGCTCGTGCGCGAGGTGGTGGTCGGTCGAGGGGTCGGCGCCGGTGGGGTCATCCGGCGGCACGAGTGCGAGATCCGGCGCCGACCCGAGGACGTGGTCGCTCGGGGTCAGCCGTCGCTCGAGGTCGTCCACCCGGGCGAGCAGCGTCGCCACCTGGTTCCGGAGCTCCGCCACATCGTCGCCGTCACCCATGGTCATCCTCCGTCGTCGAGATCTCGCCGAGAGCGGCGATGTGATGAGCGTGTGGGAGCGCCGACCGGACGTCCTGAGTAGAACGTACTCAGTTGCACGAGGCGAGCAGCGGGATCCGATGGACGATCGAACAGGTGTTCGCTACTGTCGGCCGGGTGCGAGAGATCTCTGGTTTCAACCCCCCGGTGTCGTGGCCCGAGCTCGAGCGGCGGCTCTCCGATCGGGCCGACTCCGCCGGGGCCGGCGACGCCTGGGTGCGGGGCGACGGCGGCGACAGCCCGGCGTGGTCGGCCAAGCGGGCCCCCTACGAGGCACCGGCGGGGCTCACCCGCACCACCGGATCGGTGCCCTACGCCGAGCTGCACGCCCACTCCAACTTCTCGTTCCTCGACGGTGCGTCGTTCCCCGAGGAGCTGGCGGCCGAGGCGGCCCGCCTGGGGCTCGAGGCGCTGGCCATCACCGATCACGACGGCTTCTACGGGGTCGTCCGCTTCGCCGAGGCGGCTCGAGCGGTCGGGCTGCCCACCATCTTCGGGTCCGAGCTCACCCTCGGCCGGGTCCAGCCGCAGCTGGGCATCGCCGATCCCGGGGTGCACGAACCCAACGCCCCCTCGCCGCCGCGGCGCACCCGCTCGCGTGCCGGGCACCTCCCGTCGGGGGGCCTCGGCGACGGGTTCGACCACCTAGTGAGCCGGGCCGATCCGGGGTCGCTCCTCGACGGCGAGACCCACCTGGTGGTGCTGGCCCGTGATCCCCGGGGCTACGCCCTGCTGGCCCGAGCCATCAGCGAGGCCCAGCTGCGCGGCGAGAAGGGCGCGCCGCTCGCCACCCTGGCCGACCTCGCCGAGCTGGTCGGTCCCGGCGAGCGCGACCACTGGCTGGTGCTCACCGGTTGTCGCAAGGGTGCGGTGGTCCGGGCGCTCGTCGAGCAGGGCCCCACCGCCGCGGCGCACGAGCTCGGTCGGCTCGTCGAGGTCTTCGGGCGAGCCAACGTCGCCGTCGAGCTGTGGGACCACGGCGATCCGCTCGACTCGGCCCGCAACGATGCGTTGGTGCAGCTGGCCCTGCGGGCCGGGGTCGAGGTGGTCGCCACCACCAACGCCCACTACGACACCCCCGCCCGCCGCCCGCTCGCCACCGCCCTGGCCGCGGTGCGCGCCCGCCGCTCGCTCGACGACATCGACGGGTGGCTCCCGGCAGCGGCCGGTGCGCACCTGCGCTCGGGGGCCGAGCAGGCCCGCCGCTTCGCCCGCTACCCCGGGGCCGTCGAGCGCGCCGCGGCGCTCGGCCTGGCGTGCGCGTTCGACCTGTCGCTGGTGGCCCCGCAGCTGCCGCCGTTCCCGTGCCCGCCGGGCCACGACGAGATGGCGTGGCTG
Organism: Acidimicrobiales bacterium; assembly: GCA_038235385.1. Taxonomy (GTDB): domain Bacteria; phylum Actinomycetota; class Acidimicrobiia; order Acidimicrobiales; family Acidimicrobilacustridaceae; genus JBBSTY01. Next base: position 24,650 of record JBBSTY010000010.1, on the reverse strand, counting down.
CGGGTGCTCACCGAGCGGGGGGCCACCGAGCGCTACGGACCCCGTGGCCACGAACGCGTGCCCGGCGCCTACGCCCAGATCGACCACGAGCTGGCGCTGATCGACCAGCTCGGCTTCGCCGGCTACTTCCTGGTGGTCTGGGACCTCGTCGAGTTCTGCCGCCGCTCGGACATCTTCTGCCAGGGCCGGGGCTCGGCGGCCAACTCGGCGGTCTGCTACGCGCTGAAGGTCACCAACGCCGATGCGGTGGAGCTGGGCCTCCTGTTCGAGCGCTTCTTGTCGCCCGAGCGCGACGGCCCGCCCGACATCGACATCGACATCGAGAGCAACCGGCGCGAGGAGGTCATCCAGTACGTCTACGAGCGTCACGGCCGCCAGTACGCGGCCCAGGTGGCCAACGTCATCACGTACCGGGCCAAGTCGGCGGTGCGCGACATGGCCAAGGCGTTGGGCTACGCCGCCGGCCAGCAGGACGCGTTCGCCAAGTCGGTCGACCGCTGGACCCCGCTGCGGGCCACCACCGATCCCGCCGCCGCCGCCCCCGACCTCACCGACTCCGCCGCCAGTCGCGGGCCCCACGGCGATCCCGGATCGGGCCACGCCGCCGACGAGATCCCCGCCAACGTGCTCGACCTGGCCCTGCAGGCGGAGCACTTCCCCCGTCACCTCGGCATCCACTCCGGCGGCATGGTCATGTGCGACCGGCCCGTCATCGAGGTGTGCCCGGTCGAGTGGGGGCGCATGGAGGGCCGCACCGTCCTGCAGTGGGACAAGGACGACTGCGCCGCAGCCGGCCTGGTGAAGTTCGACCTGCTGGGCCTGGGGATGCTCACCGCGCTGCACCACGCCGTCGACTTCGTGCGCGAGCACCACGGCGTCGTCATCGACCTCGCCACCATCCCCCAGGACCCGGCGGTCTACGACATGTTGTGCCGGGCCGACTCCATCGGGGTGTTCCAGATCGAGAGCCGGGCCCAGATGGCCACCCTTCCGAGGCTCAAGCCCCGCACCTTCTACGACCTCGTCGTGGAGGTGGCGCTCATCCGTCCCGGTCCCATCCAGGGCGGATCGGTGCACCCCTACATCCGGCGGCGCAACGGCACCGAACCGGTCACCTACCTGCACCCGCTGCTCGAGCGGTCGCTGGCCAAGACCCTCGGGGTGCCGCTGTTCCAGGAGCAGCTCATGCAGATGGCCATCGACGTCGCCGGGTTCACCGCGGCCGAGGCCGACGAGCTGCGCCAGGCCATGGGGTCCAAGCGGAGCCAGGAGCGCATGGAGAACCTGCGGGCCCGGCTGTACGACGGCATGTTCGCCAACGGCATCACCCCCGAGGTCGCCGAGGCGATCTTCGCCAAGCTGGCCGCCTTCGCCAACTACGGGTTCCCCGAGAGCCACTCGGTGTCGTTCGCCTACCTGGTCTACGCCAGCTCGTGGATCAAGCTCTACTACCCGGCCGCGTTCTGCGCGGCCCTGCTCAACGCCCAGCCCATGGGGTTCTACTCGCCTCACTCGCTGGTGCAGGACGCCTGCCGCCACGGGGTCACCGTCGCCACCCCCGACCTCAACCGCTCCGGTTCCGGCGCCGTGCTCGAGTGGGCGTCCGACGCCGACGCCGACGCCGACGCCGACGTGGGAGTGGCGTGTGCCGGTGGGGGCCGCACCGGTGCCCGGGAGCGTCATCCCTCCACCGGTGGTCCGGTCCCGGTGGCCGCGGCCGCCGCGTCGGGCCCCTATCCCGACGACGGCGTGGTGCGCCCCCAGCCGGTGGTGCGGTTGGGGCTGGGGTCGGTGCGCGGCGTCGGACCCGATCTGGCCGAGGCCATCGTGGCCGAGCGTGACGAGCACGGGCCCTTCGGCTCCATGGAGGACCTCCGGCGTCGGGTCGCCGTCCGGGCGGCGAGCGGGCGCGGCCGGCCCGGCGCCCGCTCGACCTCGAGCGCCCGGCGTGGCCCCGATCTCGATCTCGACGCGCTGGAGGCGTTGGCCACCGCCGGCGCTTTCGGGTGCTTCGCCGACGCGCCGAGCGAGGCGGACCCGGCGGGCCGTCCGCTCGACCGCCGCCGGGCGCTGTGGAGCGCCGGTGCGGTGGCCCAGAGCAGCGCCGATCGTCTGGAGGGCATCGTCACCGGGGTGCAGGCGCCCACGCTGCCGGGCATGAGCGCGCACGAGGAGGCCGCCGCCGACCGGTGGGCCACCGGTGTGGCTCCCGACGGCCACCCCACCCGCTTCGTGCGACACCACCTCGACGAGCGTGGGGTCGTCACCGCCGCCGGGCTGGCCCAGATCGACGATGGCACCAAGGTGCTCGTCGGTGGGGTGGTCACCCACCGCCAACGGCCCGCCACCGCCGGGGGCACCACCTTCATCAACCTCGAGGACGAGACCGGCCTCATCAACGTCATCTGCTCGCGCGGGTGCTGGACCCGCTACCGCACCGTGGCCCGCACCTCGGCGGCGCTGCTCATCCGCGGCCGTCTCGAGAAGGCCGAAGGCGTCATCAACATCGTCGCCGAGAAGCTCGAACCCCTCCCGCTCGGCGTCGCCGCCCGCTCCCGCGACTTCCGCTGACGCGATGAGCGCGGTGCGGGTCAGTCGGTCGACGACGCCCCGAGGATGGCGTCGATCTCCGCCCGCTCGGCGGCGCTGAGGGACCACCCGGCCGCGGCGGCGTTCGCCCGGATCTGATCGGCCGACGTCGCACCGGCGATCACACTCGCCACCTGCGGGTTGCCCACCAGCCAGCTCATGGCCAGCTCGAGGATCGTGTGCCCTCGATCGCCCGCCCACGCGCGCAGCGTCGCGACGCGCTCGTGGCGGTCGTCGTCGAGGAACATCGCGGCACGCTCGCCCCACGCCGCGAGTCGCGTCCCCTCGGGCGGCGGCTCTCCCGGTCGGTACTTGCCGGTGAGGACACCGGACTCGAGCGGGAAGAACGGCACGAAGGCGATGCCGTGGCGGGCGCACGCGTCGAGCACGCCGTTGCGTTCGGGGTCACGGGTGAGCAGGCTGTAGTGGTTCTGGACCGACGCGAACGGGGCGAGGTCGAGCTCGTCGGCCACCGTCGCGGCGTCGTCGAGCTGCTCGGCGCTGAAGTTCGAGCACCCGATCTCGCGGACCTTGCCCTCGGTGCGCAGCTCGGCCAGAACGGCGAGGGTGTCGGCGATCGGGGTGCCCGGGTCGGGGCGGTGCAGCTGGTAGTGGTCGACGTGGTCGGTCTGCAGGCGGGTGAGGCTGCTCTCCAACGCAGACCGGACCTCGCCGGGCGCCCCTGGGTGCTCGCCCGCGCCGCGCCCGCCCCACTTGGTCGCGATCACCACCTCGTCGCGGCGTCCGGCGACGGCGGCGCCGAGGAACTCCTCGGATCGTCCCCCGCCGTAGGACTCGGCGGTGTCGACGTAGTTGACCCCGGCGGCGATCGCCGCCCCGACCACCGAGCTCGCTTCGGACGCCGAGATCCGCATGCCGAAGTTGTTGCAGCCGAGTCCCACGACCGACACCTCGAGCGAACCGATCCGTCGTCGTTCCATGCCGACATTCTACGAACGTCTCGCGACACGTGGGCGTGCCGACCGTCCACCGACGACGAGGTCCGGCCACCCGGTACCCTGCGGACGGTGACGGAGCGAACGGGTGTCGACGTCAGCGTCGAAGCGATGCTCGAGGACCTGAGGACGCTCGTCGAGATCGAGTCGACCTCGGGCGATCGCATCGCGCTGGCGGCGTCCGCAGAGGCGGTCTCCCGGGTCATCGAGCGGCGTCTCGGCGGCCGGGCGGTCCTGGTCGACGGTGGCGCCGGACCCCACGTCCACTGGTCGGGCGACGGCGATCCCAAGGTGTTGATCCTCGGCCACCACGACACGGTGTTCCCGATCGGAACGCTCGCCCGCCGCCCGTTCACGGTCGAGGCCGGTCGGGTGCGCGGTCCCGGGGTCTTCGACATGCTCGGAGGCCTCGTCCAGGCGGTCCACGGTCTGGCGACGCTCGACGACCTGTCGGGCGTCGAGATCCTGATGAGTGCCGACGAGGAGTCCGGCTCCGGGACCTCGCGGGCGCTCATCGAGGAGCGGGCGGTTGCGTGCGGCGCGGTGCTGGTCCTCGAGGGAGCGGCTGATGGTGGCGCGCTGAAGACCGGCCGGAAGGGCTGCGGGACCTTCGAGGTCTCGGTGACCGGCCGGGCGTCGCACGCCGGCCTCGAGCCCGAGGCCGGCGTCAACGCGCTGGTCGAGGCCTCGCACCAGGTCCTGGCCATCGCCGCGCTCGGCCGGCCTGATCTCGGCACGACGGTCACCCCGACCGTCGCATCGGCCGGAACGCTCGACAACGTCGTCCCTGCCGAGGCGACCGTCCTCGTCGACGTGCGGGTGGAATCGCCTGGTGAGACGAAGCGGATCGAGTCCGCGCTCGCCGCCCTCACGCCGCACCTCGAGGAGGCACAGGTCGAGGTGCGCGGCTCGGTGGGTCGGCCACCGATGCCCGAGACGGCATCGGCCGAGCTCTTCGCGCTGGCGACGTCGCTGCTCCCGGGCCTCGAGGGCCGGGCGGTCGGCGGCGGCCGCGACGGCAACTTCACCGCGGCCTGCGGGGTGCCCACGCTCGACGGTCTCGGCGCGGTCGGTGGTGGCGCCCACGCCGACCACGAGTACCTCGAGATCGGCGCGATGGCCGAGCGAGCGAACCTCGTCGCCGGGCTGGTGCGTGCCATCCAGGCGGCAGCGCCCGCGACCGGATGACCTCGGAGTGACGACGGGTGATGACACCACGGGATGTGTGTTCGTGATGCCACGTCGAGTGATACCACGACGTTCAATCCGGTTTCTTCGTTGATGAACCCCTTTCGAGCCTTTCGGTGTCGCAGGGGGTGAGCATGATGGTGGGGTGATCGACGTCGACCGATTGACTCGAGTGCCCCAGGAATGGCAGGGCCTCGCCGAATCGGGCGTGACAGGTCTGTCCGGTGAGGACCTGGCCCGGGTCGCGCTGACGGCTCGGCGCATGCGTGAGCTGGCCGATCATCTCGAGGTCCACGCGCTGGGGGCTCTCGATCGCGACGGCTTCACCAACCTCGAGCACGGGGCCACGACCGCCGGATGGTTCGCGACGGCCACGGGGCTGCCCCACCACGTCGTGCGATCGCAGTTGAGGGCTTCCCGGCTCCTCCAACACGAGTTGGCGCCGACCGCTCAGGCGTGGTTCGAGGGACGGATCACCAGCGAGCACGTTCGGGTGCTGCTCGACGCCGCCAACCCTCGCATCCGCGATCAGATCGCCGATCAGCAAGCGCACCTGATCGCCAAGGTGCCGGGCACGCGCTTCGACCGGTGGAAGGCGGAGGTGGCCGAGCGGGCGCGGCTGCTCGATCAGGACGGCCCGGAACCCGACGATGCCACCACCACGTCAGCCACCTGGGCCCGCTCGGATTCGTTCGCGCAGCTCCAGGCCCGCTTCGGCGGCGCCGACGCGGAGACGGTCGAACAGATCGTCGAGCACAAGACCGACGAGCTGTTCCGCCAGCACGCCCGCGACCGCCAGCACTGCCCCGAACTGGCACCGCTCCGTCGCCCAGGCAACGATCCTCGGTCCTGGTCCGCGACGGCGGCTGCGCCTTCCCCGGCTGCGACAGCACGGTGGGGTGGGCCGACATCCACCACGTCACCCCGTGGCGCCACGGCGGACCCACCGACATCGACAACCTCGTCGCGCTCTGTCGCCGCCACCACGGCGTCGCCCCCCGCGCGGGTTGGTCGGTGATGGCGTCGGGTGACGGCTGGTTCATCTGGCAGACCCTCACCGGGCGCACGTTCTGGTCCCAACGCCACGGCACCCGACGCGCCGGACCGGCGCCGCCCGCGTGCGCACGCGCGCCGAGCGCCGCCGCCTGACTCGACGCGTCGGGTCAGGCGCCCGACGGCGGGCACCAGACGCCGAAGGCGCTGGCGTCGCGGTCGGCGAGGTAGGCGAAGGTGAGGCCGTTGGGCATGGTCTGGGGCTCGGCGAGCACGCTGCCGCCCAGCCCGGTGACCTTGGCGGCGATCGCGGCGACGTCGGTCACCTGCACCAAGGGGATGACGCATGAGGGCCACTCGCCCCGGGTGTCGGAGATCCCGCCGCCGATCACCTGCCCGGCGCCCTGTTCGATGCCGTGGTAGCCGTCGGCCATCTCGGCGAAGGACCAGCCGAAGAGCCCGCAGTAGAACTCCCTCGCGGCTGACGGGTCGGCGGTGTGGATCTCGAACCAGGTGACCTGGGGGAACGTGACCGGCGCCGCCGTGGTGGCGGTGACCGAGTCGGTGGATGGGGTTCGGGTTTCGGTGGTGTTCGTCATGGACAGCACCTTCGACCCCGACGGCGACAACCCCCTGTCGGGATATCGAGATCCGTCGGGACGATCACCCGAGGTCGGGGGTGTGGCCCACGAGGCCGGGAGGCCCGTCGGCGACGTCGGCGCGCATGGGCGCGACCTCGTCGGTGATGTCGGCGCCGAGCACACGGTCGAGGCGGAACGACCGGTAGTCCTCACGGAGCCGACACCACGCCACCAGGTACCAGTTGGGCGTCACGCCGGCGACGGCCACGGGCTCGACGACGCGCACGGTCGTCGCGCCCTCGCGATCGATGTACGACAGGCGCGTCACGCGTCGCCCGACGATGGCCGACTCGAGGGCCGACCGGGCGCCGGCGCGACGCTCGACGTCGCGGGTGCCGCGGTCACCCGCGTCGGCGTCGGCGTCGTCCTCGTCGTCAGCGGATCCCGACGGCGAGGGCGAGCCGTCCGCGGGAAGGCGCTCGTACATCCGCACCCGCGACGCCAGTTCTCGGGCCGCAGCCGCATCGTCGACGGCCATGGCCGCCATCAGCTTGAGCATCGCCGCCCGGGCCGCAGCGGTGAACGGCGTCGCCCGGGGATCGGCCAGCGCGACGGCGACCGCCGTTGCCTCCACGGCGGTGAAGTTCACCGGCGGGAGGGTGTGTGCCGCGTCGATGGCGTACCCGCCGCGGCGTCCCGGCGTCGCGTAGATCGGAACCCCGGACTGCTGGAGCGCGCTGAGGTCACGCTCGATCGTCCGGGTGCTCACCTCGAAACGGGCGGCGAGCCACTCGGCGGTGCGGGGCCGCGGGGCGACGGCGCGCAGCTCCTCGACGAGCGCATAGAGCCGATCGGTGCGGTTCACCGTGCGGTCCCGGTGCCCGTTCCATCATCGTGGACGTGCCCGATCGTCATCCTCGCACGGTAACGGGCGGCCTCGGCCGCCGGCACGATCCGTGCGTGGGCCACCGTGCATCGTCACCCGGTGAGCGGGTAGGGGGAAGCGATGGCGCAGGCACCCGAGGTCACCGAGACGGTCCGCGACGCCGCGAGGTCCGGCGACTGGGCGCAACGCACCGGGCGCATCGGCCTGGCGGCCCGGGGGGTCGTGTACGTGCTGTTGGGCATCGTCGCCTTCCGGGTGGCGTGGGGCGACCGGTCCGAATCGGCCGACAAGGGCGGCGCGCTGGCGCTGCTGGAGCAGCAGCCGTTCGGTCAGGCACTCCTGCTCCTGCTCGCCGTCGGCCTCCTCTGCTACGCGGCGTGGTGCCTGATCGAGGCCGTGCTCGAGCAGGACGACGACGACGGTGACGACGCCAAGGATTCGGCCAAGACGTGGGCCAAGCGCGCCGGCTACGTCGGCCGGGCGGTGGTCTACGGCGCCGCGTTCGCCAGCGCCGTCTCGATCCTCCGGGGATCGGGAGGAGGCGGCGGATCGGGCGGAGGCGGCGGCTCGGAGCAGACGGTGACCGCCACCATCCTCGGGTGGGGGGCGGCCGGGCAGGTGCTGGTCGGCGCGGCGGGGCTCGGCTTCGTCGCCGCCGGTCTCTGGAACGCCTACCGGGCGTTCACCACCAAGTTCGAGGAGAAGCTGGCGGTCGACGAAGGGCCGTCGGTCCGGCGGGCCGTCCGCGTCGTGGGTGTGGCCGGCCTCCTCGGCCGGGCGGTCGCGTTCGTCGCCATCGGCTGGTTCGTCATCGCCGCTGCCGTGGCCGCCGATCCCAACGAGCCGCTCGGGTTGGACGAGTCCCTGGCCAGCCTGGCCGACGGGCCGCTCGGGCCGATCGGGCTCAGCGTGGTGGCCCTCGGGCTCTTCCTCTACGGCGTGTTCAGCTTCGCCGAGGCCCGGTGGAAGCGCCTCCAGACCTGAACCACGCCCGGCATCGCCCGTGTCGAGCTCGGTCGTCGTGCTCAGGCATCGAGGGTGGACGGCACCGGACGGTCCGAGGCGTCGTGGCCAGGGTCGAGATCGTCCACCATCGACAGGCGCAACGGCTCGAACGGCGACGTGGTCTCCACCACGTCGGGGACGAGCACGATGCACACGTGGTCGCAGTCCTGCTCGTCGAGCAGCGAGACCCGCCGACCCACCAACCGGTTGGGCAGGTCGTCGAGGAGCGGAACGCCGCCCGGACCGGTGGTCCACGCGCAGCGGGCGAACTTGTCGACCTCGTCGCCGCTGGTTCCGCCGAACAACCGGGCCAGCTCGTGATCGCCGGTGCCGAGCAGGTGCACAGCGAGGTGCTCGGCGAACATCGCCACCCGGTAGGTGCGGTTGGCCTTGGAGAGCCACAGCGCATAGCGGTCGGGGCCGATGCTGCACTGCGAGTGGAAGCCGACCAGGCACCCCGAACGCTCGACGCCGTCGGCGGTGGTGACGATGGTCAACGCGGCGTCGGTGTGGGCGCCGAAGGCGTCGAGGGCACCTTCCTCGTGTTCGCCGGTTCGGTCATCGGCCATGGGTTCCTCCACGATCGGCGCAGGCTCCGACGTGCACCGTAGCCAACCGCGTTCCGCCGCACCCGACGCGGAGGGTGCGGTGCTGCGGCTCAGCGGCGGCGCACGCCGTGGACCACGTAGGCGACGGCGAAGATCGCCGCGCTCGTGAGCACGATGGTCGGTCCGGACGCGATGTCGAAGTGGTAGCTGGCGATCATGCCCACGAACCCCGACGCTGCGCCGATCGTGGTGGCCAGGACCAACATCGTGGTGAACGACGTCGTCAGCAGTCGGGCGGAGGCCGCTGGGATCACGATGGCGGCGGCGACGAGGGTGACCCCCATGATGTTCATGGACACCAGGATCGACACCGTCAACATGAGCATCAGGAGCAGGTCGACCCGGGCCGTGTGCACACCCGAAACCGCGGCGACCTCCGGGTCGAACGTGGTGAAGAGGAGTGCCCGGTACCGGACGAGCACGCCGACGCCCACCGCGAGCGCGACGAGCGCGATCGCCGCGACGTCGGTGGCCGAGACACCGAGCACGTTGCCGAACAGCGCCGCCTCGGCGCTGCGCGCCGGCGTGCCGAACACGGCGATCAGGGCGAGGCCCAACGCGAACGACGCGGTCGTGACCACGGCGATGGCGGCGTCGTTGCCGATCGGCCGATGCCGGCTCACCCGACCGATGAGCACGGCGGTGGCCAGGCCCCACACGCCGGCGCCCAGGAAGTAGCTGATCCCGATGACGGAGCTGGCGGCGAAGCCCCCGAAGATGGCGTGGGACAGGCCGTGGCCGATGTAGCTCATGCCCCGAAGCACCACGTACACCCCGATGAGCCCGCACAGCGCACCGGCCACCGTGGCCGCCACCAGCCCGTTGCGGAAGAACTCGAACGCGAACGGCGCCCACAGCTCGCTCATGGCGCCGGTCGGCAGCGGTCGGCGTGGACGTGCTCGGCGCTCTCGGATCCGACGAGGCCTCCCGGTTCGACCACCACCCGCATGCCGGCGTGGGTGAGCACCTCCAGGGGTGCGCCGTAGGTGGTCTCGAGCGTCTCGGGGGTGAGCACCTCGGCCGGAGCGCCGATGCTGACGATGGTGTGGTTGAGGCACGCGATCGTCGGCAGGTGTGCGGCCACGCCGTTCAAATCGTGGGTGGTGAGCACGATCGCGAGCCCGTCGCGGTGGAGCTCGCCGAGCAGGTGCATCATCTCGTGGCGGGTGCGCAGGTCCACGCCCGCCGTCGGTTCGTCGAGGAGCAGCAGGCGGGGCCGTTGCAACAGGGCCCGGGCCAGGAACACCCGCTGCTGCTGGCCCCCGGAGAGCTCGCGGATGCCCCGCCGGGCGAGGTCGCCGATGGCGAGCCGGTCGAGCACGTCGTCGGCGTCGGCACGGTCGCCGGCGGTGGGCCACGGTCGCCAGCGCGCTGCCGTGCGGGCGAGCAGCACGCACTCGATCACGGTGATGGGGAAGTCCCAGTCGACGGTCTGCACCTGGGGCACGTAGCCGACGGTGAGCGATCGGGCTCGCACCACCGATCCGGCCGCCGGGATCAGCGAACCGGCGAGCACCCGCAGCACTGAGGTCTTGCCCGCGCCCGACGGGCCCACGAGCCCGAGGAACGTGCTCGCGCCGATCGAGAGGGTCACGTCGGCGACGACGGGGTCGGCGCCGTAGCGCACCGCGACCTGGTCGAGGCCGATCAGCGGTCCGTCGGTCATTGCGGGTAGTCGGCGCGGTCCGGCGTCACGATGGTGACGTCCAGGTCGCGCAGCGCCGACGCGTCGCCGCCGAGCGCCTCGGTCATGGTGACGTAGTCGAAGCGGAGGAGCCCGATGAGCGAGTGCTCCACCGAGCCGGGTTCATCGGGGAGGTCGTCGTCACGCAACACGTCGACGTAGCGGACACCGGTCTCCCGGCCGATCTGCTCGAGCACCGGGCTCGGGAAGACCTCCGACCCGAAGATGGCGCGCACATCCTGCGCCCTGACCTGATCGATGAGCGCGGCCACCTCCTTCGGCGTGGGGTCGCCGAAGTCCGACACCTGGATGGCGCCGATCACCTGCCAGCGGTACTCCTGGGCGAAGTAGGCGTAGGCGTCGTGGTAGGTCAGCAACCGGCGTCGGCCCTCGGGGATCGTGGCGAAGCTCGTGCGCATGGCGCGGTCGAGATCGCCCACCTTGGCGGCGAACAGGTCGTGGTTGGCCCGGTAGATGTCGGCGCCGTCGGGATCGACCTCGATCATCGTGTCGCGGACGATGTCGGCGTAGCGGATCACCATGGGCGGGTTCGTCCACAGGTGCGGGTTCGGCTTGCCCTCGGACTGCGGGAACGAGAAGTCGTAGGCGTACCGGTCCTCGGTGATGGTGGCCGGACCGAGCTCGACCAGGCGGCTGTTCGGCTTCGCCACCTGCTCGGCTAGGTCGAGCGTCGGCTCCTCGAGCTGGAGGCCGTTGAGGAACACGACATCGGCGCCGGCGAGCACCTGCGCGGCGCTCGGCCGCGGTTCGTAGGTGTGCGAGTTGGTGCCCTCGGGGACGATGCCCGTCACCTCGGCACGGTCGCCGACGACGGCGCTGACGATGCTGGTGACGGGTGCGACCGTGGTGACGATGACGAGGGTCGGGCGCTGGTCCGGATCCGGGTCCCCGGTGCCCGACGACGCTGGAGCCGTGGTGTCGCGGGTCGCGTCGGTCCCCACCGAGGTGGACGAACCCGCGCATGCGGCGGCGCCGAGCACGACCATCGCCAGGATGGCGGCGACCGCCCCGGGGTGTCGGCGCGATCCTGGCGCGTGGCTCGGGGTCGGTTCCGTCATGGCTCCTGCTCGGTCCTGGTTGCGAAGAGTTCGCAGAAGCAAGGTAGCCGCTACACGAGGCGGAGCTGGTGGCCGCTACGGTTCGGTCCATGGCCGGTGCGGGCGAGCTCGACGAACTGGTGGACCGGCTCCGGGCGCTCGGTGAACGGGTGACGACGGCGCGCCGCCTGGTGCTCGGGGCGCTGCTCGATGCCGGCCACGACCACACGTCAGCCGAACAGCTCGCGGGGGTGATCCAGCGCGACCATCCCGACGTCAACCTGTCCACCGTCTACCGCACGCTCGATCTGCTCGAGTCGGTGGGCCTGGTGATCCGGGCCGGGCTCGGCACCGGCGCGGCCACCACCTACCACCTGGTCGATCGGCCCCACCACCACGCCGTGTGCGATGGCTGCGGTGCGGTGATCGACCTCCCGGCCGGGGCGTTCGACGCAGTGGTGCGGCGTCTCGAGCGCGAGCACGGGTTCGCGGCGCGCCCCAGCCACCTCACGCTCACCGGTCGCTGCGCCGACTGCCGGTAGCGCGACGGCGGCGTCGCTGGGCAGGCGGGAGCGACGCGTACTCGTCGAGGGCGCGACGCCCCCAGAGGGCGGCGAGCACGAGGCCGGCGGCGGCTGCCCCGAGGGCCCCGGCCACGGCCACGCGTGCGACCATCGGAGCCAGCGCGGACACCACGACCGGTTGGGTGAGCACCCGGACGTGCACGAGCAGCCATCCGCTCAGCGCAACCAGCGCGAAGGCGCCAGCTGCGACCCGGCGACCGTCGCGTCCCACCACGAGCGTCGCCGTCACGGCGACCGCGGCCACGAGGACCGGGATCAGGTCGACCGGCCGGCACGTCCAGCACTCGAGGGCGATGCCCTCGGCGATCGTCAGCGCAACGGCGAGCGTGGTGGCGGTCCAGGCGCAGGCGAGCACCACCGGGACCTCGCGGTCGGCGCGGCGACGCCCGGTCAGGACCAGGCCGGCAGCGACGGCGACGACCCCGATGAGGAACGGCCAGGCGGTGGTGGCGTCGCCTCGGCGCAGCTCGCCGGTGACGACGACCGGGGTGGCGTCGACCACCAGGTCGACGGTCCACTCGAAGACGCGCTCGCCGGGTTCGCCCGGCGCGGGCACCGATTCCACCATCCAGTGCGTGCGGTGGTCGTGCCAGGTCGCGGTGCCGCCCGACCCGACCTGGTGCCAGTCGGGCTCCGACCCGGCGTCGGTGCTGGTCGACGAACCGACCGTCGCGTCGCTCGCGGCCTGGTTGTAGCGATCGGCGTTGGCGGCGACCGCTGGCGAACGCCGGTTCTCGTACACGGTGCCGGACGGGTCGATCCGCAGGTACGGCTCGCCCGCGTACCCGAGCACCGCCACCTCGTGGCCGGGCACCACGGCGATGCGCAGCGTCTCGTCGCCACCGAGCACGGCGATGTCGACCGCGCCGGTGTCGGGCTCGACCGACGTCACCCGCGACTCGGTGTCGCCCGCGGGCGTCTCGGCTGCGGCCGGCGACGCGCCGACGATCCCCACGATCGCTACGAGCCCGACGATCAGGGCCGCGACGAGTGCCGCAGCGGTGGAGGTGCGCATGGAGCGGTTGGTCTCCTCCTCCTCGTGTCCGTCGTCGACGAACGGGTCCCCAGGTGGTCGTCCGGCCCCACCGGATGGTTCCCCGCACGCCGCCGCATCGGCGGAGCACGCGGGCCAGGAGCGATCAGCCGTGGGCGTCGGCGGCCGAGCGGTCGTCGTCGAGCTCGGCCACCAGTGCGGCGCGGGCGCGCGCCACCCTCGATCGGATGGTGCCGATCTCGCAGCCAGCCACCTCGGCGGCCTCGGCGTAGCTGAGCCCGAGCACCTGGGTGAGCAGGAAGGCGTCGCGACGCTCGGGGGGCAGATGGTCGAGCAGGTCGTCGAGGTCGACCCGCCCGGTCTCGGCGGGGGTGGTGAGGCGGGTCACCTCGACCGCCTGCTGCTCGAGCCGCCGACGCCGCTGACGACCCCGGATCCAGTCGGCGCAGGTGTAGCGGGTGATCCGCAGCATCCACGTGCGAGCGGACGACTCGGCCCGGAACGCCGGGAGGGCGCGGAGGATGCGGATGAAGGTGTCCTGGGTGAGGTCGTCGGCGTGCTCACGACCCACGAGACCCGAGCAGAGCTGCCACACGTCGGGCTGGGCGCGACGGACGAAGGCGCGGATGGCCTCGGGGTCGCCGGTGCCCGCTCTCGTCGCCAACCGGGTGAGCTCCTCCATGGTGCCAGTGTGGCAAAGGGGGTCGGCGGGAACCATTCGCCGACGGCGTGCGACCATCGCGGCATGGAGTGCCAAATGGGGCGAGAGCTGATCTCGGCCGAGCTCGACGGCGAAGCCGACGACACGGAACGGGCTGCGCTCGCAGCCCACCTGGCGATCTGTTCGGCGTGCACGACGTTTCGCGCCGACGCGTCCCGGTTGCACCGCGCCTCGCGCGTCGGGGTGGCCGCGTCGGTGCCCGACCTCACCGACGCCATCCTCGATCGGGTCGCCGCCGAGGGCGTGGCGTTCGAACCGGCGGCCGACCTCGGCCGTGCGGTCGTCCGGAAGCGCCGGTTGGTGTACGCGATGCAGTACGGGCTCCTCGTGGTCGCGCTGCTGATGGTGGTGCTGGCGGTTCCCGACCTGCTGGCCTCGTCCGGCAACGAGGTCCACGCCAGTCGACATCTCGGCGGGTGGGACCTGGCGTTCGCGGTCGGTCTCCTGCTGGCGGCGCTCCAGCCGTGGCGGGCTCGCGGCCTGTTGCCCATGGCGGGCGCGCTCGCCGGGGTGATGGCCGTGACCGCGGCGATCGACATCGTCCACGGCTCGACCCCCGGGATGGCCGAGGGGACCCACCTCCTCGAGGTGCTCGGGCTGGCCTTCCTCTGGATGCTGGCGCGGGCGGTCCCCGGCGCGGACCGACCCGGGCGGGCGCGGGTGGATGGCCCGTCGATCAGATCGATGGTCGCCGAGCGGTTCGGCCGCGTGGGGCGTCCCGGACCGGTCGCCTCCCGGTCGGTGCCCGTCGTTCCCGGACCGGTCGCGTCGGGCCCCGACACGATCGCGAACGACGCCCCGAACGACGATCGGGTCTCGCGCGTGGCGTGAGCCCGGGGTCAGCGCCGGGTCAGCCCGAGCCGAGCAGGGTGCTGAGCGTGACCGGCTCGAGGCCGGCGGTGTCGAGCCCGTCGAGCAGGGCCGGCAGCGCGTCGATCGTGCCCTGGTGGCCCATGTGCAGGCTGACGACGGATCCGCCCACCACGCCGGCCAACGTGCGCTCGATGACGGCTGCGGCGCCGGGATCGCGGTAGTCGAAGGGGTCGACGTCGTAGCCCATCGACGTGTAGCCGGCGGCACCGGCCGCGGCCAGGGTGGCCGCCGAGGGCGAGTCGACGCCGTTGTCGGTGCCCGACGGCCGGAACCACCGGCCGGGGGACCCGGCGTGGTGGACGAGCGCATCTCGGCACCGCTCGATCTCGGTCTGCATCTGCGCGGGGGAGAGCTCTTCGAAGGTGGGATGGGTGTAGGTGTGGTTGGCGAGGTCGTGGCCCCCGGCGACGATCCGCTCGCCCATCGAGGGGTTGGCGTCGAGCCACTGCCCGATGATGAACGTGGTGATGGCCAGCTTGCGGGCCTCGACGATGTCCAGCACGGACTCGACCATCGACGTGGGTCCGTTGGTGTGGAAGGTCAGCGCCACCTGGCTCGAGGTCGAAGGTCCCGAGACCACCCAGGTGCCGACGGTGCCTCCTGGCGTGGTCGGGTCATCCGGACCGTTCCCGCCGCCGTTCCCGCCGCTGCTGTCTCCGGTGCCGCGTGGGGGCGACCCGGTTCCGGCGTCGTCGGTCGGGTCCGGGTTGGGCGCGGCGCCCGTCGAGGTGCCGTCGGCATCGGACGATGCGCAGCTGGCGAGGGTCGCGGCAGCGACGCCACCGGCGGCGAGGGTGAGGAAGCGTCGACGATCGAGGGTCACGAGTCGTTCACCCTAGAACCCGACCCGGTCGATCCGGGGTCGGCCGCTCAGGACGAGGTGGTGGTGGGCTCGAGGAGCCCATCGCCGAGGTAGCCCCCGGGCTCGACGACACCGGGGAGGGCGAAGTAGAAGCCGCCGCCCTCGGGTCGGATGTACTCCTCGAGCGGCTCGCCGGCGAGGCGCTCCTGGATGGGCAGGAACTGGCGCTCGATGCTGCGCTGGAACGACACGAAGGCGAGGCCCTGGTCGAGCTGGCCGGACCCGTCGAAGCCGCGCGAGTAGTTGAACCCCTTGCGCAGGATGACCTGGTCGGCGACTTCGGGCGTGCGGGGGTTGGCGAGGCGGATGTGGGCGTCGAGCGGGGTGATCCTGCCGTCCGGGTCGGCACCGAAGTCGGGGATGTCGGTCTCCTTCTCGCCGTCGAGGGGGGCACCGCTCTCCTTGCGTCGTCCGATCAGCGCCTCCTGTTCGTCGAGCCGGGTGCGGTCCCAGAACTCGACGAGCATCCGGATGGTGCGCACCGCCTGGTACGTGCCGCCGGCGGCCCATGCCGGCTCGGTGCCGTCGGCGGCCACCCACACGCTCGAGTCCATCTGCGCCTGCGCCTGCGGATCGAGGTTGGCGGTGCCGTCGACGAAACCCATGAGGTTGCGCACCCCGGCTTCGCCGGGTTCGGCATCCACCCGCCGGTTGTAGCCCTCGAGCATCCAGTGGAGCGCGAGGCTCGAGCGTGTGGCCCGCATCAGTTGGCGGAGGGCGAACAGGTTGACGTCCTGGCTGTCGCTGTTGATGCTGAGCAGCAGGTCGCCGTGGCTGCGCTCGGGATCCAAGCGGTCGTTGGCCAGGAACGGCATCTTCACGAGCTCGGCCGGCTTGTCGTCGGCCAACCCGAACCGATCGTCGAACAGCGACGCGCCGACGGCGACCGTGACGGTGAGGTTGTGCGGTGGTGGTGGGTTGGTGACGTGGCCGGTGTGCAGGGGCGGGTAGTTGGCGTCGAGCTCCTCGTAGGGCTTGCCGGTCATGATGCGCACGGCCTCGTCGGTGAGCGCCCGGAACATGGCGATGAGCGCGTCACGGTCGACGGCGGTGACATCGAACGCCGCCATCAGCCCGCTCGCCTGGTGGAGCGCGGTGACGCCGGTCTGGTGGGTCCCGAAGAAGGGCAGGTGCTGGAGCTGGGCGGTGGCGACGGTGGCGCCCTCGACGAGAGAGGCCGAGCCGGCGGCGTCGGCCCCGGCGCCCGTCGCATCACCGCCCGCGCATCCGGCCAGCGCCGAGGCGCCGCCGATGAGCCCGACCGTGCCGACGGCTCCGGCCAGCAGCGATCGGCGGCTCAACCCGGTGCGTCGATCGTCCGCGTCCATCAGCCGAGCCCCAGGGCGCCCGACACCTGCGACAGGTTCTCGGACAGGCCGGCGAGGATGGTTTGCATCCGGGTCCGGTCAGCCGGGGAGAGGTCGGTGTAGGGCCTGTACCCGTCGCCGTCGCGGTAGGGGTCGAGCGCCGCGTTGATCTCGGCGAACCCGGCGGTGATGGATCCGAGCAGTGCCGGGTTCGCCTGGTCGAGCGCCGGCGTGAGCAGGATGATGACCTTCTCCGAGCCGTTGACGTTGGCGGCGAAGTCCCACAGGTCGGTGCTCGAGTAGCGGTCCTCCTCGCCGGTGATCTTGCCGGTGGACACCTCCTCGATGAGCTCGCCCGCCCCGACGGTGAGCGCAGCAGGCGGGATCTCCAGCGTCGCGATCTCGCGCTGGAGGGTCTCGAGGTCGGTGACCAGTTGATCGGCGAACGGCTGGGCTGCGGCGGTGTCGTTGTTGACCCACAGCTCGTACTCGATGCGGTGCCACCCGGTGAACTCGGGGTCGGTCTCGCTCTCGAAGTCGTCCACCCTCGAGTCGACCAGGCCGTCGATCTCCTCGATCAGGCCGGCGATCGGCTCGATCGCCTCCCACCCCTGGCGTGACGGGGCGTAGAGGGCCTTGGCGCCCTCGAGGTCGCCCGCCGCGATGGCGTCGCGCATCTGGGTGGTCGTGGCGACGGTGTCGGCGAGCTGCTCGGTGACGTAGACCTTGTACTCGTCGATGGCCGTGAGGATCAGCGCGTTGTCGGTGGTGCCCTGGGTGTTCTCCTCGGTGAGGCCCGACCCGCTGCCGGACCCGGAACCGGACCCCGATCCCGATCCGACCGAGGTGCCGTCGAGGTTGCGGACGGTGCCGCCGTCGTCGGTGGATGCGCAACCGACCGCGCCGACGGTGAGCAGGACGCCCGAGAGGACAGCGACGCCGGTGCGGGGAAGGCGGTGGGCACGAGACACGAGTGGGGGCTCCTTGATGGGTCAGGGCACACCGAGCGCACCCGAAGATCAGGCAACCCTAACACCGACATCTCGGCGGTCCACAGGCTGGGTCGAAGGGCACCTGACCCACCGAGTGAGGGTCGGCGACCAACGGTGCGGTGTGGTTGGATGGCTCGACGCCGAACCCTGGGGGCACCATGCAGGTCACCGATCTGGTCGACATCGAAGCGATCAAGCGACTGAAGTACCGCTACCTGCGCTGCGTCGACCAGAAGCTCTGGGACGACCTCACCGAGGTGCTCACCCCGGATTGCACGGCGGCGTACAGCGGTGGTGCGCACAGCTTCGGCGATCGCGACGAGATCATCGAGTTCCTGCGCACCAGCATGGGATCGGACGACTTCCTCTCGAGTCATCGCTGCCACCACCCCGAGATCGACCTCACCGGTCCCGACACGGCCACGGGCATCTGGGCGCTCGACGACGTCGTGATCATGAAGCAGTGGGATCTGACGTTGCGTGGCGCCGCGTTCTACACCGACACCTACCGACGCACGCCCGACGGGTGGCGGATCGATCACACCGGCTACAAGCGCACCTACGAGGAGGTCCAGCCCCGGGCCAACGTCCAGGGGCTGCGCCTCACCGCCGAGTGGTGGGGCACCGACGGCCGCAGTGCACTCGGCTCCTGAGTCGCGAGGTGCGACGGGGTCGACAACCTCCTAGTCTCCCCACGCCCCTCCCGACCACGACGAACGCCGGATCATGAACGACGACACGACGCCCACGCCGCCCGCAGACACCCCTGATGCCCCGACCGAGCCGGTCGCCGTGGCATCCCCAGCGGAGAGCGCCGCACCGGAGAGCGCCGCACCGGAGAGCGCCGCACCGGAGAGCGCCGCACCGGAGAGCGCCGCACCGGAGACCACCGCACCGGAGACCACCGCACCGGCGGATGCTGCACCGGAGACCACCGCACCGGCGGATGCTGCGCCCGCATCCACGCCCGTGTCGTCGTCGTCGGCGCCGGACCGGGCGCGCGGCAAGCGTCGGCCGGGCCGGGGGCGCCGCGAGGTCATGGTCGCTCCCGAGGACTTCGCCCGCCTCCCCGTCCCCGACGAGCTGTTGAAGTTCAACGCGCTGCTCGCGGCCGAGAAGGCGGCCAAGTCCCGCGACAAGAAGGATCGCAAGGTCGCCGACGCGCTCGACAAGCGCATCGCCGCCGCCGAGCAGGCCAAGGCCGATGCCGCCGCCGAGGTGCGTCGCCTGTCGCAGTCCACCGACGCGAGCCGTGAGGACAAGGACGCCGCCGACAAAGCCTACAAGTTGGCCGTGGCCAACGCCACGGCCATCAAGGAGGGTCGGGAGCCCGAACCGGCTCCGGCTCCGGCTCCGGCTCCGGATACCGATGCGGATGCACCCGCTCGGGCCGTTGATGCCGACGTCCCGACCGATACCGACGTGACCGCCGACGCGGACGCCGCGACCGATGCGGACGCGGGGACCGACACCAACACCGACACCGACGCCGACACCGACGCCGACACCGACGTGACCGCCGACGCCGGGACCGATGCGGACGCTGCGACGGATGCGGACGCTGCGACGGATGCGGACGCTGCGACGGATGCGGACGCTGCGACGGATGCGGACGCTGCGACGGATGCGGACGCTGCGACGGATGCGGACGCTGACCTGCCGGACTGACCGGAGGGTTTTCCGCTCGTCAGCTGTCCCTCGTCAGAAGTTCTTGGGGAACACGATCACCACGATCACCGCGCAGGTGAGCAACGTCGTGGCGGTGCCGAGCAGGAACGCGCGCGCTCGGAAGGTGTCCATCTTCGAGCTGATGCCCGCGAAGAAGAGCACGGTGGCGAACACGATGGTCATCAGGACGTAGTTGTCCGACGTCTGGTTCGCCGACCGTGCGGTGGCGGACTGGTCCTCCGCCTGTTGTTCGAGGCGCGCCGCGTCGGCCCCCTCGGCGGACGTGTACTCGGGCATGACGAACGGTGTGGGCGGGGCGTCGGGGTTGATGCGGGGATGGGTGGCGATCCAGGCGTTGACCGCGGTGGCGAACTCGGGGCGGAACCGCTGGTACAGGAACCCCGACAGGCTGTTCGGGTCGGGGACGTAGGTGGCGGTGGCATCGGCGGGGACGCTGAGGAGCCCTTCGCCCTCCGCTGCCTGGAGCCAATCGGTGAAGGTGATGACGTCGACGGTGGTCTGCTGGCCGGCCTTGGTGGCCGACCGGGTGGACTCGACGCGGCTCGCGCCCGCCTGGGCGTAGCTGTTGGCCTGCACCCCGCTCCACTTGGCCGATTGGAACCCGGTCCACGCCGCGAGCACCGCCGCGATGGACAGCAGGATCGCCTCGAAGAGCTCGAACTTGTGGTCGAGTCGTCGGCTCTCGGCGCGCTTGTCCTCGGCCGCCTCGAGATCGCTCAGCCGGCCCTCGCCAGATCTCGTCGCCGCCGGAGTGGTGCCGTCCGCGGATCCGTCGTCGAGTGTGGTCATCCGCGCAAACCGTACGTCACCGCGTGGCCACGGTGGAGACGACGGCGATGTTGCCCCGGGCCTGCTCGGTGAGGAGGCGGTACGCGTCGGTGGCGGGGGTGCCCGCCGGGACGTCGGCCGGCTGCGTGAGCGCGAGCAGCACCACGTTGTACGAGGTGGCGGTGCCCGGCGGCGGGCAGGGAGCGGACCACCCGCGCTCGCCCAGGCTGTTGGGCAGCTCGACCGCTCCGGCGGGGATCTCGCCCTCGGCGACGCCCTCGGTGGTGGGGGCGATGCCGGTGACGATCCAGTGCACGTCGCCGCCGTCGGCCGCCTCGGTCACCACGAGGGCCAGTTCGGTGGTCCCCTCGGGAATCGCCTGCCAGCGCAGCGCCGGCGAGGGGCCCGCGCAGGTGTAGGTGGCGTCGAGATCGCCGCCCGGCGTGAACGCCGAGCTCGAGATGTCGAACACGTCGGGCGGGACCGCGGGGAACGTGCCGTCGGAGCCGTCGAACGCGGTGCCCAGCGGGAGCGGCGGCTTCGAGATCGGAGGGGTGGTGGTCGGTACCGAGCGGGTCGGCGAGGGCACGTCGCGCTCGGGCTCGCGCATCTCGCGCCCGCTCGTCCCGCACCCGGCGAGCGTCAGCGATGTGACCAGGGCGATCAGGATCGCAGCGAGGGAGACGGGAGTCGATCGACGCATGGGCGAGAGGATAGGAGACGCTGCCCTCGCGCCGATCCGCGCCCCGGCCCCGGGGGGTGGGCACCTGTCCTATGCTTTTGGACGCCGACCCGGCGCTCACCATGGATGACAAACCCCGCAACCTGCGAACGATGCTCTCCGAGGCGGTCGACACCTCGGAGTTGATGGTCGATCTCGCCTACGCCTCGCTCTACTTCGGCGACCCGGACATGGCCGAGGAGGTCGACGAGCTCGACAAGCGGATGAGCGATCTCGTGCACGACATGCGCGCCAAGTGCATCCTGGCGGCCCGCAGCCCACGCGACGCCGAAGCCATGGCATCGGTCGTCCGGGTCATCGGGGCCATCGAACGGATCGGCAACGACGCCGTCGACATCGCCCGCATCGTCACGCACCGCCTCGGCATCCCCCGCGAGCTCGTCGCGGATCTGTCCAACGCCGAGACGGTCTCGCATCGGGTGCTGGTGCGCGACGGCTCGCACATGGCGCACCGACCCTTGAGCGCCCTCGAGCTGCCGGTGGCCACGGGCATGCGGGTGATGGCCATCCGTCGCGAGCGGGACTGGATCACCGACGTCGAGGGCGACATCGTGCTGCTCCCGGGCGACGTCCTCTTCCTCGAGGGTCCGCCCGGAGGCATCGCCCGGTTGCGCGAGCTCGCCAACGCCCCCTACTGGGAGCCGCCGGTACCACCCGAGGACGGAACCCTCTCGGACCTCGACCGCGCCGTCGACGTGCTCGTCGAGATGAAGAACATCTCCGAGGTCGCGGTCGGGTTGGCCTACTCGGCGCTCGTCCTGCGCGACGCCGGCCTGGCCGCCGAGGTGCGCCACCTCGAGGATCGCCTCGACGAGATGAAGGATCGGCTCGAGCTGTGGGTGCTGCGGGCCGGTGCCGAGAACCTCGACCCGGCGCCGCTCCGAGGTCTGTTGCACCTGTCCCAGGCGGCCGAGGACATCGGCGACGCCGCCCAGCAGATGGTGTGGCTCATCGAGCAGAACGAGGAGATCCACCCGATCCTGTCGATCGCGCTCGGCGAGACCGACGAGGTCGTCGTGCGGATACCGGTGGCGGCGGGGTCCCGCGCCGATGGCGCCAGCCTGCGTCAGTTGCAGTTCAACATCGAGCCGGGCTTCACCGTCCTCGCCGTCAAGCGGGGCGGGCGCTACTTCTACCGGCCGCGCGGCAGCGTCGTGCTGTCGGTCGGCGACGAGCTCATCGCCAGCGGACCCGACGAGGGGCGCGGGATGTTCGCGGAGATGCTCGGCTGGGCGCTCTCCCTCGACCCCGAAACCGGTGGGTACCACCTCGAACCGACCAACGGCAGCTACGAGCACAGGGGCTGGGACGTCACCCGGTTGGGCGATCCCGTCGGTTGATCGGGCGTCGTCTCGGTAGCGTGACGGGATGACCGCGCCGCTCTGCCTGCTCACCGTGCACGCCCACCCGGACGACGAAGCGTCCAAGGGCGCGGGCACCGTCGCCCGCTACCGCTCCGAGGGAGTTCGCACCGTGCTGGTGTGCTGCACGGGCGGCGAGGAGGGCGAGATCCTCAACCCGGCGATGGACCGCCCCGAGGTGGTCGAGAACCTCGCCGAGGTGCGCCGCCGCGAGCTCGAGGCGTCGGCGGCGGCCATCGGCTACGACGAGGTGGTGATGCTCGGGTACCGGGACTCGGGGATGCCCGACAGCGAGGCCAACGCCCGCCCCGAGGCCTTCGCCAACGCCCCGATGGAGGACTCGGTGGCACGCCTGGTCGGGATCGTCCGGCGCGAGCGACCCCAGGTGATCATCACCTACAACGACGACCAGGCCGGGTACCCGCACCCGGACCACCTCAAGGTGCACGACATCAGCCTCCCCGCCTTCGAGCGGGCCGGCGATCCCAGCTGGCACCCCGAGCTGGGCGACCCGTGGGAGCCGGCGAAGCTGTACTACACGGTGTGGGCCCGCCGTCGCATCGAGCAGATGCACACGAAGATGCTCGAGCTCGGCATCGAGTCACCGTTCACCGACGAGTGGTTCGCCCGGCCTTCCCAGGACGACCGCATCACCACCTCGATCGCGCTCGACGGACACGCCCACGTCCGCCGCGAGGCGCTGCTCGCCCACGCCACCCAGATCGATCCCACGTCACCGTTCTGGTTCGGCCTCCCACCCGAGATCGAATCGACCATCCACCCCTTCGACGACTACGTCCTGGCCCGCAGCCGCGTGGGGTCGGCGGTGCCCGAGGAGGATCTGTTCGCCGGCATCCGCTGATCCGGTGGTCGTCCGGGGCCGGCTCGGCTCAGGGTGTCGGTCGCGGGGTGACGGTGATCTGGGCCGTGGCCTCGGGCGGCTCGGTCGTGGCGAGCGGCACGACCTCGGCCGCAGGGGTGTCGTTGGTGAGCACGACGGTCGTGCGCTCACCGGCGAGCAACGTGCCGGTGTCGAAGACCTTGCCGCCGCGGCCACCTTGGAGCCGCTGCGGGCCGGTGCCCCGGTTGACCACCTCGACCACGGTTCCGCCGGGCACCGACGGTGGATCCGTTCGGACCTCGGCGTCCTCCCGCGGCCCGCCGACGAACCGGATCCCGTCGTCGAGCTCGATCACCAGCTTCGGGGAGAAGTCCACCGACGGCAGGGTCGGTCCGCTGGCGGGCTCGCCGCCGCAGCCGGCCGCAGCCAGCCCCAGCCCCAGCGCCACGACGACGACGACGCCGAGGAGGGGCCGGATCACCCGGTCGCGACGGTCAGCGGTCATCGATGGGGTCTAGCAGATGCACCGGGTGGCGGGTGCGAGGGTCTGGCGTCGGCGCAAGCGTTGCGTGACGGGTGGGCCGCGGTCACGATGGCGGCGACCTGACGTCTGCGAGGAGATGACGATGACCGTCGAGGAGCTCACGCGTGACCGAGCCGACGATCTCGCCGACCTCCTGCGCGAGGCCATGCCCGAGGAGTCGCTCTCCGCCGACGAGCTGCTGGCGTGCTGCTGGGACGACCCCGAACCCGGCGACGGCGACGGCGATCCCATCGGCGTGGTGCTCGCCATCGGGGACGGGGACGGCCATCGGCTGGTGGGCGCCGCCTCGGCGGTCTGTCGCACGATCGGTGATCGGTCGGCCGGCGTGCGAGTGGCGTGGGTCAAGCTCGTCGCCGTCGATCCGCACCACCGGCGGCGCGGGATCGGCCACGAGCTGATGGCCGCGATCGAGGCGTGGGCGTGGACGAACGCCGCGTCGGAGGTGCACCTCGCGGGATCGCCGCCGTTCTACCTCTGGCCTGGGGTCGACGCCACCGCCACCGAGATGCTGTGCCTGGTCGAGTCCCGTGGCTACCAGGAGGTGGGGACCGACGTGAACATGGCGCTCGGCACCGCGTTCCGCGCCGCTCCGCCGGGCGACGTCGAGGTGCGCCGCGCCGTGGCCGACCACGACGCGGCGCTCGTCGGCGAGCTCGTCGCCCGGCACTGGCCCGAGTGGCTCGACGAGACCCGTCGAGCCATCGAGCACGGGTGTTGCCACGGCGCGTTCGTCGGGACCGAGGACCCCGACGGCGAGCGCGCGGTCGGCTTCGTGTGCCACTCGGTCAGTCGGGCCGGGTGGCTCGGTCCGATGGGCACCGACC